>CAZPLZ010000008.1:0-32888 GCA_964587525.1 uncultured bacterium | reverse complement strand
TAGGCTCGCAGACTCGCCTCGGCAATGGATGGTACCCCATAATTTAAAACTGCCACTTTCGGTGGCACCGGCCGTAGGTCATGCGACGAGGGTCTTTTGCAACGCCTCCCACTGCCGGCGGCCAATCTCTTTGACCCTCTCGTCAGGCCATTTCTCCAGGAAGGAGTAGCGTGGATGGGGTGATTCCTTGTAGGGGTTGTTGCGCGCGGCATTGTAGCAGCAGATCAGCGACCAGCGCGGGTGAGGACTTCTATTTTGGTCCGAGCGATGCAAAAGATTGCAGTGGAAGAAGATCGCCGAGCCTGGCTCAAGCTCGCAGTGCACCACGTCCATCCGTTCGAGCGCCACCTTCACGCGCTCGAGGTCAGCGCCCGTCTGGTCGCCAGTGATGCCATGCTCGATCCGCCCCAGGTGATGGGAGCCTTTGATCACCTGAAGACACCCATTCGCCTTCGTCGCCCGATCCACAGCGATCATGCAACTGCCCATATAGGGGAACAGGCAACCGTTGTTGTACCAGTAGCCATAGTCCTGGTGCCATTCCCAGGCTCCGCCCACGAACGGCTCTTTGAGCATCATCTTGTGATGATAGTGGTACACCTCACCGCCCAGCAGCCGCTCCATGTTCTCGACGATGCGCCGGCAGCGAACAAACGCGCTGTAGATATCCTCGCGCAGGTCGTTGCGGAGTGAGAGTTTGCTCACGCCACCTGCACTGTCCTTCCGGTTCACAGCCTCCTGCGCCAGCTCCCGGTCAGCCTTGGCAATCTTGAGCAGAAGATCCATCTCCTCTTGATCGAAGAGCTGCTCGACCATAAGGTACCCCTCTTCCTGGTACCGGGCAAGCTGTTCGTTCGTGAGAGTGAAAGTATTCATCACCCCTGATCGTATCAGGCCCCTTGAGCCCCCCTCAACGAGTACGCATCGCTTCTCAATTTCACATGTTCATGCCACAATAGTGAAAGAGGGTGCCGAACATGGACATCAAGCGGATTTCTCCGGAAGAAACCAAAAAGCTGCTCGAGTCAAACTCTGGCTACATCTACCTGGACGTGCGCACCGTTCCAGAATTCGACACCAGCCATGTGCCGAGCGGCAAGAACGTGCCCATCATGGAGCTTGATGAGCACGGTGTGATGCAGCTCAATTTCCGCTTTTTGGAGGTCGTGGAAAAGAACTTCGGCAAAGATGTGAAATGCATCACCGGTTGCCAGCGCGGAGGCCGCTCCATGAAAGCTGCGGAACTGCTGCTGAAGGCTGGGTTCACCCACGTGCAAGACATGCGCGGCGGGTTTGGTGGCGAAACAGACGAGCGCGGCAAGGTCACCTACCCTGGCTGGTCACTCCGCAAACTGCCGGTGAGCCATGACTGCGCCCCGGAAGACCGCTACGATTACCTCAGCAGGAAGTAGCCGCCTATTGCGGAACGCTCGGCAATCCTTCGCTCCATCAAGTGCACTTGTCTATCTATGCTGACCTTCCCCTATTGCGTTGGAAGTTTCGGCAGAAGCTTCTGGACGTCGCGACGGGAGAGGATCGGCTCGAGGTACGCAAAGTCACGGCCATACACGAACGGCCCGAACGTAGGGTGAGAAAGCCGGACAAACCGCTTGAGCGCATCCGCGGCGCGGGCGCCCTTTCCCTGGGCAGCCAGCACCTTGGCCAGGACCAACCACGCGCCAGGATTTCTGGGATCCCGACGGACGGCGTTCCGCGCGTACTTCCGCGAGGCCACCACGTTCGAAAGGCGCAGGTACAGATCGGCCAGGGCGATGAGATCGTTCACCTGGTGCGTACGGCGGTAGTGCGCCTTACGCCAATCGATGGCCTCGATCCATCGCCCTTGAGCCTCGCACAGGACAGCCAACGATTCTTGTGCGGCAGCGTACTTGGGGTCCACTTCAAGCGCAGCTTGGTAGGAGCGCCGCGCCCAGGACAGGTTCGCCAGCCCGAGCTGGAAGACCTGCCCCCGCCACCACAGGGAGTCCGCGTCCTTCGAATCTAGCTTGAGGGCCAGCTTCAGCGCCCGGAGCGCGCCCCGGCTGTCCTCATGGACCCGATACAGGTGTTCCCCCAGCAGGGAAAATCCGAGCGGGTTCTCCGGGTAGGAGCGGGTCACCTTGCGCAGCAACAAAACGGCGCTGCGCGCGCGCTTCAATTGCAAAAGGCACTCCGCTTTTCGGCACAACGCCTCAAAGCGCTGCCGGGAGGTTAGATCAGGGCGAGCCAGCAGGTCGGTGAGCAAGTCCAGCGCCTGGGTGTACCGGTGCCGGCTGAAGAGGGCTTGCTCTCGCTTGAACGCAAATTTGACCGGCTCAGCGACCTGCCCGACTGCACGTTGATGCGCCCAGGCCAGCCTCGAATCACTCACGTTACGTTACCACTCCTCCTCGCCCTCAGCCTTTTTCTTCTTGAGCGTGAAGAGATAATCCATCAGCGCTTCAAGCTCCTCGCCGCCCAGGCCGCGCTCTTTCCAAGCCGGCATCCACAACGGGGGTGACTCCAGCTCTTCCTTGTCCTTCGGCGGGTAACTGCCACGCAGGATGAATTCCTTGAGTTCTTCCCGGCTGTAGATCTCGTCCAAATTCACCAGCTTCGGAACCACCTTGTCCTTGGAGTTCCAGTTTGCGCGCTGGTCCTCCTCGACGCCGGGTTTCCCGTGGCAGCCGATACACCCAAGCTTCTTGTACAGGTAGGCGCCACGGGCCACGCGAGAGGGAAAGCGCGTGCGTTCCTTCTCAGGCTTCGCCGGCGTCACATACTTGGCGTATATCCTCTCACCGGTCAGACTGAGTAGGTACACCGTCAGCGCCCTGGCGTCGTCATCCGACATTCCGAGCTGCTTCGCGTTCGGCATGTCCGAGGGAAAGTTGATGTCGATGGCCTTATCAGCCCGCACCACATCCTGCGGGTCCAGGAAGTGCTCGTAAATCCAGTTCTGCCTCGTCCGCTCGCCATGCAGATGCCGCATGTCAAACTGGTCCGGGTACTTGGCCCCCACTTCGGTCAGGTCCGGCGCGGCCTTTCCACCCTCACCATTCAGCATATGGCACCCGATGCAGCCAAATTCACCAAAGAGCTTTTTGCCCCGGGTCCAGTACGGCGTGTGGTCCGCGCTCCCGTGAGCGCCGCCCCGGTGACACTTGATGCAGGCCGCCTGGATATTGGCACCTTTCAACATGGGGGTATCCAGGGCATGGATGACCTCATTCCAGTGCCCCATGACCAGCTTCCCGTCTTTGTCCTTCTCTTGAACGCTGTGGTAGCCGTGGGCGGCATCCGCGGTCAGCGCCATGCCCTGGCCGGCGTGGCAGATGGTGCAGCCATACACTTCGGGAGGGTGGGCCTTGAGATAGTTTCCCGGGTGGCTCCTGAACGGGTGGGGTGCGTCCTTGTACACAGGATCCGATTTGTCACTGGCCAGATGGCACGTCATGCACCGGTCCACCCGGAGGCCGCCCTGGACGCTGCGAAAATCGGTGAGTTGAAGCTGGTGAATGGCGAGGGAAACATGTTCACCAGACTTGTACGTCTTGTTAAACTCCCTCTGGACACCCATCCACTCCCGCAGCACGGTGTCCTGGAGCACCTCATAGGTGAACAGGAACAGGATGGCAAGGCTCAGAATGACGAACAGGACGCGGCGTGTAAATTGGCTAATAGCCCGGTCTCCTTTCTCGCCTTAAATTAAATATTGAAATTAAACTCCGGTATGGCCAAGATGTACTTGATCGCGAACACGTTTCGAAGAAAAATTTTAATGAGTACCCCCATCATCAGGAGGAGCAGCCCCATAACGATGGAGTACTTGATGAGCCCCAACTGCTGGTAAAAATTCTTAAAGAGCACCTTGGGCAGGTACAACCCCAGCCCGAAATAGGCCCCGAGGAGCAGCGCGCCAGGCCACAGCGGCTTGTCGAGCGAACCCTCCACGGGACTGGTCGTAAAACTCCACGTGTCCGGCGGAAATGGCTTGTGCACATCCCAGGATTCCCACGGCCAGTACAACCCCCATGAGGGCCCCCGGCAGTAGTATCCGATGAAGATCAGGCTGAACCACATGGTCAGTCCCACCAGGAACACCGTGCATGCGAAAGGCCGCTCTTTCAACGAGTACCACCCCGCCCCACGCTGGTCGTTGTCGATGTACGGAATGACCATCAGCCCGACAATGATCAGGGTGGGCAGAACCACCCCAGCGATCCAGGGGTCGAAGTACACCAGCAGCTCCTGCAAGCCCACAAAATACCAGGGTGCCTTGGACGGGTTGGGCGTGCGGTTGGGATTCGCAGGTTCTTCCAACGGTGAATCGATGAACACAGCCCAGGCGCACAGCATCGCCGTAAAGAACAGCGCCGCCACGAACTCCTCCGCCACCAGATCGGGCCAGACGTAGATTTTATCGTCGGACGGCTTGGCCGGTCTCGGAGCCGGCTTCGGAGGTGGCACGGCGGTGGCACCCGCGCCTGTTGAGATTGTCGGCGGCGGAGCAGCGACGCCCGAGCTCGCAGGCGGGGGCGGTGGTTGCGGCGGTGTCGGTGAAGCGGGGGTGGCGTCAGCCACAGCTGCTACGTGACCCTGGGCGAGTGAGTGAAGTGAACGAGTCGAAGGATCACGAAGGGACTGCGAAGCCATCCTTCTGGACGCGCCAGAAGTGAATGATCATGAATGCGGACGCCACGAGCGGGAACGCAATGCAGTGCAGGACATAAAAGCGCAGCAAGGTTGCCTGGCCCACGAAGTGCCCGCCCAGGGTAACAAACCGGGCGTCATTATCCGCAGTGACGAGCGTGAACGGCCCCTCCGCTCCCAGCAGCGGGGTGGCCGCGGCCATATTGGTGCCCACCGTGATGGCCCAGATGGCCAGCTGATCCCACGGCAGCAAGTACCCGCTGAAGCTTAAGAGCAATGTCAGGGTCAGCAGGGTCACGCCCACCACCCAGTTGAACTCCCGGGGCGGCTTGTACGAAGCGGTCAAGAACACACGGGCCATATGCCCGATCACAAAAAACACCATCAGGTGCGCCGACCACCGGTGCAGGTTGCGCAGGAACATACCCAGGGTGACGGCAAATTCCAAATCTTTCATGTCGTTGTAGGCGGCCTCGACCGTAGGCCGGTAATAGAACATGAGCAGCACCCCGGTGACGGTGAGCACGATAAAGAAAAAGAAGGTGAGACCGCCGAGACAAAACGTGTGCGTGAGCCGGGCGGTAATCCTTGGGATCCGAACCGGATGCAGGTGCAGCCAGATGTTGTCGAAAATGCGCTTGGTCCTGTTCCTGGGCGTGTCAAGGAAGTCATGCCGGAACATGGACTTCCAGATCTGTGACTCCTTGACCTGGACCTTGAGTTCCTCGGCCTTCTTCATCAGTTCTTCTTTATTCATCAACACTCCTCCTCGAAGAGCTCACGCATATTCAATGAAATATGGAGGCTTCGTACGCTTCGCCTTATCCGTGGTGGACAGGATGACGCCCACCCCTTTGTCCACATTGATAATCCCTACATCATCCAGCCAGACACAGCAGCGGTACATCGGGCGCGGTGCTGGCCCTGCAATCACATCCGCCTCGATGTTGTAGTTGCTGCCATGACAGGGGCAGCGGAACCGGCTCTCGTTGCTGAACCAACGCGGGGTACAGCCCAGATGGGTGCAGCGCGCCCAGACTGCGTAAATGCCCTTCTGGTTGCGGATGACCCAGGTGCGGTAATCCTTGAGCCATTTCTCCGACACGGTGCCGACCGTGTAATCCTCCGGCCTGCCGACCTTGAACGTGGAGGGCGGCTCGTACAGCACGTTCGGGAACATGAACCTTAAGGTTGCGCCCAGCGCCCCGGCGATGTACACCCAGAAGATCCCCCAGCCCGCCCAGACGATGAACTTGCGGCGAGTGACCTGCTCGTAGAAACCCTCAGGGGCTTGCGGAGCCGGAGGCGCCTGAGGCATCTGCTGAGCCTGTGGCGTCTGGGGAGCCGGCGGCGCTGCGGGTGCGGGGGATGAAGTCGGGGTCGGATCAGGCATAGGGTTTTACTCTAAGTTTACCAGCCAGGCAGCTGCTTCTCGGCCTCAGCCTCAGGGCTGCGGTCCTCGAAGAGCAGCGTGTATCGATCCGGGTGCTCTTTTTTGAACTTTTTCAAGAGCTTCAGGCGATGGGCTTTCCATTGCACCTTCCTCGATATTTTCCGCTTCTGGGAGTCATAGACCAGAAACTCATAAATAGCCTTGCCATCTTTATTGCTGATCCCGCACCCCGGCTTCCTGATCATGCGCTTCACGTACCGCTTCCAGGTGTCCTTGTCGTGAAACTGGGTGTTGATCGGACGGCTGATCACATGGCAGTTGGAACACTGCTGGAAGGTCTTGTACTTGGCCTGCATCTCCGGGGGATACGAGGAGACATCAATTTCCTTAGGGCCGAAGTCGTTCGGGTAGGGCTCCTTCTGGGCCTTTTCCTTCTCGGTCATGCCACCGCTGCTTGCCTTATCACCGCCCGCGGCCCCGGTGTCCGCTTGGACTGCCTCTGGCTGCGCCGTCTTGGCCCCTGTTTCCGCTGGTTCCTCCGGCGGCGACTTGCTGCAGCCACCGCTCATCAACGCCAGCGACAGCGTGATGATGACTCCGCCTCGCATCATCATTGAAGCCTCCTTTTGTACTCTTCCTCCCTCCCCCTCCCGCCGTGAGGAGAGAGCTTGAATTATAAATGCTTGAGCGAGAATACTTTATATTAGAAAACCATCGACAACCTGTCAAGAATTCACCTTGCACGACTGCTCAGCCGCGGGGCGAGCTGAAATTCTTGCGCACATAGGCCTCCTCCCCTTTGCGGGATTTAACCTTCCCATCCAACTTGGCGTGAAGAAGCGCATCCAGGATGCGCTTCAACCCCGGCCCTGAAGTGTAGCCCATGGCCATGAGATCGTCACCGGTCAGCCCCGGCTTGAGCCGGCGGCCCCACGTCAGGTACTTCATCATCCGGCGGCGAGATTTCTCAGATTCCATCAGGACCAGTGTCCCCAGCAGCACCTCAAACGGCAAGCCACTAAGCCCCTGGTGCAGCTCGCTCAACTTGCCCGCGCGCGCTGTCCATTTGGCGAGCGCGGGCAGCCGCGACGCCTGTTGAACCGCACCCCTAGCCTTCCCCGTGAGATTGATCCGCTCAACAGCTCGTGCCAAGACCTTCGGCGGCGCCCCGCGCAGGAGTAACAGGAGTCTCACCACGGCTGGATCCCACTGGGATCCCTTTTCAACGAACGGGGCAAGGCGTCGAGCCTGGTCGATGAGCTTGGGGAAGACCCCGCCAGGCTGCGCGCCAGGAAGCACGATGTCCAGGACCTTCAGCTCCGCCAGCCGGCTGAACACCTCCGCCGACCCTGGTTCGGACAGCACGAGGAAGATCTCCGCGCGCAGCCGATCGGCAGTGAGAACGTCGAACACCCGCGCGGCCAGGGCCTTGTCCAGCAGGGCACGCGTGCCGGGTTCGATCGCAAAGTCAAACCGAGCGGCGAACCGGGCCAGGCGGAGTATGCGGGTGGGGTCATCCAGAAAGCTCCTCGGGTGCAGAACACGGAGCAGCCGGTTCTTAAGATCAGTGGCGCCGCCGTGTGGATCCAACAGCGTGCCGAACCGGGGGGGGTTAAGCGCGATGGCCATCGCGTTGATCGTGATGTCCCGCCGGATCAGATCCTGCTCTATGGACGCCGGCGTCACAGCCGGCAGCGCGCCCGGGCGCTCATAGGTTTCTGCGCGGGCCGTGGCCACGTCCAGCCGGGTCAAGTCCGGAAACGTGAGCGTGGCCGTGAGGAACCTTTCGTACACCATCACGTCAGCGTTCAGTTGACGCCCCAAGCGGCGCGCAAAGGAAAGGCCATCGCCCGCCACCACGATGTCCAGATCCACGGAGCCCCCCTTCAGGAGGAGATCGCGGACCGGCCCGCCCACCAGATAGGCCTCCATCCCTTGCTCCTGGGCAAGACTCCCAAGTTTTTTTAAAAGATCAACGGTCTTAAGCTCTAGCTCCCCCTCAAGGTTCGAAGAAACGCCCGGATCAGAGCCCACGGCCAGTGCCGCCAAAGGCGGCAATGTTAAACATGGTTTATCAGCTACTGCCGGGGCGAGTCTGCGAGCCCCAGCTCGTCTTTGACCGTGATGCGGTAGGCTTCCTGCAGGGCGCGCGTGTACGGCCGGGAACGGGGATACCGGCGGGTCCCGAGGGCGGCGATCGGCAGGATCTCGATCGTGGAGCCCGTCACAAAGACTTCCTCCGCCCGCACAAGCGCCGGCAGGCGGAACAGCCCTTCTTGGACCGGGATGCCCAGCCGGCGCGCCAGGTCGATGACGAGGCCGCGGGTAATGCCCGCCAAGACCCCGGTGTGCAGTGCCGGCGTACACAACACCCCCCGGCGGACGAAAAAGACATTGGCCAAAGCGGCTTCTGCGACCATCCCCCGGGGATTCAGCAGGATGGCCTCGCGGGCGCCCGCGCGCCGCGCCTCCTGAATAGCCAGAAAATTGTTGAGCAGGTTGATGGACTTAATGGCCGGGTCCAGAGCGCGCCGTTCATTGCGGATGGTCTGAGGAATGACCGCCCGCACGCCATCCCGGTACGCCTTCTCTGAGGGCGGCGTGTACGGTGTGGCATAGATCAGCACCGTCGGCCGGGTCCCCGCGACGTCTGTCAGGTCCGGCATCCCCACCCCCCGGGTGACCACGATGCGGACACGGGCCTCGGTGAGCCGGTTGGCAGCCAGGGTCTGCGCCACCCCCTTCACAAACGCGCTCACGCCGCCCGTCACTCGCATGGAGAGCCGCCGGGCCGATTTCGAAAGGCGGCGAATGTGCTCCTTCGTCCGGAAGGGCCGGCCTTGGTACGCACGGATCGTTTCGTACACCCCATCGCCGAAGAGAAATCCGCGGTCGAACACGGACACCTTCGCTGCGGCGAGTGGCACGATGCGGCCATTCAAATGCACCTTGAGCGTTCCTGGAAGCTGCTTCAAAACCCCGACCTGACCTCAGTCGTCCCCCCTCTCCCTCCACCCTCTCCCCCCAAAAGGGGGGAGAGGGCAGGGTGAGAGGGGACAGGCTGCTCATGCGATGTACCAAGTGCGCGCAGGATCCCGCTAGCTTTCTGCAACGACTCCTCATATTCCTGCGCCGGGTCGGAATCGGTGACGACCCCGCCGCCAACACCAAATGATAGTGTCCGGCCCATGAGGATGAGGGTGCGGATCACCATCGAGAGGTCGCAGGCTCCCGTGAATCCCACGTATCCCAGCGTTCCCGTGTACAGGCCACGCGGGTCTGGCTCCAGTTGGGCCAGAATCTCCTGCGCCCGGATCTTCGGAGCGCCGGTGATCGAACCCCCCGGGAAGACCGCCTTCAACGTGTCAAGAGCGGTCAGGCCACGGCGCAGCCGGCCCTCAACGGTGGAGGTGAGGTGGAATACTTGCGAGTACAGCTCCAGTACCGCCAGCTCCCGAACCCTCACGGATCCCGGCTCGCACACGCGCCCTAGGTCATTGCGCTCCAAGTCAACGATCATCATGTGCTCGGCCATGTCCTTGGCGCTTCTCACGAGCTCCAACGCCTGCGTCTTGTCCGCCTCCGTCGAGGCGCCGCGGGGACGGGTCCCTTTGACCGGCCGCGTCTCCACCCTCAACCCGCTCACCCGCAACAACCGCTCAGGCGACGAGGAGAGGGCCTTCATTGATCCGAAGTTCAGGTACGCGGCGAACGGAGCTGGGCTGGCCGACCGCAGGCGCCGGTACAACTCATATGGGTCCCCTGCCCACCTTGCGGAGAACCGCTGCGTGAAATTGGCCTGATAGATTTCTCCGCGCGCGATGAGATCTTTCACGGACTCCACAGCTTGAAGGTACCCCTCTCGCGACTGGTTGGACAAAAGTGGCGAGGTGAGCTGAAACCGAGAGCGGGCCGGACGGCACCGCAGCAGGGTCTCGGCCTCCTGGATTCGGGCCAGCAGCTCCCGCGCGCGCGTCTCCTGCATGCCTCCCAAACTCCCGGACGGCCCGTGCAACCCCGAGGACACCACGCAGAGTTCTTGCGCCTTAAGGTCATAGCCCACGACCGATTCGTAGAACGCGAAGCACAGGTCGGGAACCAAGCGAATCGGCCTCCGTGGTTGACGCAGTTTCTCGAGCAGCCGCCCCGCCTCATAGCTCACAAAGCCTACAGCACCAGCCACCAATGGCGGCGCTCCGCCGTATGGCTCCTGGTGGTAGAGCGCCAGGAGCCGCTTGAGCGCCTCCATGGGATCACCGCGCCCACGCCGGACCGTCCGCCCCTCGCGGATCGTGTACGAGCGACCGTGCGCCGTGAAAATCAAAAACGGCCGGCTACCCAGAAATGCGTACCGGCCCAGGCGTGGGTCAGCCAGCGCGCTGTCGAGCAGGAAACTGTACGGTTCATCCGCAAACAACTCGAAGAGAACTTCCGGTGGACAGGGCGCGGCGAGGTGGATGACCCCCCGCGCGGCAGGCTTTGCGGCGTGTGCTGCCATCGTCAGGATGGTCCCATCCTCTCCCTAGATAAGTCAAACAGGCATCAGAAAAGTTTCAAGTTCCAAGTCTAGGCTCGCAGACTCGCCTCGGCAATGGATAGTACCCCATAGTTTAAAATTGCCACCTTTGGTGGCACCGGCCGTAAGTTTAAAGTTGAAACTCAAACGTGCTACCGTGAAAGGTACCGTGAAAATCCTGATCGCCAGCCCACGAGGGTTCTGTGCAGGGGTGGAGCGCGCCATTGAGATCGTGGAGCTCGCCCTGAAGGTTTACAGGCCGCCGGTCTACGTGCGCAAAGAAATTGTGCACAACCGGTTCGTGGTGGAGGATCTCCAGCAGCGTGGGGCGATCTTCGTCGAGGAGCTGACCGAGGTCCCGGAGGGAGCTGTCGCCGTCTTCAGCGCGCATGGGGTCGCCCCCAGCGTGCGGGAGGAGGCCAAAACCCGGAAGCTCAAAGTCATTGACGCCACCTGTCCGCTGGTAACCAAGGTGCACCTCGAGGCGGTCCGGTTCCTCAACGAGGGATATGAACTGATCCTCGTCGGCCACACCAACCATGATGAGGTCGTCGGCACCATGGGTGAGGCGCCTGGCCAGATCCAGCTCGTCACGTGCGTCGCCGATGCGGAAACCGTGCAGATCCAGAACCCCGAAAACGTCATGGTCCTCACCCAGACCACACTTAGCATGGATGACACCGCAGGCATCATGGCAAAACTGAAGGAGCGGTTCCCCAAGCTGAGCCTGCCCCCCAGCGATGACATCTGCTATGCCACCCGGAACCGCCAGGAGGCGGTGAAAGCGCTGGCCAGCCTGGCCCCGGTAATCCTGGTCGTGGGCGCGCAGAACAGCTCCAACTCCATCCGGCTGCGCGAGGTGGCACAGGACGCGGGGGCTAAAGCCTACCTGGTCAACCATGTGGGCGAGGTGGACTGGAGCTGGCTCAATGGCACGAATGCCGTGGGGGTCACAGCGGGTGCATCCGCGCCGGAGCAGGTCGTGCAGGAACTCGTCAACACCATCCTCACTAGGTACGGCGGCGAGGTCCAAGAGGTGAAGACCATCCCGGAGACGGTGCACTTCATGCTCCCACCGGAGCTTGAGCAGGCTACCAAAGCCGGCACGGGTTCGCTCACGTAAAGCTTCGAGTCTTAAAGTTTAGGCTGTAGCTCATGAGCGCCGTCGTTGCGGCCCATCATCTCACCAAAAACTACGGGGCCGTCGAAGCCGTAAAGGGGGTTTCGTTCACCATCCAGGCCGGAGAGTGCTATGGCTTCCTAGGGCCCAACGGTGCCGGCAAATCCACGATCATGAAGATGCTCTACTGCCGGATTCCCGCTTCAGGCGGCCGCCTGACCGTGCTGGGATATCAGGCCGACCCGCAGTCGAGCGCCATCAAGCAATCCATCGGGGTGGTGGCCCAGGAAACCGCCTTGGACCCGGAACTCAATGTCCTTGAGAATTTGAGCCAGTACGCTCTGTACTTCGGGCTGACGCGCGGCCAAGCCAAGGACCGAGCGCTGGAACTCCTCGACTTCGTGCAACTGAGAGGGAAGGAGCGCGCCATGGTGAACGAGCTCTCCGGTGGCATGAAACGCCGGCTGATGCTGGCGCGCGCGCTGGTGAACCGGCCCCGCCTCCTGGTGCTGGATGAACCGACCACCGGACTGGACCCGCAGTCCCGGCTGAGTGTGTGGGAACGCCTGTTCAACTTGCGCCAGGAGGGGGTCACGGTCATCATGACCACTCACTATATGGAAGAGGCCGCACGCCTGTGCGACCGGCTGGCCATCATGCACCAAGGAGTTATCCTCTGTGAAGGGGCGCCGGCCGCGCTGGTGAAGGAGCGCGTGGAGCCGCAGGTGCTGGAGCTGCCGGCGGACTCCCCCGCTGCCTTAAGCGCCGCGGCCAGGCTCAACGGCCTGGCCAGCCACATCCAGCGGCACGGTGGCATGGTCTACCTCTACGGGCAGGATGCTTCGGCAATGCTGCGAAGGCTGGAAGCTGGCGGCGTGATCCCGAACACGCACATGATCCGGCCGTCCAACCTGGAAGACCTGTTCTTGCGGCTCACCGGCCTCGAGCTATCCGAATGAGCAGCCAGACAACCAGCCCGGCTTCCCCCCGGCCTCGTGGACTCGGCCCGCAGACGACCACCCTCCCCGGGCTCGAGGACTCACCCCGCAGACGACCTCCCTCACAAATGATAATCACAGTGCCTCACTTCGGCCCGATGGCCTGGCGCATCTGGTGGCGCAATTTCCTGGCCTGGCGGAAATACGGGACAGCCAGTACCCTGCTCAATTTCGGGGAGCCGGTCTTCGAGCTGCTGGCCTTCGGGTTCGGGCTGGGGGCCTTCATCTTCCTCGACCGGGATGTCTCGTACCTGGTCTTCCTCGCCCCCGGCCTGCTGGCCAGCCTGGCCATGACCGCCGCCTCCTGGGACATGGCGTTCTGTGTCCACGAACGCATGCACACCAGCGGGGTGTACGAGGCCATGGTCACCGCGCCCGTAGCAGCAGAAGACATCGTCGGCGGCGAGATGCTGTGGGAGGCAACGCGCAGTCTTTTCTACGGCCTGCTCTTCATGCTCGCCCTCATGGCCCTGAAGCTCATCACCTCGCCGCTGGCGATCGCCATGCTTCCCCTGCTCTTCCTCCTGGGCCTGATCTTCGGGCCACCCGCCATGGTGGTCGCGCTGCTCGCGAAAACCAACGAACACATGTTTTTCTATTTCACCCTGTGCCTCACCCCGATGTTTTTCTTCTCCGGGATCTATTTCCCTACGGACCGCATGCCCGCGGTCGCCCAGATGGCCGTGGAGATCCTTCCCCTTTCACATGCGGTACGGCTGGCGAGGCACCTGACGTTGAGCGTGCCATGCGAGGTGCTCTACGAGCTCGCGTGGCTCTTCGGCTGGCTGGCGGTCTCGCTCCTGCTCCCGGTGAGATTCCTGCGCAAGAGGCTTTCATGCTAGTCACACGCGCACGCGACTTGGACCCCCAGACCCGCAGCCTGCGTATTATCAAGAACATCCCAGCTGACGGGCTGTTCGATATCGAGCAGACGGGAGGTGCACCCTGCCGTATCGGGCCTGAACCCTATCGAATCACCCCGGAGATGGCGGCCGCACTCAAGCGCCAGGGCCGGCTCTGGCTTAAGTTCCTCAAGGCCTCCAACCACCTGTATCTCAAAAGCGTCCGCGGAGAAGCCCCAAGCTGGATCGCGGAATACCTCGATGCGGGCAAGCCGCCGCGGATTCTGGATTTCGGCAGGATGAACCGATTCAAAACCCAGTTTCCGATGGTGCTGCGCCCGGATCTCCTGCTCACCGATGATGGGCCCGTTGCCTGCGAGCTGGACAGCGTGCCGGGGGGGATCGGCCTGCTCGCCTGCCTGACCCGTCTGTACGAGCAGGAAGGATTCCAGTGCGTGGGTTCCCCGGACGGCATGGTGGCGGGTTTCCAGCGCGCGCTTGCTCGAATCGCAGGGGTGCAGCATCCCAAAACCGCCATCGTCGTCTCCGAGGAATCCAAGATGTATCGCCCGGAGATGCGCTGGCTCGCGGAAGCTCTGCGCGAGGGTGGAACGCCATGCTGGACTGCCGCGCCCGAAAGCCTAGAGATCAGCGAGACCAGCACGAGCGTGCGTGTCGGGGGCGACGTCCACCCGATCGGGCTGGTCTACCGGTTTTTTGAACTCTTTGACCTCCCTAACGTTCCAAACGCTGAGCCGCTCCTCAACGCGGCCAAGCTGAAGTGGATCCGCCTCACGCCACCGCCCAAGGCTCATCAGGAAGAAAAGCTACTCTTTGCGCTCCTGCATCACCCCGCCCTGACCTCCCTCTGGGAAGCTGAGTTGGAGGCAGGGGAGCTTGCCGAGCTTCGGGCCCTGGTCATCCCCACGTGGGTGCTCGATCCGCGGCCAGTTCCACCCCACGCCACCATCGCAGGCCTGTCCCTCGCAGACCAGCCCGTACAATCCTGGGAGACACTCGCCGCGCTCTCGCAGAAGGAGCGAGCGCTGGTGTTGAAACCCTCCGGGTTCGCCCCTGACGCGTGGGGCAGCCACAGCGTGAAATTTGGTTTCGACCTGTCACAGGAAGACTGGGCCCACACTGTCCAGGAAGCGCTCAAGGCATTTCCGGACCGCCCCTGGGTCCTGCAGCCATTCCGGAAACCCTCCCTCATCCGTGCGTCATATTACGATCCGGGCAGCCAGGAGGTGCGCGAGCTAGAGGGACGCGTCCGGCTCACCCCATTTTACTTTGTGACCGGCGAGGACGAGGTGGAGCTGGGCGGCGTGCTGGCCACCATCTGCCCGGCGGACAAAAAAGCCATCCACGGCATGCCAGATGCTATCATGATTCCCTGTGCAACATAGCGAAACTTCCGACTGGCGCTGGCTCTTAACCCACGGCGTGAACTCCAGCGCAGCCTCGGCCCAAAGGTACGGCGGCGACGCGGAGAAGCTTGTGCAGGCTGAGCGTGACTTCCCCGTCCGCATCAACGCGTACTACCAGTCCCTCATCGCATCTGGGGACGACCCGATCGGCCGACAGGTCGTGCCCACCACCGAAGAGCTGGCAGATCCAGGCGGCACGGAGGATCCGCTGGGCGAGGATTCCGACATGCCGGTGCCTCACCTGGTTCACCGGTACCCGGACCGGGTGCTGTTCCTGGTCACCTACCAGTGTGCGGTGTACTGCCGGTTCTGCACGCGCAAGCGCACCGTTGGCAAACTGCCCACCCCCACCGAAGCGGCAATGCTGCGTTGCGTGGAGTACATCCGCCAGCGAAAGGAGATCCGCGACGTCATCGTGTCTGGCGGCGATCCGTTCACGCTCTCCGACGAGCGACTTGGAAAGATCCTGGGCTGGCTTCGCGCCATCCCACACGTGGAAATCCTGCGCGTGGACACACGGATCCCCTGCGTACTGCCACAGCGAGTCACCGAATCGTTGTGTCAGGAGTTGGCGAAGCATCACCCCGTGTATGTCAACACTCACTTCAACCACCCCCGGGAGGTGACGCCGCAAGCCAAAGAAGCCTGCGAGCGGCTCTCAAACCACGGCATCCCAGTGGGCAACCAGGCGGTCCTGCTGAAGGGCATCAACGATGATCCGTTGGTCATGCGAGAACTCATGCAGAAGCTGCTTGCTATCCGGGTGAAGCCATATTACCTGTACCA
Source organism: uncultured bacterium (assembly GCA_964587525.1). Classification (GTDB taxonomy): domain Bacteria; phylum Oederibacteriota; class CAKKQC01; order CAKKQC01; family CAKKQC01; genus CAZPLZ01. The sequence continues at coordinate 17,174 of CAZPLZ010000008.1, read as the reverse complement.
GTGCGATCCAGTTTCCGGCACCGAGCACTTCCGCACGAGCATCCAAAAGGGCCTTGAAATCATGGCGGAGCTGCGCGGCCATACCTCTGGCATGGCGGTTCCCACCTATGTGATCGACGCGCCAGGCGGCGGCGGAAAGGTCCCCCTCCTGCCCGAGGGTGTCCTTGAAATGAACGACGAGCGGGTCGTCGTGCGGAACTACGAAGGCAAGACCTTCACCTACACGCAGGTCCCAGGAGCACTCGTTCCCACGAAGTGAAGTCTGCAGGCCGAACTCCCGGTGCGCTCATTCTCAAAACTTCTGAAGCGCCTTGAGAATGCCATCCGCCCACTCCCAGGCAGGATCGATGTGCGGACCGAATTCGAAGGCTACCCATTCGTCCGGATCGAACTCGGCAAGGACGCCCCGCCCCACCTCCTCATCGACGCCGGCATCCACGGGGAAGAACCGGCCTCCGTCGTGGGTTTGCTCGCGTGGCTTGAGCAGGATGCCAAGCCATGGGCGGAGCAGTTGCACTTCACCATTCTGCCTTGCTTGAACCCGCGCGGTTTCGAGCATGGAACCCGTCGTAGCCGCGACGCCGAGGATCTCAACCGCCATTTTGATCAACCGGACGCGCCGCTCACCCGACTTGTCGCCCGTGCGCTCGCCGGCCAGCGGTTCGCCCTGGCCATGGATCTGCACGAGGACTTCGATTTCGAGGGTTTTTACCTCTACGAGCTTAAGTGTACGCCGCCGTATCTGGGTGAGCGCCTCCTGAAAGCCGCCAGCACCCTCGGCCCGCTCTCACACGGTGAGAAGGTCGGCGCGTTCCGCACACACCATGGCCTCCTCCGGCCGAGACGCGACCGCTCGTTCATAAGGGCGCGGCATGGCTGGCCAATCGCATTTCACCACCTGGAATATGCGAGCGATCACGTCGTCACCGTTGAAACACCCGGCCGCCAGCCGCTTAAGACCCGGGTGGCCATACAGCGAGCCTGCCTCAACCAGGCCTGTGAATTTCTGGTGAGTTCAGACTTCGGCGGACTTCACTGAGCGATACCAGGCCTTCAGCTCCCGTATGACCTCATCCGGATCATCCCGGACATAGAACAGGGACAGATCTTCCCCGTCGATCATCTTTTGCGCGAGCACGGTGTTCTTCATCCATGACAAAAGCCCGGCCCAGTAGCTGCTATTAATCAAGAAGACGGGGAACGATCTGATCTTCCTGGTCTGGATCAGGGTCACCGCTTCGAAGAACTCGTCGAGCGTGCCCAGCCCGCCCGGGCAGATAATGAACGCAACCGCATATTTGACAAACATCACCTTGCGCACGAAGAAGTACCGGAACCCCAGCAGGGTGGTGGCGAACGCGTTCGGCTTCTGCTCATGTGGCAGCTCAATGTTTAAGCCGACAGACGTTCCCCCAGCCTCCGCAGCACCTCTGTTGGCCGCCTCCATAATCCCCGGGCCACCGCCAGTGATCACTGCGAACCCCTCTTCCACACACCGCCGCGCGAGCGTGACCGCAAGCTGGTAGTTGGGATCATCCGGGGTGGTCCGGGCCGAACCGAAGATGGAGACCGCGGGGCCCACCTTGGACAATGTCTCGAACCCCTCCACGAACTCAGCCATGATCCGGAACATCCGCCAGGTGTCATCCTGGCTTGAGACATTCAGCAAGAAACGCTCTTCCATACGCAAAGCTTACCCTAGCCCTTGACCCTGCGGTAGGTCAATCCCAAGAGCGCATTTGACAGCACCAAAAAGCTAGTGATAAGGTGAGGGCCAAACTCACGTCTATGGCAAAAGTTTTGCTCGAAGGAGTTCGCAAGGTTTACCCAGGAGCCGGAGAAGTCGTCAGTAATCTCACCCTCGAGGTGAGGGACAAGGAATTTCTCGTGCTCCTGGGGCCCTCCGGCTGCGGCAAGACCACCACCTTGCGCATGGTGGCAGGACTTGAAGACATCACCGCCGGTGATATCTACATCGAGGATCGCAAGGTCAACGATGTTCCCCCGAAAGACCGCGACATCGCCATGGTCTTCCAGAATTACGCGCTGTACCCACACATGAGCGTGTTTGAAAATATGGCCTTCGGACTCAAGCTCCGCAAATACCCCAAAGACGAGATCAACACCCGCGTGCGCGAAGCGGCCGACCTCCTGGGCCTGTCGGAGCTGCTGGAACGCAAACCCAAGGCCCTGTCCGGCGGTGAGCGGCAGCGGGTGGCACTGGGGCGTGCCATCGTGCGTAAGCCCAAGGTGTTCCTCTTCGATGAGCCACTGTCCAACCTGGACGCCAAGCTGCGCGGGGAGACACGGATGGAACTCCAAAAGCTCCACCATCGGCTGCAAGCGACGATCATTTACGTCACCCATGACCAGACTGAAGCCATGACGATGGGCGATCGGATCGTGTTATTGAACAAAGGGAAAATCCAGCAGGTGGCGGAACCCCAGATCCTCTATGGCCGGCCCGTGAACCGATTCGTCGCAGGCTTCATCGGATCGCCCTCCATGAATTTTGTGGAGGGCTCGCTGTCCACCAAAAAAGGAGGCTTCTACTTCACCACGGGTGAAGGCATCCAGGTGAGGGTGATCGATGAACAGGTGGAACACCTCAAATCCTACGAGAACAAACCTGTCGAGATGGGCCTGCGGCCAGAAGACATCGTTAATAAGCTGTATGCCAGCAACGCCACGCCGGACAACACCGTCACCGCCCACGTGGAAGTGGTCGAACCCCTCGGACCTATGACGTACCTGTTCGTCACCGTCGGACGCACCCCGTTCACCGCGCAGGTCAACGCCAACGACCAGGTTGACGTGAACCAGGACATCGATCTGGTCTTTGATATGAGCAAGGCGCACTTCTTCGATCCGCAGACCGAAGCTAGCATCGTCTAACCTTCATCAACGCTTCCTTCACGCCTTATGCCTGGCGGCGGTGTGCCTTCTCGGCGCCAGCGTCGCACCTTCCCAAGAAACGCTCGCGAGATCGGAGATCAGGCTCGAGCGGGCCGACCGGGTTGAATACCTGGAGCGAGAGCAGCGCCTGATCTTAACTGGCAACGTGCGCGTACAGTTTGAAACCAACACGATTCAGGCGGACACGATCCACGTGGATCTGGTGAAGAACATCCTCACCGCTGAAGGGAACCTTATCTGGGACGGCGAGGGTCATCACGCCACTGGCTCGCGGATGACCTTCAACACCAAAACCGAGGAAGGGGTCGTTGAGGACGTCACCCTCACCACCGGGCTCTGGATCTGCCGTGGCCAGCGCATCGTCCAGCCAGAGGCCAACGTGGCTGTGGTCCAACCCGGGCTCATGACGACCTGCGATCTTCAGCACCCACACTACTCGATCAAGTGCAAACGGATCCGCATCCGGCTCAACCGCGACCTCACCGCGAGGCGGGTCACCTTTCTGGTCGGCTCCACGCCAGTGCTCTGGCTGCCCATCTTGAAGATGCCAGTCAAGGAGTTTCGTTTCCCCTTCGGGGCGCAGTTCGGGCAAACCCAGGAGCTGGGAACGTTCATCCGCACGTCACCGGCCTACCACATCGGATCGCGCAGCCCCGGCCAGGCCCACCTGGATTTCTTCCAACAGAAGGGCTGGGGGTACGGGCTGACTCAGGAGTTGACCGACGCTAAGGGGAAAAGAATTCTGCGCGGCCACGGCTATTACATCAAGGAACGCACCACGACCACGATCCGGCCAACACCGCAGCAGCGCTGGGAGCTGTTCGTGGAAGGTGTTCATAGGTTCTCCCCGTCCACCCGGCTTTCCACCCGGGTCGCGTTGGTCAGCGACGCGCATTTCAGGGAGCTGTACGGTGATGAGAATCTTAAGCTGCCCACCACCGCCGGCCAGCGCACGGCGAGGGTGCTGCTCTCACAGAAGTTGCCGGGCGCCAATGCCAGCGTGATGATGGAGCGCACCTATACCCAGCGATTAATATTTATCGGCCCCCTGACCCTAATCCGCGAGAGTCGTTATGCCCTCTCCACGATCCACGCCCCCCGGCTCACCGTTACCAGTCGTCCGAAGCCAGTCGCCTCCTGGCTCAACGCGAATGTGCGGGGAGACATGAGCCGAACATTCAGGTGGCGGAACGAGTGGTACGTCAACTCCACGAGTCTCACGCCGGGCCTGGAAGCGTTCTGGCGCTTGCCGGTGCTCGGGAGGGCCACCGTAACGCCGCGCCTTCAGTCAGTCTGGCGGGACCGCGGTGACCGGGTGCTGCTTGATGACGGCACGATCGGAGAGGACACAAACCGCCGCGGCGGGGTCTACCGGGCGATCACCTCCACCTCCCTGCGCCCAACAATTCCCCTGGGCCTGAGGTTGGAACTATCGCACTCATTCGCAAAACGTCTCAACAAAACAATCGGCCGCGATCCACTGGACCGCCTTTTTTATCATGGGCTCGAGAGGCACTCAGCCCGGGGACGCCTCTCATGGTCTCTCGGTCGCATCGGCTCCGCAGCGGTGTCGCAAAGCTACGATCTGAGAAATAAGCAGGATCCCGTACGGCGCCGCTGGTCACCACTCGAGCCACAGGTGACCTTCACCCCCCACCGGCTTCTCACCATCGGGGTTCAAGCCAAGTACGATCTCTGGGATCAGGAATGGCGCAAGCAGTTGCGCGGGATCTCCAGCAGCATTGCCCTTGGAGGGGAGCCCGGCGGATCCTCGGTCAGGCTGCGGCCACGGTACACCAACAACCGGCTGGGGCTGCCTCAAGCCACCACCACCGCGCAGAACTACCGCCTCGCTCAGCGTCTCTACGGGCTAGGTTTCCAGGATGCCACCCGGTTCCCCTATATTTTCCTTGTGGACGGCGAGGTGAGTGTCCCCCTCACCCGCCGGACCCGGGTGGAGGCCACCGGTCAATACGATGCGCGCCAGGGCCAGTTCCTGTTTTACACCCTGTCCGTTTCGCGGAACCTCCACTGCTGGGAGCTGGTGGGCACCTTCCAGCAGTTCGCATCCGGCGAGCTGCGGTTTCATGCCAGCATGGGGCTGGCGGCTTTCCCGAAAGAAGCGATCCCGCTGCTCAGACTTTAGATGACCGTCCTGCTGGCAACCCGTAACCGTTCCAAGCTTGAAGAGCTCGCGCACCTCTTCCATGGCTCCCCCCTGGACCTGAAACTACCCGCCGACATTGGCGTTCACATGCCGGATGTCGAAGAGCACGGCTTGACCTTCAAGGAGAATGCCCTGCTGAAAGCTAAGGCGCTTGCAGCCGCATCAGGCCAGTGGGCGCTGGCGGACGATTCCGGCCTCGAGGTGGAAATCTTAGGCGGTGCGCCAGGCATCCGCTCCGCCCGGTTTGCGGGCGAAGGCGCATCGGATGAAGCCAATCTTCGCAAGCTCCTGCGCGTGCTGCGCAGTGCGCGCAAGCGTCACGCCAAGTTTCGCTGCGTGCTCGCCCTGGTCAAGCCCACCGGTGAGGCTTTGACTGCTGAAGGGGTTCTGGAAGGGGTGATCGTCAGCACCCCTCAAGGCGAGGGCGGGTTTGGCTATGACCCCGTCTTCTTTCTCCCCAAGTTGAACATGACCCTCGCCCAACTCAGCTTCGAGGAAAAGCAGCGCTTAAGCCACCGCGCCCGCGCCGCACAAAAACTGCAAGAACTCCTTCCTCACTTTTAAGACGTGGCCATGAAATTATCTTCGACGCCGGTGCGGGTGTTAGGAATGCTAGGTGCCCTTGGCTTCATCTCTCAGTCCTGGGCAGCAACGCTTGATCAAGAGGCTTCACAGCTCTGTGAGAAATACCTCCAGAATTTTTCCAATATCCGAACCATCACCTTCACCTGTCGTACGGTAATCACCTCCCAAGATTCCACACCTGCGGGCAATTCCATCAGCCGAGAGCGGGTCGTCTGGGATCGAGACAAGAACAAACTGAGGTGTTCGATTCTAGGAGGCAGGAATGATGTGTTTGTCGTAGATGCGAAGAGTGGGACGCTTAAATATTTCAATGGCGGCTCAACTGTTTTCCAGGAACAACTGGAGGAAGCTCAAGCTCTGGCGATGGCTACCCCCTTCCCTGGCTGGTTGTGGCGGCCGGAATGGCTGATCCCGGAGCACCCAGCGAAGGTACGAGAAGAAGCCGGTACCATCGTCCTGGTGACTTCAACGAAACACCCGATGCGTGAAATCTGGCTGGACCGGAAGACGGGGCTCATGATGAAGTTCATGGACACCGATGCAACCGGCCGGGTCGTAAGGACTGTCAGTTGTCAGGGCTGGATTAGAGAGAGCGGTGTTTGGGTACCGCGTGAGGTTGAGGAAGAGCTGAAGGGCACCCAGGGCAGTGTGCGGCGGACCATATCAACCGAGATTGACCAGATCAACGGCACGCTTTCGGAGAGTGAATTTGTCTTGCCCTAAACGATGGCTTGGGATCGTCGTGCTGATGGCGGCGCTCTTCGGTCTCGCAGCGTTGCGGACAGCGATGGCGGCGACCACCGACGATCCCGACTGGCCTATGGTCATGCATGATGCCCAGCGCACGGGATTCAATCCTGCGATGCCGGCTTCCTTGACCCCGCCATTGGGTGTGCGTTGGGTGGCAAAGGTCGGTGAAGTTCGCTTTGTGCCTGGATTTCGTTTCCCCGAGTTCTCCCTTGTTGGTGACCCGGTGGGAGCCAAGGGTGAAATTTTTGTAAGCCTTGGTTCTGGTGAATCAGTCAAACGCCTCAATGCCGATAATGGCTTGGTGAATGCGGTCTTTCGGCATCCCCAGGTAACGAGATCTGCGTTCATACCTGTTGTATTCTCCGGGCCCTTGGTGCTGAAGGACCGAGTGGTGTGGGGGTTGGCCGGCTCAGCGCGTGGCTTGGCTGCGCTTCCCTTGAACTTCACCGCGTCGTCCGACCTCCTGTTCACCAATGCCGGCCCTATCGGCGTGACCCAGGTGAGCAATACTTCACCAGCGGCGGCTGAGGGCATCATCGTTGCAGTCGACGTGTCGGGGAAGATCTTCGCCATTAAGACTGATGGCGCGCCTGTCTGGTCGTTTCAGACTGGCGGGGCGGTCTTGACGCCCCCGACCATCGCTGAGGCTTTGCATACGGTCTATGCGGGTTCTCTTGATCAAAAGTTTCGAGCATTAAGCTTATTCTCAGGGACTCTTTTCTGGGAATTCCTGGCAGCCGGGCCCTTGACTCGAATGGCCAGCACGGATGGAGAGCGGGTGTATGTTCCCTCCTTCGCTGAGCGTTTGCTCTATGCATTAGACGCAAAGACGGGGTCCTTGGAATGGACGACGTTCACCAATGGCCTCGTGCCGCTTGCGACCCCGGCGGTCGCGGGAAATAAGGTGATCTGGAACACGAGCGAGGCCATTGTGGCCCTGAACTCAGACACGGGCGTGCCCCTCTGGTCCACGTTGGTCTCTTTAGGGGGTGTCTCCCTGACGGTTGGGAACGGCTTCGTGTGGGGCGCGGGGGTCGGGCGCATGGTGGCTGTGAGGCTGAACGATGGAGGCGTGGCTCAAAATAAGGAGATCCCGCTGATCCGCAAATTCTCTGGAGCTCCGATGCTGTTGAATACAGCCGGTGGGGAATTGATCGTCAATGCTAATTTTTCGCAGCTCGCTGCGTTTGCCAATCGGACCCTCCCGCTGGCTCCGCAGAACCTTAAGGTGGTAGCCAAGGATTTATCCCTGGTGGTGTCCTGGGGTCAGCCACCTCCGGTGCCAGAGGATCCTCCTCCCAGTCTTTATCTCATCACTCGGCAAGGAGGGTATGTGGATTTCACGCCTCCGCCGGCGAATCAAGTAGAACAACATGCCATCTTTAACAAGCAGACGCGCGAGGTGAGGCTGCTGCCTCCTGGGACGACGGCGCCAGTGAGTGGGCCGGAGGTGCTCATTCGGCTTCCTGACAATCGCACGACGCCGCCGTCGCAGGTAATCTTTACCGTCCCATTATTTAGTCCACTTGGTGATCCACTGGATCCAGTTCTAACGCTTGAGGATAGCAGTGTGAATCCTCAGGCGAATTATAGGTACCAAATCTTCGTCGTTGATGTGGAGGGCAATCTCTCTCCCCCCACACCTGTGACGAATCCCGCGACCATTCTGACCACGACGACAGGACTTCCTGGGCGGATTGAACCGGGCGGCGATTGGCTGGAGGACGAATTCAACAGCGATCACCTGGGATGGAACCCGCGTGAGCGGTTGAGCTGGGGTAAATTTAATTCTGGTGTGCCAGATGATATCCGCGCTCTTAGTTTTCCTTTCGCCTATCGGCGTGCGTTTTCGTTTGCTGGAGTCGAAGCTGGTGTGCAATTTACCGAGCCCGTCATCTCCCAGGGATCAGTGTATGTGGGGGGCAGTGATGGCCGTTTGTATGCTCTTAATGCGCAAACAGGGAAGCTACGCTGGTGGGTGGCGACCGGCGGGCCCATCCGGTTTCCCCCTGCGATTTTACAAGTTCGCGGGACTGTGCAAACACGATCGGGCTCTTTTGAGCTCATCAAATTTGAGCTCATTGATGTGGCTTCTGACGATGGACATCTTTACACAATTTCTATCAAGCCAGGCGCTAGGTTGCCAACCTCGGTGGAGCGCGAGTCCCTCGGTGGCGTACCTCTGGGCGCACCGTTGGGAGGCTCGGTGCTCGTGCAGGGTGAGAATGACGATGTGCTTATCCACGGCCCACTGCAGTCATTCGTGGTCGCACCCGGGGCTACTCCTGACAGTGCTTTTTTTGGCCCGCGTGTGCTTGGACGTGGCCGAGTCGTGGGCCTGAACTTTGGTGGCAAGGCGCTCCTTCTAGTTCCAGGTGTTGCTGGTGTGATCGATCCTCCGTTCGGCGGAGATTTGAATTCTGCTCTGGTGCGTTCCTCGGGGGTGATTTACAAGGATGGGCATGAACTTCTCGTGGCAGGTTTTAACGAAGGGTGGTTTGCGCTGGTTGAGCGCAAGAAGGAGCAGCCGAAATGGGTCCCACTGTTGCAATCGACAGCCGGTTTCAGTGCGGTTGGGGGTATTGTGACTGCTTTCCCTTTCGATCCAGGCACCGCGTCAGATCCGTTTTGGAAGAACCAAGAAGTTAGCTTCTCCTTTCTGGAAGCGTCGAGCCATCATAGGTTCGCGAGAATCGTAGAGTGGAATTTCGATAGGCGCCGATTAGAAGAAAAGTTTACTTGCCCTGTTGGTCCATCTCCCGGAGACGCAGGCGTGGCCACCTGGCTTCCGGTAGAAACACGAGAGGTTATAAGGATACCTGAATACATACAAAACCTGTCTACGGGTGAAATCGCTATAGATCCAAGAACTTTAGATCCAAAATTTATTACAACGGAGATTGTGCCAGGCACAGGTAGACTGGTGATGGGCTGTGGTGCTCCTTCGCCTATGCCAGTAAAACAGATCTTTGGCTCGACGAGCGCTGGAGGGTTTTTTACAGCCAAATCCGGCTATCATGTCGTCGGCGCCGGGGGTGTCTCCGGCTGGATTCCCTCCCGGGGGTTTAGGTACACAGGACAGGGACCCGTGGTGGTCGCGGAAGGCTGGACCGCGCCGCTTGCCCCGCGCGCGATAGCCAAGGCGCGCTTGTTTGCGGACGGAAGTCTCCGAGCGGTGACTAGAGTCAACGTGCTGTGGACTCCTCCCCCGGGCTTCCTGGCGGAGGGTTATGAGATCTTTCGTGCCGGGCCCAGGGAGGAATTCTTGCCATTTAGACTTGTTGGCACTGTCCTGGGGAGAGAGATGACCTCATTTATTGATAATTTTGACGATTTACCTAACCGTGAGATTTTTCCTACGGAACTCGGTAGCGTCTTCTACTTCATTCGGGCATTCAACAATAGCCTGGATCCGCGTGTCGGAGCCAACTCGATGGTTGCACGGCTGGAGTTGCCTAAAATTGACACGCTGTCCGTCGAGATGATCCCACCGGTGATTTTCCCTGACGAGTTGATGATCATTACCATACGGACCACCTTGACGAATACAGTGACTGGCATTGGGCAACCCATACCGGGGGTGGAGGTTCTCGTAAAGCTCTCGGCTGGGGCTGGAGTTGGACGGATCAAGCGCTCGTTGGAGGACCCGGGTTCTACGAGTTTCTTAGAAACGGTGGTCACGGATCAAGAAGGCAAAGTTCAGCTCCTCTATCAGCCGGATCCCGCGACAATGGGTAAGTTTCGTGTCCAGGTAATTTGCCTTGTGAGCCCTCCGTTCTCCGAACAAGCTATCTTGGTGACCTCGGGGGATGCTTTCGTGGTCGACCGCGCCTCGTACCGCAACCTTGCAGTGACAGGTTCCATTTATTATCCAGCGAACTTATACAACAACAATGCCTTATTGATCCAGCAGCAGTTTGGCACACTGACCGGACCTTCGATTATCGACCCATCCCATCCGCTCAGGCAGGACATTTCGGGAGCGCTCAGTCGAGACTTAATAGATCAAATCAGATTTTTTGGCTCGGAACGGCTGCTCTGCCAGGGGTTAGCGTGCTCCGTGCCGGTCAACACGTACAGCGGGGCCATGGCGCTGCAAGTGACGGATCTAAGTCTGCCCTCCCGGGGATTAAACCTTGCGTGGGTGCGCACGTACTCCAATTTCCGGCCTGAGCTTACTCCGCAGGGGCGTGGGTGGTCCTGCATCTACGCCAGCTTTCTTGAGACCACGGAGGATAATTCCATCCTGTTCCACCGCTGGGATGGGAGTGTCTTTCGGTACGTGAGGCGGCCGGATGGCAGCTATCAGTCCCCCGCCGGGTTCTTTGACAAGCTCACCCGGCGTGAGGATGGCAGCGTCACCATGCGGAGTCGGGAAGGCAACGTCATGGAATTCGACGCGGAAGGGCAGTTGGTCACCCTCCGGGATCGCGGTGGTAACGCCCAGCGGTTGCATCACCTAGGCGGGCGGCTGGTGCAGATTCTGGATGAGGCGGGGAAATTCCTGAAGCTGGAGTATGACGACTTGGGACGGGTGGCCTCGGTGAGGGATAGCACGGGGAGGATTGTGCGGTACGAATACAACGAGTTGGACCAACTCATCCGAGTAACCCGGCCTGGCGAGGAGATTGTCACGTATGTGTATGACGCTGACCATCACCTGACGGAGCTGAGCGATCCCCGGCTGCCGGCTGGGTCCAAGCGGGGAAAATTTACATACGACAATGTGGGACGGGTTGCGGAAGCCTTCGATGGCGAAGGCCAGCTTAGGAATCGTTTTGCCTATGAACTCCTCCCTGACGGTACGACCCGGACTCAAATCACCGAGACCTGCTGCGGGCCACGGGTGGATGAATATGACCAACGGGGGATTTTAACAGCCCAGGTGGATGCCTTAGGGCATCGCACAGAATTTGTGTTTGATGAGCAGCTCAGGTTGGTCTCACAAACCGATCGGAATGGGAACACGACGAGGGTAGAATACAACGGGCAGGGAAGACCGGTGAGGATCACGGATGCGCTCGGGAATGTAACCCGCTATGGCTATGAGCCGACCTTCGGCTTTGTCACCGAGGTGGTAGATGCACTGGGGCGGCGAACGAGGTTTTCATACGATGGCAGCGGGAACCTAGTAAGGCAAGTGGACGCAGCCGGTGGTGTGTGGCGACAAGCCTTCGATGGCTTCGGCCAGGTGCGCGAGCTGACGGACGTGAATGGGCACACGACACGGTTTGATTATGACGAGGTGGGCAATCTTCTTGCCTTGATTGACCCGCTCGATCGTACGACACGATTTGAATACGATATTCGACAGAGAATAGTGCGGCGGATTGATGCAAAAGGGCGGGCCACGGAGTTTGGGTACAACGAGCGTGATCTCAAAACTGAAACCCGCTTTTCCGACGGAGCGTTATCACGTTTCGCATACGATGCCTTCAATCGGCTGAAGCGACAAACCGATCCAAATGGGAATAGCATGCTGTCTGCCTATGATCGCAATGACCAACTGGTCCAAAGTATCGACGCCAACGGCGGCATCACGCGGTACAAATATGATGTGCAAGGCAATCTCACAAGTGTCACAGACGCTAACGGCCAAGAGACAAGGTACGAGTACGACCTTTTGAACCGTATGGTTAAAGTCACCGATCCCCTGGGAAAAATCCAACGCTTTGGCTATGACTCTGAGGGTAACCGGATTGAGCGTATCGATGGCAACAACGTGCGTACTATCCTTGCGTATGATGCTCGCAACCGGTTGCTCTCGCGAAATTTCCCAGACGGCACAAAGGAAGAATTTGCATATGACGCGGCAGGGCAGTTAACCGTGATGAAGAATCCGACAGTTGAACAACGATACACGTACGATTCTCTCGGCCGAGTTACCGAGCACCGTTATGTCACCTTCGGAAAAACCTTGCGGTACGAGTGGGATCCCGTGGGAAACCGGCTAGCCATACGTTTCCGGGATGGCAACAATATTCGTTACAGGTACGATGCCGCCAATCAACTCATTGGGGCGACTGATTCGCAGGCCGGGGACTTTGAGCTTGGCTACGATGCCAACGGCAACAAAACGTTCCTGACGTACCCCAACGGCTTGATGGTGCGTTACACGTATGACCAGCGGGACCGGCTCCTTACCATGGTGACGGAAAGGGAACGTGGACAGGCACCTGTGGTCCAGGTGCCGGATTTCACTTATGGTTACGATTCCGTTGGAAATCGCACTTTCATGGAGCGCAGCGACGAAGGCAAAACGACCTATAACTACGATCACCTGTACCAACTAACCCTAGCAACCTTTCCGGACGGCGGTTTCCAAGCTTTCACCTATGATCCTGTGGGCAACCGGCTGCGGTTGGAGGAGAAAGAGAGTGGGAAAATTAAAAACACGACGTACGAATACAATGCAGCTAACGAACTGATCCGGCTAATTCGGGATTTCCAGGACCTTACCGGTCCTCCCCCTCACTTGTTTGTCGGGCCCGGCGCGCCGAGCGGCACGACGCTCTTCATCACCAATTTCATCTACGACGGCAATGGAAGCCGGATTCAAATGGATGATCACGAAGATCCTTCTACTCAATACCTCTGGGACTTCCGGGAGCGTCTTATTAAAGTGAGTGAAGGCAAGATGGATCTACAGGCTAATGCATATGATCCTTTCAACCATCGCACGATATTGCGCGAGGGTAAGGCTGAGACTACGTTTCTGTACGATGGGATTGAAATTAACCGGAATCTGGTCGAGTTCTCTCCGAAAGGCCAGGCACCGTTAAGGCGGCACCTCTGGCTAGGAGGGCAGAAAGTGGGAACCGTGTTAGGTGGTCAATTACAGTTCCTAATGATGGATGCGATCGGCAGTGTGGTGGCGATCACAAACCACAGCGGTGCGGTTATCCAGCGGGCGTTCTACAAGCCGTTTGGGGAAGTTTCCACCCGTGGCTCTCAGGCTCCCTCCACCGATCGCGCAGGCTTCGTAGGCAGCCTGGGCGTGCAGCACGATGGTTCTACAGGGTTGTACTACATGTGGAATAGATTCTATGAAGCAGACGTTGGTATGTTCCTTACAGTCGATCCGACCTTACGTAATCCGCTTTCGGTTATTTTACTCCCATCAGGAGGGTCCTTTATTAGACAGAATGATCTCTTTACTCCTTATAGGTATGTTATCAACAATCCTGTAAACTCGACAGACCCATCAGGTTTAACAGGTCCTTACTGTATCGCATGTCTAGTAGCATGTGGTCGTATTCCGCCATGCAGTAGGAAATTGAGAATCGCGTGTTATGCAGCTTGCGTTGTTGTTTGCATTGCTGATGTCATTGTTCCACCTTGAAGACATCCACGGATGGTATGGTGCCGTGCTCAAGTTTATAGGTCAGCCTCCAGGGCTTTCGACGGCGTCTGGTTTTTCCAAGTTTTTTGTACCGCTGCAGAGGGCTGTGCTTTAAGTCGGAGCGATTCCTAAATGGACTTCCTAAAAGGGTTAGGATGGTGTTTGGGTATATACTTTTCATTAGCAAGAGTTTCCGGCATATTTTGGCCGACGGCATATTTTAGAATTGTGCAGAAAATAGAAAGACGCCTCAACAATTGCTGGGTTGGCGTAATATGTACAGGCGTTGCTGCACTTCTGCTCTGGTTTACAGTCCTGAACGGACGAGGATTGCTAAAAATTCTTATTACTTTAGTCGCTGTTGGTCTCATCGTGAAAGGATTTTTGTACTGCTTGGCACCCGCTTTCCGTAGAAATCTCAGCAATACACTTCTCTATCAGTATTTACTGCTTTTCAGAATTCTGTGTGCTGCAGGTGTTGTGTTTGGTTGTCTTTTGATCTATGCGAGTGTTATCAGTGGCAAATAGCGTTTTATGAGGAGTGGAAAGAGTCTCAGGGCTTTTATGGTCCTCCCCGCAAGGGCGCAAGTGATGTGCATCTACGCCAGCTTTCTTGAGACCACGGAGGATGACTCCATCTTGTTCCACCGCTGGGATGGAAGTGTCTTCCAGTACACGAGGCAGCCGGATGGCAGCTATCAGTCCCCTGCTGGGTTCTTTGACCAACTCACCCGGCGTGAGGATGGCAGCGTCACCATGCGGAGCCGGGAAGGCAACGTGATGGAATTCGACGTGGAAGGGCAGTTGGTCACCCTCCGGGATCGCGGTGGTAACGCCCAGCGCTTGCATCACCTAGGCGGGCGGCTGGTGCAGATACTGGATGAGGCGGGGCAATTCCTGAAGTTAGAGTATGACCACTTGGGACGGGTGGCCTCGGTGAGGGATAGCACGGGAAGGATTGTACAGTACGAATACAACGAGTTGGACCAACTCATCCGAGTAACCCGGCCTGGCGCGGAGATTGTCACGTATGCATATGACGCTGACCATCACCTGACGGAGCTGAGCGGTCCCCGGTTGCCGGCTGGGGCCAAGCGGGGGAAATTTACGTACGACGGTTTGGGGCGGGTTGTGGAAGTCTTTGATGGGGAAAGCCAGCTCAGGCAGCGGCTGTCGTATGAGATCCTGTCCGACGGCAGGACTCGGACTCAAATCACCGAGACCTGCTGCGGACCACGGGTCGATGAATATGACCAGCGGGGGATTTTAACAGCCCAGGTGGATGCCTTGGGGCATCGCAAGGAATTTGTGTTTGATGAGCAGCTCAGGTTGATCTCACGGACTGATCGGAACGGGAACACAACCAGGGTGGAATACAACGGGCAGGGAAGACCGGTGAGGATCACGGATGCGCTCGGGAATGTAACCCGCTATGGCTATGAGCCGACCTTCGGCTTTGTCACCGAGGTGGTAGATGCACTGGGGCGGCGAACGAGGTTTTCATACGATGGCAGCGGGAACCTAGTAAGGCAAGTGGACGCAGCCGGTGGTGTGTGGAAACAAGCCTTCGATGGCTTTGGCCAAGTGCGTGAGCAGACGGATGCCAATGGTCATACCATACGATTTGACTATGGCGATGTGGGCAATCTTCTTGCTGTAACGGATCCACTCAACCGCACGACACGGTTTGAATATGATGATCGGCAACGAATGGTGCGGCGGATTGATGCAAAAGGGCGGCCCACGGAGTTTGGATATAACGATCGCGACCTCAGGACCGAAATCCGTTTTGCTGATGGTGCTAAAACCCAGTCTAGTTTCGATATGTTCAACCGGGCGGTCAAATTTATTGACGCAAAAGGGAACACTAAATTTCAAGAGTTCGATCGTAACGATCAGCTGTTTAGCATCACTGATGCCGTGGGGGCGATTACTCGGTACGAATATGACCCCCAGGGAAATTTATTAGGGGTGACTGATCCGAATGGAAATGAAACCCGCTACGAATATGATGTCTTGAACCGTCGGGTACGAATTATTGACTCCCTTGGCAATTTCACCCAACAGGCTTTTGATCCGATGGGCAACCAGGTAGCCACTACGGATCAAGCGGGATTGGTGACGAAATTCAGCTACAACGCGCTTAGCCGGCTTCAGTCGGTTCAGGACGCCCGAGGTGCAACCACCCAAGTGGAATACGACCAGGTAGGCAACCGGGTAAAGGAAATTGATCCCCATGGCCATATCACGATATGGCGCTACGATGACCTCAACCGGCGTGTGACAATTATCGATCCACTGAGTCGAGCTCTTAGATTAGGCTATGACGCGGTCGGGAACCTTATTGAGCAAGTGGATTCCAGGCAGCAACGCGTGGTCATGGAATATGATGCTGCTAATCAGTTGGTGAGCCGTACAGATGAAAGTGAAGCAGACAGGTACGTGTACGATTCTGTTGGTAACTTGGTCCGCGCTACAAATGTGCATCAGAACGTGCAGTACAACTATGACCTTCGGAACCGGTTGGTACAGGTAAGCTACCCAACGTTGCAGTTGGTGCTAGTTCATGCCTACGATCTAACGGGGCGGCTGGTACGAACTGTTTACCCGCAGGGTGAGGAGGTCGTCTATCAACGAGACTCGGTTGGCCGGGTGACGGCGGCGGAAGATTCCGTGGTCGGACGCTTTGAGTTCGAGTATGACAGGGCAGGCCGGATAACACGTCAACGCTGGCCGAATGGGCAGATGGTGCAGTATAGTTACGATGCCGTCAACCGATTGCTGGCGATTGAGCCTGAACAAATCAAGGCTCAGGGTCTCCCCGCGATTATGTACACTTACGACGCTCGGGGTAACCGTTTGAGTATTGAGCGAGCAGATGTTGGATTGTCTCAATATCAATATGACGAGAACAGTCAGTTAGTAGGATTGGAACATCCGAACGGGAGTGTACAGCGATACACCTATGATCAGGTGGGAAATCGGCTTAAATTGGTGGACGTACGGGGAACCCAGCGATATCGGTATGATGACGCGGACCAGTTGCTGGAAATAGAAAGTACGTTCAATCCAAAACATCCAGATGAACCAGGGCCACTGCTTGTAGCGGCGAGTACATCGGCCGCCTGGCGGATGCCTTTGTTTAGGACTAGGTATGTCTACGATGCAAATGGCAATCAGGTACTACAGTTGAGTCCAGGACTGGGACGAAGTCAGTACACGTATGATGCCTTGAACCGCCTCATAGCCGTTGAACAACCAGGGATTGGGAGGCGTCAATATTTGTACGATGCTCAGGGACGGCGGGAAGGAATAAAGTTGGGAGAAGCCTTAAAAAACCACTTCGTCTATGGCCGCATTGGGGAAGCTATTTACTTGGAAGTTGATAAGCGGGGTGATGTGCAAAAACGCTAT
>CAZPLZ010000007.1:0-33642 GCA_964587525.1 uncultured bacterium | reverse complement strand
CCGCAACCGCGCGCCAGCGCGTAATGTCCCCCTCTCCCTAGGGTGAGGGGGGTAACTAAGGTCGCATCCCCTTCAGCAGCAGCGTGCGGGCGTGGGTGAGCTGCTTTAAGTTCCCGATGATCAGGAGCTCATCGCCCGCATGCAGGACCTCGTCTGGCCCCGGATTGAAGATCCGCTCTTTGCCGCGCTCAATGCAGGTGATGGTGACCCCGGTCTTCCGGCGCAGGTCCACTTCGCGGATCAGCTTGCGCGCGGTGGGTGAGCGCCGTGTGAGCGTGACCGTGTCTAGATGAAAGGTTTCCAGGCTGGGAGGTGGCGGGGGCAGCGGTTCCACGTGGCGGGGCGCTGACGGCCGGGCAAACGTCTCTTGGAGCGAGATCTGGGCGTTGGTGTACATGTCGCTTAAGCGCTGCCCGAACACCCAGGCCAGGATAGCGATGCCCAGCAACAGCACCGCCAGGACATTCAATGGCGGAAGGATGGTGGAGCTGAGCAACAACGTGAACAGGCTTAAGCCCACCAGCCCCGCCAGCAACATGGTGTTCGCAATAACCAGCCTGATGGCTTTGGCCCGCTGGCCGGGGGGCGCGGCCTGGGTGCCCAGCTCTGCCAGCAGGGTGGTCAGCGCCTGTAATTTTCGGAACGTCGCGATGAACAGTGGCAAGGTGAGGATCGCCGCGCCAAGCCAGAACGCGGTCTTAAGCACGCCAGGATGCTGGTCAAAGAGGGGAAGCCAGCTCCGGGCAGTCCGGGCCGCGAACGCCGCTGTGAGGAATGCGCCGGCGATCAGCATGATGTTCAGCGAAAGGATCCGTATGGCGCGGGCAATCTGCCGGCGCACGGCGCTGGCCATCCCTGCCTGTCTGATGCGCTCCACCCACAGGCGATAGACCTCGAGGTAGTTGAGGAACGGTCGTGGCGCGCGCTTTCCGATCCACTCCGCCAGCGAATCGGAGTTTCTAATGAAGTAAGGAGCGAGAAACGTTGTGATGACGGCCACCGACACGGCGATCGGATACAGGAAATCGCTCGTCACGTGGAGGGTTAGCCCGAGGGCGGCGATGATGAACGAAAACTCACCGATGTGTGCCAGCCCTAGCCCCACGCGGCAGGAGGTGTGCAGGTCGTGGCCGGCCACAAGGGTGCCGAAGGTCCGGGTAACCACCTTGCCCAGCACCACGGTAACCGTGATCACTGCGATGGGGAGCGCGTACTGCCAGAGTAGAGCCGGGTCGATCAGAAGCCCGACGGCGACAAAGAACACCGCGCTGAACATGTGGCTGATGGGCCGGGTGAGTGTTTCGATCAATCCGGTTTCGCGGGCTTCGGCCATCACCGCGCCGATCAGGAACGCGCCGAGCGCCGAGGTCCGCCACAGGTTGATGGAGAGGAGCGAGACGCCGAAGCACAGTCCCAGGACGGCGATGAGCATGATTTCGTTACTCTTGAAGGCGCCGATATAACTAAGCAGCTTGGGAACCAGGAGCAGCCCGAGGACCAGGGCGACGGCGAGGAAGATGCCAAGCTTGGCCCCGGTTATCAAGATTTCACCCGCGTTGAGCGAGCCGGTCATGGCGATGCTGGAGAGCAGTGCGATGATGACGATGGCCAGGATGTCCTCGACGATCAGGATGCCGAACATGAGCTCGGCCGCCTCCTCGCCGGTCCAGCCCAGCTCCGCGAGGGCTTTGACGGTGATCGTGGTGGAGGAAATTGACAGGATGGCGCCCAGAAAGAGGCTGTCCATAGCTGACCAGCCGAGCAGGCTCCCGGTGGCGTACCCCGCCCATCCCATGAGGAGGATGCCCAGCGTTCCCGCGATGAAGGCGGTCCAGCCCACCCGGGTGAGCTTGCGGAGGTTGAAGTCGAGGCCCAGTGAGAACATCAGGAAGACGATCCCGAGCTCCGCGAGTGTGTGGATCGTGGCTTCGTCGCTGATGAGCGGAAACGGCGGCGTGTGCGGGCCGATGATCACACCAACCATGATGTAGCCGAGCACCACTGGCTGGCGCATCCGGTGAAACAGCACCGAGACGAGGCCAGCCACGATCATCACCACCGCGAGATCCTGAAGGAACGAGACGTGACTCACTTATTCATAACTCACGCGGCATGACCGCGGTGCTCCTGGAGGTGTTCCATGCAGAATTCCTTCCCCTCGCCGCAACGCGCGCAGGTACAGATGCGGAATTCCAGGTACGGCCCGTTGGCCTCTGTCTTGTGACAGACCGTGCACCGGTGGACGGGTGTGCTCTGGCTGCCCGTTGGGGTGAGGCTGGGTATTGTACGTGTTGAGCGGAGCTTTCCAGAGGTCCACTCACGGATTTCAGGCCAGAAGAACAGGAGGTAGTTGGTGAGGGCGGTCAGGATGAAAAGTTTTTCGGACAGAGGTGAGGTCCAGAATAAGAGGGTGAGGTAGCCCGCGCTGATCCAGCCTAGGTATTTGACTTTGACTGGCAAGATGAAAAAAAGCAGCACGGTGAATTCGGGAAAGAGTGTCGCAAAAGCCAGAAAGAGGGAGAGGTTCAGGTAAATCGGGGTCACCCAAGCGCCTGGGACCAGCAACGCGACGGCAGCGGTTGCGAGCGCGCCGATCATGTAGTACAGGGTGAACCGGAAACTCCCCCAGACGGTCTCCAGTGCGTTCCCGATGATGTAGGTGAAATAGAGTTCGATCATCGCGAAGAAGATGCCGCCCCCAGGGGGTGTGAACACGTATGTGAACAGGCGCCAGACTTGACCGTGCCGGACAGCATCGGGGTCTAGGACCAGATAGTAGGGAAATTCTGGATTGGTACGGGCGAGGAGATAAGCCAGGCCGCGCCCCGCCACGATATAAAGGATCAGATTGGGGATTCCAAACCGCCCGAACCTTCGCTCCAGCCGATTTAACCAGTGCGCCATGTCACCTCGGCATGATTTCCTGGGCAGGGAAGGATTTGAACCTTCGTAGGGCTACGCCCGCCAGATTTACAGTCTGGTGCAATTGTCCGCTCTGCCACCTGCCCATGGTTGAGACAAGTTAATCAGTTCTTCGTTTTTGTTTCCACTGCGTCCGTCGATTTGCCGCCGGACGCATCCGCTGTGCCCCCAACTGTGCCCCCAAGCCCGGCGAGGAAGGCGGACATGGACTCCACCGCCAGCCTGCGCGATTCGTCAGCACGTCCCAAGTACAGCTCTGTCGTCCGCACGTTCGTATGGCCGAGCAGGAGCTGTGCCAACCGCACGTCCCTCGTGCTCTCCGCCACGTGGGTGGCGGCCAGCCTTCGAAACGTCCGCAGCGTCAGCCAAGGCATTCCGAGCCGCCGGCTTGCCGCCTTGAAGGCTGCATGCACCGTGTATCGGCTCAGTGCCTTTCCTTGAGCGTCCGCCAGCACCGGACCCTCTCGCGGCATCCCGTGCCCGGTCCAGATATTCCAGAGGGTGTCCTTGACCGCACCATCCAGCGGGATGGGGAGCACATCCCCTACCTTCCGCCGTCTTAAGTTCAGCGTCGTGCGGGCGAAATCCAAGTCCGCCCACGTCATGCCCAACGCCTCCCCGAGCCGGCATCCGGTCCCGATCAGGACCAGCACCAGCGGGTGCAGCCACGCTTTCCGTCCCTTGAGGTAGTCTAGGAGCATTCCGGTTTCCTCGGCCGTCGGTAATCTGACGGGTAGTCGGTCAGCCTGGAAGGGCCTGATCCCGGACGCCGGATTGGCGTCCAGATACCCCTCCTGGATGGCGACATTGAACATCCGCTTTACATCGCGCAGTGCGGAGTTGACCGTCGCCGGCCGAACCGTCTGGCGCCGCCGATTTAGGAAGCGCTCCACGTCGGGACGGGTAATCCGCCTCAACGGGAGGTCCCCAAAATACTCGACTAGCGCGCGGAGATTGCCCCGGATCGTCTTCCATCCGAGCAGCCTTCGTTCGTCCCGGACCCATCTCAAATACCACTCAGCGAAGGTCCCCAGAGTTGTTTCCCGCCGCGGGCGCTCACCTCGCAGCTCGGCGTCGTTCTGTGTGTCGAGCCGCTTGGCTTCCTGCATCGCCCGCTCCAAGGAGGTCCCCAGGGACACCCGAAGATCCCGGTACTTTCTCTTTCTGTTTTCAATGATCGGCAGCTTGCGCCTGTAGTAGTAACGCTTTCTGCTACCCGTACCAAGGCGCAGCCACACACGCCCTTCCACGTGGGTCATAGCTTCCTCCCTTCGTGGAAGGATTGGCACTTCAATTCTACGGGACCGGAACGCCGCCTGCCAACGTGCTCCTGGTGCTGGCGTGCCCAGGCTTCGATGTCCTGGCGCGGCCAGCGCACCAGCTTGCCAAATTTGTTAGCCGGAGGGAGCACCCCACGCTTACGCCATGCCCGTACAGTGCCCACTTTGACGCCCAGGTGTGCCGCAACATCCTCTACTGACAGGTAGTCCTGCCCTCTCAGCGCGCCTTGCGATCCCTGAGAAGCAGAGAAAACCCGGCTCTGATCTTCAACTCGATCCATAGGAAACCCGGAACGGGGCGGGAGTAATCCCGCCCCGTTGGCTATTCATCCTCCTCTTCACCGTCATCCTCTCGAAGCTCACCAAGTAGCTCTTCGATAGAGTCTGACTTCTTCAACCCTAACTCTTCCATCGCATCTTCAATGAACTTCGCAATCTGCTTGTTGTTGAACCTGACGCGCAGTTTCATAGTGTCACCTCCCTGTGCAGGCTTTGACCTTGGCGAGGCGAGTAGTCGCCCGACCCGGTTGCTATTCCTCTTCGTCTTCGTCATCCTCTTCCAGCGCTTCGAGGAGCGTGGCAATGCGCTGGTTTTCATCGATCTCCAGCTCATCCATCGCTTCCTCGATCGCCTTGACAAGTCTTGCAGTAGTCATCTTGCCCTCCTGGTGTGTCTTGCCTTCGTCATGTTGGAACTACGCAACACCCGAATCACATAGCGGTTCATGGAGACACTCACCTGGTCGGAGCGCCGCTTGAGTTTCTCGTACACCAATTTCGGTAACCGCAACTGCACTAGCACCATGCCTTGTGCCATGACTGTCACCTCCTTCCACGCTTCAGTCTCACGATTGACGCCACTGAAATCATTCGGGCCGTGCGGATTCCGCTGGATGGCGGCAGCCTGCGGTACGCGTTCAGCTTTCCCTGCTTGACCCAGCGCCGGACCGTTTCGTAGTGCACGCCGATGCGTCTACTAGCCCGGCCAAGGGTCAAGATCGGAGCCCTCATCAAAATGTCGGTGCGTACATACCAACGCCCCGTGCGCTTTCCTTTCACGAGGCGGAGAAGGGCTCGCCGACGGCGCAACGTCTTCTTGGATAGGCCGACCATCCGGGCACCCTCCCGCAGTGAGATATATTTCATTTTGGGCGCGACTATTCTGGCCCTGAGCGTGCTCAATGCGGATTCCATGTTCGGGCCGTGCCCTCGTGTCCTTTGCTTGGGACTTGTCCCGGCAGCGTCAAGGCGAGCGCATGGAAAGGTGTTTGGAGTTTGGCCAGGTCGATTTGAAGGTTCTTGTAGGAAGAAGATGGACTTCTTGAATAATACACCGCTGTTTGTTCAATCCATCTCTCAATTTCTTCCCTTGTGCCCCTTCCGGGCTGGTATTCTGCCCACTTGAAACCTACCGGTGGATTCTTCGTACACTGCCTAAGCGCGATAGTGCCAAAACACCAGCGCCAATATTCGAGCACGGCACCCAATACCCCCATGCGCGCACTTCGCTTCCTAGAAGTGCCGTCAGACGATGCATGCCAAGTTTGCTTTAACATCCTTCTTCGATAAGATCATGCAGAGGGCCACGTGGGGGTGTCGTTTTTTAAGTTGGACTCATTCTCCAATCTTTGACGCCTTTATGGCACACACCGGTCAGAAGAAAATTGAGTGGGAGATGGCTCCAGCCACAATCGTTGGCCGGCTATTTCCAAAGCCAACGCGCAAATGGGCTCTGGCACCACAGCCTAGCTCAAACCAGGTTGAGGTCTCCGGATTCGAGACGCGGGACGTGTCGGTTGCAGGAGCCGCCCAGAACTCCCGGGAAATCAGTGACCATTTCCGCAAGCGCTATGAGGCCGGAAACCATCGCGCTGTCTTCAAGATTTTGGATGTCAACCTGCGGTTTGTACAGGAAGATTGGGTTCGGAATGCACTGTGCGAACTCCGAGTGAAGGGCCTGCTGCGGACAGCTCGGCGGCATTACGGTAGAAAATGGGGTGGCACAAACATACCAAGACCATTAGTCGTTGGACTACTTCGGGCCCTCGCAGAAGAGCGGGGCTCGATTGCAAAGGCCCTTATCTACATTCAGAGTAGGTCAGAGATCGCCCGTGATGTGGGGCTTTCCACAGATCGGCTCAGGACGCTTTTTTTCAGTACGCTACGGGACGGACGCTTTCGGCCACTCCTCTTTCAACCTGAGCCATGGCGGCCCGCTACGCCTGAACTCGAAAGGTTGTTGGAAAGGCCAACTCCGTCTTTGCCACTCCGTTTCAAAGTGGGGGAAGCAATCTCCAAGAAACTTGGCTCGCCCGAGGAAATGGAATTGGCCATCAAACCCACACCAGATGACACGCGGGCGCGCCCGCGGAAGTCTATCTAAACAGACCACAGACCCTCATTGCTGAGGGCCTGTGGTGTTACGCTTCCAGAATCGTCAGATCAAAAGGCGATCCGCACCCCCAGTTTGAGATTGAGTCCGCTGAAGTTGTACGCGATAGCCTTGTTGTTGGCGTCGGTGTCTGCATCCCCCTTCTTGACATCAATAACACCATCGCCATTCACGTCCACATCCTTCGTAGCCTTCATCTCTTTCACATTTGCAGCAAGATAGAGAACATCCACAAAGAGCGACAACGTGTCGCTGAGCCCGTAGCCCACGCCAGCGCCTACCTCAAAGGCAAAAGCGTTGCCACTGAGTGGAACGGTTGCTGACAAGCTTTCATTGGGGAAGAACCCCGTAGGGTCTGTGAAGGAATGCGAAAGTTTCGCCTCCCCCGATCCGAAGGAGGGGCCAAGAAACAGTGAGCCGCGATAGTGGAATCCGACAGGCTTCCCGCCTTCTACCCACCCTCCGAACAGCAGAGGGATCAAGGAAGTTTCAATCGTTTCAGAGTATTTTAGGGTTTCATTAAAGTCGCCCGTGCCCGTGACTTCCGAAGTGAGGTCGGGAGGCTGTAATACCCCGACCTTCACGCCCAAACCCAATGTCGGATTCACCAGATACCCAACTTCAGCGCCTATAGTAGCGCCTGCCTTGACATCATCCACTTTGACCGTTGTGGAGCCACCATTGCCCACGCCTGATCCCCACCAGTCGGTCATAAATTCATTAGCAAGAGCTTTTCCCTCCTGCAATCTATCGGCTTCAACGTCTCCAAGGTCAACGTAGGCCCGTCCAATCCAAGCGCCAATGCGCCAGGGTTTCTGCGGCGCATCGCCATTTGCCCTTACCGGGTTGCCAGCGGTCAAGAGCAATCCGAGCGAGAGCGTCACAGCCAGTACTTTAAGTGCGTTCATGTGGCTCCTCCTTGTCTTCTGAATGTGTTTTCAAAGTGGTCAAAGGTAAACATATGTAACTTAGATAAATCATATAAACGTTGTCAAGTCACTGTAACACACCTGAGAATCTAACGTATGCGCAGAGAGAAACGAACTGAAACTATCGCGTTACGTGTTGGCCCCCAGGTTAAGGCAGAGATTCAGACCATAGCGGAACGGGAGCACCGCACCGTCTCTCAACAGGTCTATAAGTGGGTTCTGGAAGGCCTAGAGGCAGTGCGAAAGCACGACGAACGAAAGGGTCGAAAAACATAAGCCACAAAGTCCCACCCAATTAGAAGGTTAACGACTGCTGGGGTATGTCATCACCAGAAAAACATGATCTACCGGCGGACTTGGCCACTTTGGTTGCGGCTGGCTGGTGAGATAGTGTGCCCCCAGATGTGCCACCAAGGAGACGAGGAGGTACCAAAACGTACCAGCAGGGACTAATGACCCCGGGCGTTGCGGAATGAACTGAATCAGAAAAAAGCAAGGCCCGCTCAGGTTGTTGTTGCCTGTGCGGGCCCTTGGCCAATCCTTCCGGTTATGTCTCAACCGGAGCCGGTCAGGCGGCTGTCACCTTTACAGTCTGGTGCAATTGTCCGCTCTGCCACCTGCCCAAAAAGGTCTCTTGGATGGATGCGATATTTTACCGCTAAACCGAGCCGAGGGTTTCGCTGCCGGGGGCGAGTCGGGAGAACGCTTCCCGGTATTTCTCGGATGTTTTTTTAATGATCTCCGCTGGCAGCGAAGGAGCGGGGGGGGTTTTATTCCACTTGATCGATATCAGGTAATCCCGTACGAACTGCTTGTCGAAGCTGGGCTGGGGCTTGCCGGCCACGTAGCCATCCAGCGGCCAGAACCGGGATGAATCTGGCGTCAGCATCTCATCAATCACAATCAGCCTGCCGTTCAGGATCCCGAACTCGAATTTGGTGTCGGCGATGATCAGACCTCGTTGAAGGGCGTAGGGGACCGCCTGCGAGTACAAGGCGAGGCTGGCGTCCCGGATCCGGGTGGCCAGATCTTTGCCGATTCGGTTGCACACTTCTCCGAAGGAGATATTCTCGTCATGCTGACCCGGTGGAGCTTTGGTGGCTGGGGTAAAGATTGGCTCGGGCAGCTTGGCTGATTCCTTAAGCCCCACCGGGAGTTTGATGCCGCACACCGTTCCGGATTTCTGGTATTCCGTCCACCCAGACCCAGACAGGTAACCCCGCATCACCGATTCGATCAGCACCGGCTCGGCGCGGTTGACCAGCACGGCGCGGCCTTTGAGTTTTTGGTACACCGCGTTTTCGGGCTCGGTGGCCCAGGGCTGAGCGTCGTGAATGTGGTTCTCAATGATGTGGCGGGTCCGCTCGAACCAGAAATTTGACAGCGCCGTCAAAACCGCCCCCTTGCCCGGAATTGGATCTGGCAGGATGACGTCGAACGCGGAGAGCCGGTCGGTGGCGACCAGCAGGAGATGGGGACCTGCTTCGTAAATGTCCCGCACTTTTCCCCGGCTGTAAAGTTTTAACTCCTGGATCTCAGTTTCAAAAACTGTGTCCATGAACACCTCCGGTGCGAGGCCACTTGGAGCGAAGCCTTACACCTCCTAATAGTATAATTAAGTTGTGGACTGGGAAATGGTGCTACGGCTTTTGTTTTCCGCGCTGCTCGGGGCTGTCATCGGATTGGAGCGCGCCTGGCGGAGGAAGCCGGCCGGCATGCGCACCCACGTGATGGTCTGCCTTGGTTCCACGCTCCTTATGTTGATCTCCCTGCACATGAGTGAGATTACCCGCTCGGGAGTGGTGGATCCCACTCGGATCGCTGCCAACGTCGTGGTCGGGCTAGGCTTCCTGGGGGCGGGGATGATTCTGCATGCCAAAGGCTCCGTGCAAGGGCTGACCACAGCGGCGAGTCTGTGGGCCGTGGGCGCCATCGGGCTGGCGGTGGGATGTGGTTTTTACAGCGCGGCGCTTGTGACGGTAGGGTTGATGCTGGTGACCCTGCATGGGTTGGACCGGCTCGAGCGCTATCTGATCGAGCGAGCTGGGCCGAAGGCTAAGTCCACGATCAAAAATTTCTGGTTTGGAGGAGATTAACTTGACAAACCCCATATCTTGTGTTTCAATAGGCAGGTTCACACAAGCCTTGGTAGTGCAGGGCTGCTAAGAAGGATTGTGTTTGGTCAGTAAAGCATCACCGCCAGAAAGGAAGAGTAGGTCGTCAAGCAAGCAGGTCTAAAAATTTGTGGGGCTGGACTGTCTTTAAACCATTAAGGGAGGATGAAGGAAAACATGGCGAAACTGGAGCGGGAGGTTGTTCGTCAGGCGACGTGGGAGGGTACTGAGGCAGCGCGGAGGGTGCTCGCCGAGCGTTACTTGCAGAAGAAGAGCGGACAGGTCATTGAAACGCCCGAGCAGCTCTTCATGCGAGTGGCGAGAGCTATCGCACGAGTTGAGGTCAAATGGGGGCGGAGTTCGGAAGCGGTCGAAGAGGTCACCGAGGCATTTTATAATCTGATGTTGACAAACCGCTTCATGCCGAACTCGCCCACCTTGATGAACGCCGGCAAGGAAAACGGGCTGCAGTACTCGGCCTGCTATGTGCTGCCGGTGGGGGATTCCATCGAGGGCATTTTCGAGACCGTGCAGCATGCTGCGCAAATTCATCAGAGCGGAGGCGGAACGGGGTTCTCATTCTCCCGACTGCGCCCCAGGGATAGCGAGGTCAAGTCCACGGGGGGCCGGGCCAGCGGACCGATCAGTTTCCTGCGGGTGTTCAACGCTGCGACCGAAGCGGTGAAGCAAGGTGGCACGCGGCGCGGCGCCAACATGGGCATCCTGCGAGTTGACCATCCGGACATCCTGGAGTTCATCCATTGCAAGCGGGTACTGGATGACAACCACACCACGGTCTTCAAACAGATCGAGTCGTATATGCCGCCCGAGGTGGCAGAACAGGTTCGCCGCACCTTGCTGGATTGCCAGATCGCCAACTTCAACATCTCGGTCGCGGCTACGGACTCATTCATGAAGGCTGTCGCTGAAGATGCCGAATACGATCTGGTTGACCCTCACACGGGCCAGGTGGTCAAGCGCCTGAATGCCCGCGAGGTGTTCGACCAGATCGTGCAAGCCGCCTGGGAAACCGGCGATCCGGGGTTCGTGTTCATTGATCGCATCAACAGCGGGCCTGCGAATCCCACGCCGGGGATCAATGTCGTGGAGGCCACGAATCCCTGCGGGGAGCAGCCACTGTACCCGAATGAGGCCTGCAACCTGGGGTCGCTCAACCTCGCCAAGTTCGTGCGTGGTCATGGTTCCAGCGCTACCCTTGACTGGGACGCGCTGCGTGAAAATGTGAAGCTCTGTATTCGCTTTTTGGATGACGTGATTGAGGCCAATCCGTACCCGCTCCCGGAGGTCGATCGATGCGTGAAGGAGAACCGGCGTGTCGGCCTGGGCGTCATGGGCTGGGCGGATCTGCTCATGACTCAACAGGTGCCGTACAACAGTTGGGAAGCCGTGGAGCTCGGGGAGAAGATCATGAAGTTCATCAACGAGGCGGCTCATGAGGCGTCGCAGATGCTGGCCGAAGAGCGAGGGCCGTTCCCCAACTGGTCCAAGAGCATCTATGCCAGCGGCAAACCACAACGTAACTCGACCGTCACGACCATCGCACCGACAGGGACCATTAGTATCCTCGCGGGCTGTTCCTCTGGTATTGAGCCGGCCTTCGCGCTGGCCTTCCAGCACATTGTCGGCGATCGCCGGCTGACCTTTATTAACCCGGTCTTTGAAGCGATGGCCAAGACGCAAGGGTTCCTAACGCCGGCGGTGCACGATGGGATTCTGAGGCAGGGGACCGTGCACGGGGTGGCGGGGGTACCGGAAGAGGTGCAGCGGGTGTTTGTGACGGCGCATGAGGTGGATCCGGAGTGGCACATCCGCCACCAGGGCACTTTTCAGAAGTATACCGACAACGGGGTTTCCAAGACGATCAATCTGCCCAACTGCGCGACGCCGGAAGACGTCCGCCGGGCGTACCTGCTGGCGTACGAGGTGGGCTGCATGGGAATCACGGTGTTCCGCGATGGCTGCAAGGGGTTTCAGGTGCTGAATGTGGGTGTCAAAGGCGAGGCAAAGCGTGAGGAGGCGCAGGCTGCTCCGAGTTCTGATGCCGCCAGGCGAGAGGTGTCAGCCCAGGGTGGCGTCAAGCCGCGCCCTGACAAGGTGCGCGGGACCACGTCGGTCGTCCGCACACCGATCGGCAGTGCATTTGTCACCATCAACGAGGACAATCACGGCGAACCGCTGGAAGTCTTTGTCACCGTCGGCAAGTCCGGCAGTGACATCATTGCTGATGCCGAGGCGATCGGCCGGTTGATCTCTTTTGCCCTGCGTGCGGGGGCGGTCCTGTCGCCGAAGGAGCGCCTCCAAAAGATTGCCAAGCAGCTTGAGGGGATCGGCGGGAGTCGCTCCACGGGCCTAGGGCCGGAGAAGGTCCGGTCGCTGGCTGACGGGGTCGCCCGTGTGCTCTTCGAGTATCTGGGCGAGCCGGTGAAGAACTCCGGCGGGGGGGATGCCGTGGAGGCCTACGCGCATAGTACAAACCGGGACCTGTGCCCGTTGTGCGGCAACGCCACGCTGGCCCTGGAGGAAGGCTGCAAGAAATGCCACTCTTGCGGCTATTCTGAGTGTTGACTGTCTGTCTTTGCATAGAAGAGGTGGTCCCCTTCCCGTATAATTAAGAGCAGGGAGTGAGCTGTGAGTACGAAAGGACAACGTAAGAGGCACTCTCGGCGCGAAGCCTCTCGCCGCCGCTTCCTTGCGTTGTTCGCCAGTGGATTTGCCATGGCCGCTGTACTTGTGGTCTGGCTCGCGCTGCCCTCCGCTTCGTGGCTGGGCACACCCCGGGCAGCACGCTATATCGCCGCAGGCTATGAGCTGTCAAAACAGTCGCGGTGGCAAGAGGCCCTGGGTGAGCTGAACCATGCGGTCACGGCTGACCCCCGGCACCCGGAGGCGCACTACTTGCGCGGGATGGTGCTGAGCCGGATGGGGCGGGTGACGGAAGCCATCGAGGAGTTGGAAGGCGCTGCCCACCTTGATCCGGGACGGGTGGATGCCTATCTCATGCTCGCCAAGCTTTACGAGCGCAAGGGGAAATACGATCAGGCGCTCGCGAACGCCATGGAGGCGGTCAAGCTGGATCCGCAGCGAGCGGCTGTTCATCGTGCTCTGGGGCGCACGTACTTCAGCAAAGGCCTGTACGAGAGGGCTATCGAGGCGTATGAGCGCGCCAAGCAGACGCCTGAAGAATTGGGGTGGGTCCACAACAACCTCGGCTACATCTACTTGCTGACCGGAGATCTGTTCAAGGCGCGCAAAGAGCTGGAGCGCGCCGTGGCGGTGGCGCCGGATAATCCGAAAGCCCGCAACAACCTCGGGGTCGTGTATGAGCGTTTAGGGCGGTTGTGGGAGGCGCGAAGGGAATACACCCTGGCCTGCCGCATCGACCCTAGTTACGCCAAGCCGCAAAAGAACCTCGAGGTTCTCAACCAGAAGCTGTTCGGCAAACCCGCCGCTGAGACCTTGAAACGTGCCCGCGTCCAGCGCTGAGCTGGCACGGGGATTGGGTGAAGCGGCGGAGTGGCTGCGCCGCGGGGGGGTGGTCGCGTTTCCGACGGACACTGTTGCGGGTCTCGGCTGCAAGGCTAGCTTGCCAGAAGCGGTCCGTGCCATCTTTGAGTTGAAAGGGCGGAATTCAGAGAAGCCGCTCGTGTTATTTGTCGAAACTCTCGAGGCGGCCGAAGGGGTCACCGGGCCCCTCCCGGCGCGGGTGAAACGGCTGCTTTCGTTGTGCTGGCCGGGGGCGCTGACAGCCGTGCTCCCCTTAGCGGTGGTGCTGCCGGGCGGTGTCGGCCGCGCAGGAACGGTGGGGGTGAGAATCCCAGCGCATCCGGTGCCCAGGTCCTTGGTGAGGCTGCTGGGGGGGCCGCTGGCCACCACGAGCGCCAACCGGTCTGGAGAACCGCCATTGCGGCAGGCGGGGGAGGCGCGTGCCGTCTTGGGGGAGCAGGTGCTCGCCTTGGAGGGGATGTCTGGTTCTTATGCTTCAACGCTGGCGGATTTCACGGTCTGGCCTCCTCTTGTATTGCGCCCGGGCGCTCTCACCGAAACCACCTTGCACAACCTGGTGACCTTGGCTTCCTGAATTCATTCAACCTCAAAAACCGCTTTCACAAAGCAGTTCTGCTATTGAACAGCCCCCGTGCCCTATAGTATCGTCAAAGGGACCTCTCGGCAGTAAGCACCTTACGGTACGAGGCCACCACCTCCAGTGTGAAGCCTTGAAGGCGCTTCGCGTGACTGGATTTGCGACAGGATGTTCAAGATTAAGGAGGTAGCAAGCACCATGGCACGGAAAGATGTGTCGGTGATTATTGGCGGAGCGGCTGGTGACGGCAGCGGCTCGGCTAATTCGATCTTACTGCGGTCCTGCTCACGCCAGGGATTGCACGTGTTTGCTTCATACAATTACCAATCCGCCATCAGGGGCGGGCATATCTACTGGAAATCACGTATCGGTGAACACAAGCTTCGGTCGCAGGGTGACCTCCTTGACTATCTGATCGCCCTGAACCAGGAATCCGTGTCCATCCACGGGCCCCGGGTTGAACCAACCGGCGGGGTGATCTTTAACGCCGATAAAATAAAAATCCCCGATGGGGTCCTGTGCGCTGGCGCCAGCCAGTACCCCATGCCGGTCGGGGACCTGACCAATCCGTTCGGACGGCTGCCCATCATGCAGAACACGGTGGCCCTGGGCGCTTTGATCTGGCTCATCCAGATGGATATTGACAAGGTGCTGGAGCTCGTCCGCCACCAGTTGAGGAAGAAGGACGTCAAAATCCAGGAGAGCAACGTCGGCGTCGTCAAGGCGGGGTATGAGTACGCGAAGGCGCACTTCAAGCCGTCGGATGTGTGTGTGAAGGGTGATGGGAAGAGCCGCCTGTTCCTCCAGGGGAATGAGGCGTTCGGGGCGGGCATGATCAACGGCGGTGTCAAATTCTAT
This sequence comes from uncultured bacterium, assembly GCA_964587525.1. Lineage (GTDB taxonomy): Bacteria > Oederibacteriota > CAKKQC01 > CAKKQC01 > CAKKQC01 > CAZPLZ01. The sequence continues at coordinate 19,045 of CAZPLZ010000007.1, read as the reverse complement.
GCGGCGTATCCGATGACTCCTGCTTCAGGGGTTCTGGACTACATGGTGAACGCTGCCACGAAGCACGGGGTGCTGGCGAAGCAGGCCGAGGACGAGCTCGCCGTCATCAATATGGCGATCGGCGCATCTCATATGGGGGTCCGGGCCGCTTGTGCGACCTCTGGCGGCGGGTTCTCGCTGATGGTGGAGGGGCTGGGGCTCGCGGGCATGCTGGAAGTGCCTGTCGTGGTCATCAATGTTCAGCGCGGCGGTCCCTCCACGGGGCTGCCCACCAAGACGGAGCAGGGAGATCTGTTCCTGGCGCTGGGGGCGTCACAGGGGGATTATCCCCGGTGCATCATTGCCCCATTGACCACTCAGGACTGCTGTCTCCAGGTCCAACGGGCGCTGAACCTTGCGGATAAGTACCAGAACCCCATCACGATCCTGTCTGACCTGTATCTCTCCGAGCACTATGAAACCGTGGACTCCCTCAACCTGGACTCGGTGTCCATCGATCGTGGCCAGCTCCTCACCTCCTGGAGTGGGGATGGGTACAAACGGTACCAGATCACCGAGGACGGGATCTCGCCGCGGGCGGTCCCTGGCATGAAGGGCACCACGTTTGTCGCGGCTAGTGACGAGCACGGTGAAGATGGGACCGTCATCAGCGATGTCTTGTGCGGGCTGCCAGAGGCCATCAAGATCCGCCAGAAGATGATGGTGAAGCGGATGAGGAAGCTCGAGGGCCTCCGGCGTGAGATGGGGTTGCCGGTCCAGGAGGGCTCCAAAGATGCGGACCTCACCTTGGTGGGGTGGGGCTCCTCGTACAACCTCTTGATCGAGGTCATGGAACGGCTTAACGCGCAGGGGATCGAGACCAACGTGCTTGCCTTCCGGGATATCTTCCCGATGCGGGGGGAGGAAGTCGCCGGCATCCTTTCCTCGTGCAAGCGCATGATGCTGGTTGAGAACAACTACACGGCCCAGTTCGGACGCTACCTGCGTGGTGAGACCGGCATTGAAATCAAGAATAAGTGTTTGAAATATGACGGCGAGCCGTTCAATCCTTCTGAGATTGAAGACCGCGCCAAGGAGGTCATGAGCTATGCTGCAGTTGGCCGTCTATAAATCCAAAACTCTACCGGACTGGTGTCCTGGCTGTGGAGATTTCAGCGTCCTGGCTGGGCTGCAGCAGGCGTTAAGTCAACTGGACATTCACCCGCATGAGGTGTTGATCGTCTCCGGGATCGGCTGCTCCTCAAACTTGCCAGGGTTTATCAACGCCTACGGGATGCACACGCTCCATGGCCGCTCCATTGCGGTGGCCGGCGGGGCGTGGTTTGCGAACCACGAGATGCCGGTGGTGGTGACTGGGGGGGATGGAGACGGGTACGGGATCGGCATGGGCCACTTCATTCACGCGATGCGGCGGAATGCCAACCTAACCTACATCGTCATGAACAACGGCGTGTACGGGCTGACCACCGGCCAGGCGGCCCCGACGACGCCCGTGGGCATGGTGACCAAGTCCACCCCGCTGGGCAATATCGAGCAGCCGATCAACCCCCTCACGTTGGCCATCAGTGCTGGTGCGACGTATGTGGCGCGCGGTTCGTCGAGCGATGCAAAGCATATGGCGAATCTGATCGCGGGCGCCATCAAGCACAGAGGCTTCGCCCTCGTGGATGTCTTCTCACCGTGTGTGACCTACAACAAGCTGCAGACCTACGAATGGCTGCGGAAAGCTTGCTATAAATTGGACGACGCTTCGCACGATCCCAAGAATATCCACCAGGCTTTCGAAAAGGCCCTGGAGTGGGGGGACCGGATTCCACTCGGCCTCTTCTACCAAGGTGATCGTCCCACGTTCTCCGACGAGGACGCAGTGCTGAAGGAGGGGCCGCAGGTCAAGAAAAAGCTGGGCCTGTCTAGGGAAGAAAGAACAGCGCTGATTAACAGTTTCCGCTAAAGCGACGAGCCTCCATGCGTACTGTGCCATTGATCGTGGCGGCATCCGTTTTGCTAGCCGCTGGCGGGGCGGCACGAGCCAAGAACTGCAAGATCGGTTATATCGATGTCCCCCGTATCCTTGCGGAGTACGAGGGGTACAAGCAAGCTCGCAAGGATCTTGAGCGCACGCGGGCTGAACGCGAGGAAGAGTTCACCAAACGTGCGACCGCGCTGAAGAAGAAGGGCCAGGAGTTTCAGGAGGGTGCCAAACTGCTCTCGGAGGCCAAGCGGCGGCAGAGGGAGCAGGAATACATGAAAGAGGCCCAGGCGCTCGAAGCGTGGCGGTTTAAGCAGAACAGAGAACTTCAGGACCAAGATGAGGGTTTGATCAAGCGCCTGGAATCCGATGTGCGCGAAGCGCTGGAAACGATTGGGGCGAAAGGGAAGTTCTCGTTCGTCGTCAGGGGTGATCTCATGCTGTATGTGGAAAAGGATGCGGAGGAACTGACCGACAGGGTGCTGGCCGCGTTGCGACGCCAGTTCAAAGGGAAATAAGTTTCAAGTTTAAAGTCTAAAGGCAAAGGTTTTTCGTGCAAAGCTTGCTCATCAAACTTGAGACCTTAGACTTGAAACTTTAAACTCGTTTTTAGTTATGCCGACGTTGGGTGAATTGGCTGCTCTGGTAGGTGGCTCTGTTCAGGGGTCTAAAGACCTGACGGTGGACGGTGTGGCGACGGTGGAAGATGCGAAGCCGGGCCAGCTGACTTTCGTGACGGATGACAAGTATCTCTCCCTTCTGGAATCCAGCCGTGCCACAGCCGTGTTAATCGCCCCTGGCAAGCCGACCCATGGCAAGGCTGCGGTGCTCCATCCCAACCCGCTGGCTGCGCTGCCCGTCTTGCTGGCTCGCTTTGCGCCCGCAGCTCCGGCCGCGCCCCAGGAGTTGATTGACCGTACCGCTTGGATTCACCCTACGGCCAGGTTGGGTGCTGGGGCTCAAGTAGGGCCGTACGCGGTGATTGAGGCGGGGGTGACGGTGGGCGATCGCGCACAGATTGGTCCATTGTGTGTCGTAGCTTGGGGCAGCCGGATCGGGAAGGAAACCCGGCTGGCGCCGCTCGTCGCTATCGGCGAGCGCACCGTCATCGGTGACAGGGTGCTCATCCACGCGGGTACGGTCCTCGGGGCTGACGGCTTTGGTTTCCTGCCTGGCCAGAACGGTCCAGAGAAAATCCCCCAGATCGGCCGGGTGGTTGTTGAAGACGAGGTGGAAATCGGGGCGAACTGCACCATCGATCGTGCCACCGTCGGGGACACCGTGATCCAGCGTGCCGCGAAACTGGACGACCAAGTTCATGTGGCGCATAACTGTGTGATCGGCGAGGGGACGCTTGTGGCGGGACAGGCGGCATTTTCCGGAAGCGTGAAGGTCGGCCGCGGATGCCTCATCGGCGGGCAGGCGGGTGTGGGCGATCACGTCACCTTGGGGAACGGCGTCCAGGTGGCCGGGGGGGCAGGCGTGCACCGGGATACCTCGGATGGCGAGAAGCTCTTTGGGTATCCCGCCCGGCCAGCGCGCGAGGCGCTCAAGCTCAATGCGGCGGTGGCGCGTCTGCCCAAGCTGCTTGCACGGATCCGAGAGTTGGAAAAAAGGGTGGCCGAGCTCGAGCAACGCGGGAGCCAAGGTGGGTGAGCGGCAGCGGACCCTGGCGGGCCGGACGCAGACACTGCACGGCGTGGGCTTGCATACCGGGAAACCATCCTCGGTTATCCTGGGGCCGGCCGCAGCCGGATGTGGCCTGGTGTTCCAGCGCGCCGATCGGCCGGCCGCACCGGATATTCCGGCACGGGTTGAATACGTGGTCCAGACGGAGCGCTGCACAACGTTGGCAGCGGGCGGGGTCCAGGTCCGTACGGTGGAGCACCTGCTTGCGGCCTGCGCGCTCGCTGGACTGGATAACGCTGTGCTGAGTGTGGAGGGGGATGAGTTGCCAGCGGCCGATGGCAGTGCGCAGCCCTTTCTCGAACTTATCGAGCATGTGGGCCTGGTGGAGCAGGAGGAGGAGCGGGCTGTGTGCACGCTTCGTGAGCGGGTGGAGGTGCCGGGAGGAGGTTCTCAAAACTGGCGCATGATGGCCGAGCCGTCGGACCGCCTCTCGCTGGTGTTCAAGTTTCGCGGGAACGGGCCGTTGAATGGCCAGGAGGTTTCATTCACTCCGGGCGTCGATGCGCCTCAGGCTGTCTCGTTGGCCCGGACGTTCTGCTTTGAGGAAGAGATCCAGGCGCTGCTGAAGCGGGGCTTGGGGCAGGGCGGGAACGCAGACAATGTGCTGGTGTTGCGCTCCGACGGTACATCCGTCAACCCCCCGCGTGTGATGCAGGAGCCGCTCCGCCACAAGCTGCTGGATCTCATCGGCGACTTCGCCCTGGCCGGCGTCCCCATCGCCGCCCGCGTGGTTGCCGAGGGGACCGGCCACGCCGCCCACGTGGAATTTCTTCGCATGCTGCAGCCGAAACTCATCAAACTGGAGGTGCCAGCCTAACCGTGCTCGACGTCAAGCAGATTATGGAGCTCATTCCGCATCGCCATCCGTTCCTGCTGGTGGACCGCATCGTGGAGTTAGAGGAGGGCAAACGGATCGTCGGCATCAAGAATACCACGATCAATGACGCTTTCTTCCAGGGCCACTTTCCTGGCTACCCAGTGATGCCCGGCGTGCTGATCGTGGAGGCGCTGGCGCAGACGGGTGGCGTGCTGCTCTTCAAGAGCAAGCCGGAGTTAAGGGGGAGGGTCATGTACTTCGGCGGTATCGATCATGCCCGGTTCCGGAAACCGGTGGTTCCGGGAGACACCCTCCGGCTGGAGGTGGAGATCACCGGCATGCGTCAGCGGCTGGTCCGGATGAACGGGCGTGCGCTTGTCAACGGTGAGGTCGTGACCGAGGCGGAGATGTCCGCGGTGATAGCGAAGGACAAGATTCCTGGCTGAAACCGTGGTGGAGGGGCCGCCGGAAACCCACTCGACCGCCATCGTCCATGCCGGCGCCCGGTTGGGCCGGGGGGTCAGCGTTGGGCCATACTGTGTCATCGGGGAGCACGTCGAAATCGGCGACGGCACTCGGGTAGGTCCGCACGCCGTCATCGAAGGCTGGACCCGAATCGGCAAGCTCAACCAGATCGGCGTGGGAGCGGTCATCGGGGCCCCGCCGCAGGACAGGAAGTACACTGGCGCCCGCACCTTTGTGAGGATTGGCGACCGCAATATCATCCGCGAGTACGTGACCATCCACCGTGCCAGCGATCTCGAGGGAGCGACGGTGATCGGGGACGACAACTTCATCATGGGCTTTGCCCACATTGCGCACAACTGCACCGTGGGGAGCCACACCACCATCACCAACCTCGTCGGGCTATCCGGGCACATCGTGGTGGAGGACCATGTGCTGCTGGGTGGTATGACCGCCTTCCACCAGTTTGTCCGGATCGGCATGTACGCGATTGTGGGCGGGGGCTTACGGGTGCGCATGGATGTGGTCCCCTTCGCGATGGCCGGTGGTGAGCCGCTGCGTGTGTACGGCCTGAACCGGGAAGGATTGAAGCGCAACGGCTTCACCGCGGAGCGGCAGCGGTTGCTCAAGGGCGCGTACCGGATCCTCTTCTGGTCCGGGTTGACAACGACTGATGCGGTGGTCCGGCTGAAGTCGGAACTGGGCCAGCATGAGGATGTGGCCCGGCTCATCAAGTTTGTGGAAGACAGTCATCGGGGCTTGACCCAGGGGCTGCGGGTGGCCACCGGTGAAGATCTCGGAGAGCAAGATGGTGAGGAATCCCCCTCTCCCCCCGGAGGGGGGAGGTCGTCTGCGGGGTGAGTCCTCGAGCCCGGGTAGGGTGAGGGGGGTCTTCTGTGACCGCTCCGATTGGCCTAATTGCTGGAGGCGGCGAGCTTTCGTCCTACCTGCTTTCCGCCTTGAAAGAACTAGGGCATGAGGTGGTGCTGGTGGGTTTCAAGGATGAAACTCAGGACGAGCTGCTGCAGTCAGTGTCGCGGTCCATCCGGGTGGAGGTCGGCGAATTGGGGAAGGCCATCGATTTTCTCAAAGGCGCCGGGGTCACAGAAGCTATGATGGCCGGCACCGTGCGGCACACCAACCTATTCCGGCAACCCAAGACGGATTCCCTGACAGCACGGCTCCTGGCCACACTGACCGACAAGCGCGCGGACACCCTGTTGAAAGGGGCCGCTCGGGAGCTCAAACGTTCCGGCATTACCTTGGTCAGCGCCATGAGTTACCTGAAGCCGCTGCTTCCCCATAAAGGTGTTCTGACCCGCCGCCAGCCTACGGATGAAGAGTGGAAGGATATCACGTTTGGGCATGGCATCGCCCGGAGCATCGCCGGACTGGACATCGGCCAGACCGTCGTCGTGAAACATCAGGCCGTGCTCGCAGTGGAAGCGCTGGAGGGTACGGATCAGGCGATTCTGCGGGCAGGAGAGCTCGGCCGCGGGGATGTGGTGGTGGTCAAGGTGGCCAAACCCAGGCAGGATTTCCGGTTCGATGTGCCGGTGGTAGGGGTGAACACCGTCGCGACCCTCAAGCGAGCCCGCGCCACCGTCCTGGCGGTGGAAGCCGGCAAAACGATCCTGCTTTCCCGTGAGCAGGTCATCGCCCAAGCCGATGAAGCCAACCTCTCCCTTGTCGCAATTTAATGAATGTGTTGCTGGATGAGAGGCTGAGATTCATAGCTAAATGTTTTATTGTGATCTGCATTTTCCCCGGTGTTTGTATTGCTCAGGTTAAATGGGAGCTCCGCAAGATAACACACGATCAAGGCAATGAGTTCATAGCGCTTCTGTACCCCAAGAAATATGTGCGCCGGTTTAGACCTTCCAGGAACAAAACGAGAAGTCAATTCAGGATCAGAGGCTACGTTGGACGGGATGGTGTGCTTGAAATACTACGTGTTTACGATGCAGAAGTGGTATCGAGAAAATCAAACGTCAGCGTTTTGTTTTACAGATTGTTCGAGGTAAACACACGGGTTCCATCACACAAATATGGGTTTGCTTTTATAGAGGATAAAATTGTGTTGACACGGATAGAGAGCGAACCAATATACTTCAACCCAAACAAAGAAGCTAATTTTGAAGGCGATAAGAGGTCCATATTTTTTGACCGGAACGTAAGCGCAGATTTTTTAAGCCTGAACGAGGCGCTTCCTTTAGCTATTCGTTTGTCCTATTACTTCCACTTAAAGGACGACCGTCGTAGTGATGTTATAAAGCGAAGGGATATTATTTATCAGATGATCAGGGGAAAGATGTCTGCCCTCCTTGATGAGACAGATGAAGTTTACCTTGACGGCAGTCGAAATGTGATTTCCTGGGATATAGCTAACTATGATGAAGCAGGATGGGGGATCCTGGAAAAATCCGTACGAACGACGGCTGGGATCAAGGTCGCCGTTTATGGAATCCGTGGGAAAAAGTATATTCCAATCGACTTTCTCTCTCGTTCTCTTGATGTAGAAGGAGTGTCAGAAAAGAGGTCCATGGACGTACACGATGGCGGGGGCGTGCCGCTGCCGTGACACCGCAGTGGGGGTGAGCGCTTATTGCATCGATAGGTGTCAGATTGTGGAATAGTCGACCTTAGCTGACATGAAAAGCACGCACAGGGTTCCCGCCATCGTTAAGAAGCTTTGTTTGTGTTTCCCTATTATCATCATTATCATCGCCTTCTGGGGATGCAAAACTGCACCTTTTCTTGTTGGCTCGCTAGACACTCTTGACGAGGAAAGGCTGAATCGTATGTCAGAACGAGAACTCAGATCACTTGCACCTAGCGCCGTTGAAAATCTCGAGTGGAAGAACCGGCAAGTTAAAAACCAGAAAGTCCAAGATGTCTCGCGTGAAATATTGCGAAGATTAGGCTGTGAGAGTTTTCCGTACCTGAGCAGAGGAATAATGCAAGGGGATCCCGGGCAACGGGATGAAATGTTGAGAATAATGAATGAGTTTCCTTGTGCGATAGATGACTACGTTCCATTACTCATCCAGGTTGTGCGAAATGGGCATGAAAAAACGATAGCCAGGGCAGAAAAATCGACTGGTATTTTCTATGGAGGGGAGACCATGGAGATAGCACTGGCGACAGAGCTTCTCGCTAAAGCGCGGATAAAGGAAGACGAGGCCGTGAGAGCTATAGCTCCCCTTTTGGAGGGAGGGATTCATGGGAGGTTTGTGGAGCGGGCGGCGACCGATACTTTGAAGTTACTGTTCCCACATTCCGTAATTGCAGCACCCGAATTAATAATAAAAAGCTACAAATACCATGATTGGGTAGCGAGAGATTGCGCTCTGGAGATTTTGCGCATGATAGGTGATTCAGCAATTCCAGTTTTGGTACAAAGCCTGGATACCTGGAGGCATCCGACCAAATTAATGTCATGGGACAACGAACGGTTAGCCATGACAATGGGACGGCTGGGCGATCCGGCACTTAATGAATTGAAGAAACTCATTAGAGCTAAGAATCCGGAGTTTAAATTATGGGCTGCAACGGCGCTTGGCGTTATGGGTGAGGTGGATGATCGTGCTGTAAAAGAACTTTTAAAAGCCTTCCCGCAGGAAAAAGAGGGCAGAGTACTTGAAAAGATGGCTCAGTCAATACGAAGGTCGTGGTGCCATCCGGATGTAAAAGAAATTCCGCCTTCGCTGACATACGCGAGGGATGGTGAAAATCCGCAGGTGCGTAAGTTGGCTAAGCTGGGCCTTAAGGATTGGAATGAGAAACACTTTAGCTACAACTGGAATGAAATCAGGAAGGGCTTGGAGCCGCATGTACCAGAAACGGTGTTGACGATTCCCTGGGATGACGAAATAAGTAAGATCCCTCATATCAAAAAAGATAACTTGTACTGCTTGCGTGTCGATAATGTTGGCAACATGTATATCTCACATTGGGAACGCGGTGGCGAACTTCTGAAATTTTCCTCCGATGGCGAACTTGTATACCATTTGTTGGACTTGGATTCCAAAGGGATCAATGCATTGAACCAATTCTGGGGGAGAACGGGAGATTTGGTAATGACGAAGCACGTTGTTGATGGAAAGTATGTTGTCAAAGAAAAAAGGAGGCTGTTTCGAATCGGAGGAAGTGGGGAAATAATTCAGTTAAAGGGGAAGAAGTGGAGCGACGTTGTTCGGAGAAGGACTAAGTACAAATTTAAAACACTCTGGAAGGATACAAATCCTCGTGACGTTATTTATCCCCCGGGGGGCGCTATGCCATTCAAACCAATGAGTACACCTCATTTTGATGGCATCTATCGTGGGGGTGAGAAAGAACCCTTCATTTTGATTCCCGGTAGTTTTCATTGTTGGATTCTAGAAAACACCATGATAATTGGTGACGATAGGCATGGGAATTTGTTTGTTGCGTCCGCATTACACCACCCGCAAGCTCCATATCGTCAATTGCGCTATTTCCTTGTGGATAAATATTCACCCAAGGGCGACCTGTTGGCGCGAATGTATCTGAAGCCATATGAAGGCAGAAAAGAAACATCAGCGTGGCAGATGATTTCGATGGATAAAGAGGGTCGTATCTACCAACTATGGATCGACAATAATTACGGAATCCAGGTGATACGGTGGGGAAAAATTGGAGATGCTAAAACTTCTTTGCGTCCAGATCGTTTGATGAGCCGGCAGTAAGCAGTGTGATCGGCGTGAAATTAAACCTGAGAAGTCTCGTGCAGAAAGTGATGATGACAGTAGTAACGCTAGGGTTGGTACATGGACTCGTTTTCGCAGTTGAGGGCCAGAATTTATCACCGGATCTAGTGATCCAGCGGACCGAAGTGCAAGACGGTGGATCTCCTGCATTGTGGGGTAATGGCAATGGACGATTAGAAATCGGAGAGAAAGGCCAAGTGACGGTAACACTGAAGAACCAAGGATCCGGGGCTGCGCGTTCATTATGGGTGGTTCCATCGACAACACACGGGCAGATCAAAGTGTGGATCGTAAGGCGTACCGTGGGCGACTTAAACCCGGGAGAGGAAGCGGATTTGTCATTTGTAATGGAAGTTTTAAAAGGTTACAGGGGCTCAATTGAGTTGCCGGTTGTACTGAAATTGAACTGGAAAGGTGGGCAACGCGTGGCCCCTTTGAGATTCCTGGGAGAGGGCAAAAGCGGTACGCCTGCAAGATTTACGCTCTTGTCGGAGTGGGCGGAAATAGGGGAGATTTCTCTGGAACGTGCGCATGGTTCACATGGAACTGTGGGCAGTGTGGCTTTCTCTCCGGATGGACGATTCTTGGTGGTGAGTATGAAAGGGACAATTCGTGTGTGGCGGGTGAAAGATGGGAGCTTTGAGTTCGATTTGAAAGGGAGTGAGAGCTTATTAACAAGCGTCGCTTTTTCTCCTGATGGATCACTCGTGGCGTCCGGGGGCCTTGACCAAACGGTTCGGTTGTGGCGATTGAAAGATAGAAGCTTGATGCGTGAGCTGAAGGGGCATACCGGTCCTGTGAGGAGTATCGCCTTTTCCTTGGATAGGCAGCTGCTAGCGTCTGGAAGCGGCGATGGGACCATACGGTTGTGGCGCGTCCGAGACGGCAAGCTAGTTCATAAACTCGAGATGCACGAAGGCGGGGTGTTGAGCGTCACCTTTTCTCCCGATAGTCGTTTCCTGGCGTGCGGAGGTACGGGTGGGCGGGTTCGGGTATGGCGCGTGAGTGGTTGGCGTCTCGAGCACGAACTGAAAGGCCATAAGGGGTGGGTCAGTAGCGTAGTTTTTTCACCCGACAGTGTGTTGATAGCATCAGGCAGCCATGACCAGCGGGTGCGTGTGTGGCGGCTAGGGGATGGAAAATTTGAACGTGAGTTCCGGTTGGATGGCTATATGAATTTTATAAATAGCATCGCTTTTTCACCTGATGGGAAATTGCTGATGACGGGGAGCCATGACAATACAGTTCGCCTATGGCGGGTGAAGGATGGGAGCCTGGAGCGCGAGCTGACGGGACATGCAAGTTATGTGTGGAGCGTGGCGTTTTCCCCAGATGGGTTGCATGCGGCATCAGGGAGCGATGACAGCACCGTGCGGTTGTGGCGCGTAAGAGATGGGGTTTTAGCAAGGAAGTTGAGGAGAGATGAAGTATCGATTCGGGACATCGCCTATTCACCTGATGGAAAGTTTTTGGTGACGGGAACCGATGGTGGGATGGTCAGTGTCTGGCGCACTGGAGACGGGAGCCTGGTCCGAAAAGTGAGGCAATATTCAGGGTCTGTGTTGGCTGTGGCATACTCACCCGATGGAAAATTAATCGCCTACGGGGGGTACGACAGAGTGGTGTGGTTGCGGCAGGCTGTCGGTGGTGGGCGGGTACGCAGGCTAAAGGGGCATACGGGCAGGATTAGATGCGTGGTTTTTTCCCCTGAGGGGGAGCTGTTGGCTTCAGCGAGTGATGATCAATCGGTACGGCTTTGGCGAGTGAAGGATGGACATCTAGAGCATGAACTGACTGGGCATACAGATTGGGTCAATAGTGTCAACTTTTCTCCTGATGGGATTTTGGTGGCCACAGCAAGCGATGACCGGACAGTGCGCCTGTGGCGCGTGAGTGATGGTGGGCTTGAACGTACTTTGCGAGGGCATGGAAACCAGGTGAGAAGTGTTGCCTTCTCACCAGATGGAACGATGGTGGCGTCTGGATGTGATGACAGAGTAGCACGCATATGGCGGGTGAGTAATGGAACGTTGGTTCATGAACTGAAAGGACATGGCGGCTGGGTGAGAAGCGTTGCCTTTTCCCCTGATGGAATGTGGTTGGTTTCTGGCAGTGCAGATCACATGATTCGCATATGGCGGACGAAAGACGGGAGGCTAGTGCGCGAGCTTGAAGGACATGGGGATCATGTAAGAAGTTTGGCATTTGATCCACAAGGGGAACGGCTGGCGTCGGGAAGCAGGGATGGAACGGTCAAGTTCTGGATAACTCCGGGAGAAACGCATCGACGTCTCGAATCGATCAAACTAAAGGGAGGAGTGTTGGCACGTCAGGTTTCACTGGAGCGCACGATGTCAGGGCATAAGAAACGGGTAGTCAGTGTCGACTTTTCTCCTGATGGCGCGTTGCTGGTGTCGGGAAGTTATGACGGGACGGTGCGTCTCTGGCGAGTGAGCGATGGGGGGCAGGAGCGAGTATTGAATGGACACGGCGGCGTCGTGATGGCGGTGGCGTATTCTCCGAACGGCGAAATAGTTGCGTCGGCGAACGTTAACAGGACTATCCACCTATGGAGTGTGAAAGAAGGGCAACTTGTGCGCAAGTTGAAAGCCCACACAGATATGGTGACAAGCGTTGTTTTTTCACCTGACGGAGGACTGCTAGCTTCGGGGAGCAAGAACGGGATGGTGTACTTATGGCGGTTGGATGCTGAGAAACCGGAGCGGAAGATTAAAGCGCATAAGTGCAGTGTGAGTAATTTGGCGTTTACGCCCAATGGAAAGCTGCTTGTTTCGGGAAGTTGTGATGAAACGGTCCACCTGTGGCGGGTAAAAGATGGGGAAAAGGTGCACTCCTTTGAAGGGATTGAGAATCAAGTGGTAGGGGTCGCTATTTCTCCAGATGGCACCCTGGTCGCAGCTGGGGGCTATGACAATGTGGTTCGTATTTGGCGAGTGAAGGATGGAAGCATGGTGCATGAGTGGAAAGGGCATAAGAATGTGGTTAAAAGTATCGCTTTTTCCCCTAGCGGAATGTTGGTAGCATCAGCCAGTGCAGACTCAACGGTACGTCTGTGGTGGGTGGCGGATGGTAGGTTGGAGAGTGAATTGTCGATGCCTGGAGATCACAGTTTCAATATTGTTAGCAGCGTAGTTTTTTCTCCAGATGGAAAGCTCTTGGCTTCAGGAAGCTACGATGGGATCGTTCGCCTGTGGCGAGTGAGAGATTAAAAATATTCCGCCTGTCGGCCATCTATGACACCATTTGTTAGAATACATGGCCACAGGGGTGACCGCAGCCATCTTATTGACGAAGCGATCCGATTTTACATCCGGGAGGTCGGACGCTCCAACCTTAGGAAGCAGTTGCGAGAAGGGGCGATTGACCGGGCCGCGCGAGATCTTCGCTTATCTCAAGATTGGTTTCATATTGAAAACGAAGCGTGGCAGGAAAGAAAAAAGTAGCCATCCCTAAACGCATGGAAGTGATGCGGTGACTCGGAGGCTGGTATTCAGGGTACACTGTGTATGTGTCAGGAGGATTCGACGTTCAAGAGGAGGAAGCTCCAATGAAGTGCGTGGTGTGCAAACAGGGTAAAACACATCAAGGCAAAGCGACGGTCACCCTTGATCGGAATGGGACCACTTTGGTGATCAAGTCAGTGCCGGCACAGGTCTGCGGCAACTGTGGGGAAGAATATGTTGACGAGTCCATTACGGTCAAGCTCCTCCAGGAAGCAGAAACGGCATCACGAGCAAAGGTTCAGGTGGATATTCGGGAATACACAAAAGTCGCCTTTTCTTCGCGTCGACGTTAAATCTTATTCAGATTCCCTATCCTAATTGCTGCGGGAAGCGATTGTAGTGGATTGCCAGCTCAATGAAGCGGCGTAGCGAGGCTATCACCAAAGGCGACCGCAGGGCGTTTGCGCGGGGGATGTTCCGCGCGATGGGGCTCAAGGACGAAGATTTTGAGAAGCCGCTGGTGGCGGTGGCCAGCACCTGGAGCGAGATCACGCCCTGTACCATGCACCTGGACGCCTTGGCGCTGGAGGCCACGAAGGGCGTGCGGGCGGCCAAGGGAACCCCCCGGACCATTACCACCAGTGGGGTCAGCGACGGCATCTCCATGGGGACCGATGGGATGAAGTACTCCCTGCCCAGCCGGGAATGGATTGCGGACACCATCGAGGGGGTGACCCAGAGCGGACTGTTTGATGCCTTGGTGACCGTCGGGGGCTGTGACAAAAACATGCCAGGGTGCCTCATGGCGATGGGTAGGCTGAATATTCCCAGCGTGTTTGTGTATGGCGGGACGATCATGCCAGGGGAGCTGGACGGGCAGCAACTGGATATTATCAGCATCTTTGAGGCGGTGGGCCAGTACACGGCTGGAGCGATTGATAAGGATAAGCTTTACCAGATTGAATGCCGGGCCTGTCCGGGAGCTGGGGCGTGCGGGGGTATGTACACCGCCAACACCATGGCTTGCGCGATCGAGGCGCTGGGCATGAGCCTGCCGAACAGCTCCTCCCAGCCTGCAGAAAGTGAGGAGAAAAAAAGAGATTGCTATAAGGCCGGTGAGGCGGCTCTGGCGCTTTGGGGCAAAGGGATCACCCCCAAGGACATCATGACCCGGGAAGCTTTTGATAACGCCATCACGGTGGTGATGGCGCTGGGAGGCTCGACGAACGCGGTTTTGCACCTGATCGCGATCGCCAAAACCGTGGACGTGCCGCTCGGAATCGATGATTTCCAGCGGGTGAGCAACAAGGTGCCGTATATCGCGGATCTTAGGCCCAGCGGGAAGTATGTCATGTATGACCTGCACAAGATCGGCGGGTTGGTGCCGGTCACGAAACTGCTGCTGGACGCGGGGCTGATCAATGGTCAATGTCTGACCGTGACCGGGAAGACGGTGTCTGAAAACCTTAGGGAAGCCAAACCCGTAAACTTTGATGGCCAGGATGTGGTGCGCCCGCTTAATCAGCCGATCAAGAAAACCGGGCACATCACGATCTTGCGGGGAAATCTGGCGCCCGATGGGGCGGTGGCCAAGGTGACGGGTAAGGAGGGGGAAGCGATGAGTGGGCCAGCCAAGATTTTTGAAAGTGAGGAAGAAGCCTACGACGCCATCCTGAAGGGAGGCGTGAAAAAAGGCGATGTGGTGGTGATCCGGTACGAGGGACCGAAGGGCGGCCCTGGCATGCGGGAGATGCTGGCGCCGACCTCGGCGCTGATCGGGATGGGGTTGGGGAACCATGTGGGCTTCGTCACGGACGGCCGGTTTTCAGGCGGCAGCCACGGGCTGGTGGTGGGACATGTCACACCGGAGGCTGCGGTGGGTGGTCCGATCGCGCTGCTGCGCAACGGAGATACCATTACGATCGATGCCAGGAAGCGGGAGCT
This sequence comes from uncultured bacterium, assembly GCA_964587525.1. Lineage (GTDB taxonomy): Bacteria > Oederibacteriota > CAKKQC01 > CAKKQC01 > CAKKQC01 > CAZPLZ01. Next base: position 3,967 of record CAZPLZ010000007.1, on the reverse strand, counting down.
GCGTGTGGACCTTACCGATGCCGAGCTTGCGAAGCGTAAGGCCGCGTGGAAGGCGCCGGCCCCGCGGTTCACCAAAGGTGTCCTGGCGAAATACGCCCGCACGGTCTCCTCCGCTTCCGAAGGCGCCGTCACGGACTAAAAGTGCACGCGGGTGAGCGGCGCCGCGGCGAGCGTGCCTGCGAAGCCCTGCCCCGCTCACCCGCGTGCACTTTTTCCGCTACAATCATTTCTTATGAGACACACGATTAGCGTGATGGTCGAGAACAAGCCGGGGGTTCTGGCGCGCGTGGCGACGCTCTTTTCCAGCCGAGGGTTCAATATCGAAAGCCTCACGGTTGGGGAAACGGAGGATCCTACGGTGTCCCGGATGACCATCGTGTCTTCCGGGGATGAGCCGCAGATCGAGCAGATCAACAAGCAGCTCAATAAGCTTGTGGATGTGATCAAGGTGACCGACCTGACGCTCGAAAAATTCGTGGAACGCGAGCTGTTCCTTATCCGGCTAGCGGCTGATGGCGAGAATCGTTCCCGCCTGATCGAGCTGGTGGATGTATTTCGGGCCAAGATTGTTGATGTCTCACCCAAGATGCTCACCGTGGAGCTGACGGGGGACACCGAAAAGATCGAGGCGTTTCTCGATCTCGTGAGGCCGTTCGGCATCAAAGAGATGGTGCGTACGGGTAAGGTGGCGTTGGCGCGCGCCCCCCGAGAGAAAAAATAGTTTGAAAACCGTCACCGTCGGCGGCCAGACCGAACGGGTCATCGAGCGGAAAGACTACCCGCCCGCAAGGGTTCGCAAGATCCTCAAGGACGAGACCATCGCGGTGCTGGGCTACGGCGTGCAAGGGCGCGGGCAGTCGCTCAACATGCGCGATAACGGCCTGCGGGTCATTGTCGGCGTGCGAAAAGGTGGCCCGAGTTGGGCTCTGGCTCGGAAAGATGGTTGGAAGCCCGGGAAAACCCTGTTCGACATCGAAACGGCAGCGGAAAAGGGAACGGTGCTGCAGTATCTCCTGTCAGACGCCGGTCAGAAGGCGACCTGGCCGCGAATTCAGTCACGCCTTGGGCCGGGCGACGCCCTGTATTTCTCTCACGGGTTCTCGATTGTGTTCCGGGACCAGACCGGGGTGGTTCCGCCCCCCTATGTGGACGTGATCATGGTGGCGCCCAAGGGATCGGGGACCACGGTGCGGCGGCATTTCCTGGAAGGCCGGGGGATCAACGCCAGTTACGCTGTCTTCCAGGATTTCACGGGGCATGCCAGGCAGCGGGTTCACGCTTTGGGGATTGCCATCGGCTCAGGTCACTTGTTTAAGACCACATTCGAGGAAGAGGTGTACAGCGACCTTACCGGCGAGCGCGGGGTTTTGATGGGCGCGATTTACGGGCTGTGGCTGGCCCAGTACGAGGTGCTCCGCAAACGGGGGCACTCGCCACTCGAGGCGTTCAACGAGACGGTGGAAGAGGCCACGCAGAGCCTGTATCCCCTGATCGGCGAGCGCGGCATGGATTGGATGTACGCGAATTGCTCCTCCACCGCACAGCGCGGGGCGCTGGACTGGTTCAAGGCTTTCCGGGATGCCTCCAAGCCCGTCTTCGAGAGGCTCTACCGGAGCGTCGCCTCCGGCAAGGAAACCGCCAGGGTGCTCTCGGCGAACAGCCGGCCGAACTATCGTACGCAATTGGACGCTGAACTGAAAAAAGTCCGTGACTCCGAGATGTGGCGTGCGGGTGCCATCGTCCGGTCGCTCCGCCCGGAACGACAGGGGAAGAAAAAATAGGGAGCGGGGAGGGTGAGAGGGTATGATGCGAATACCAATAGTTCGAGCTTCTATTCCTTACCTCGGTGTGTCCTTCGGTGTGGCCTTCCTGGGTTGGTGGGGCTGGAGACAAACCGGGTACCAGGCGTTCGCCTTTGTGTCACTTATTGCGGTGGCTCTCTTTGCCAGCCTGGTGTATTTTTTCCGCGATCCGGAACGCGCGCGCCCTTACGATCCTAACCTGGTGCTGTCGCCAGCCGATGGCCGGGTGCGGAAAATCCACCGGACCGCTGGCAGCCAGGAGGTGGAGATCTTCCTCGCGGTGTGGAATGTCCACGTGCAGCGTGCGCCGGTGTCAGGCAAAGTGATGAGCCAAAGGTTCACGAAGGGCACATACTTTGCGGCCTACGATGACCGCTCTGGAACTCGAAACACGCGATGCGCTACACGATTCGTTTCTCCGCGTGGCCGGGTGCGGATGTTGCAGGTGGCGGGAATTCTCGCACGCAAGGTGGAGTGCTGGGTGAGACCCGGCGACCGCGTGAGGCAAGGGCAGCGTGTCGGCCTCATCCATTTGGGTTCGCAGGTCCGGGTGAAGCTGCCGCGCCGGACGCGCGTGCTGATCAAACTTGGGAGCCTCGTGCACGGGGGCCTGACGCCAATTGCTAAATGGCGGTGATTGTCATATCGTAAAAGGTGAATTGAAATGAGAAGATCCAAGAACAACCGCCGGGGTGCGTTTCTGCTTCCTACCCTCATGACCACGGGAAATATGGTGATGGGCTGTCTGGTGGTTGCGTTCCTGTTCGACCGGGGAGCGGAGATTGCACTCACCTGCGCCATTTTGATTCTGGTGGCGGGTCTGCTCGATGTCTTTGACGGGCTGGTCGCCCGCGCCACGGACGCCTCCAGCCGGTTTGGCATGGAGTACGATTCCATGGCAGATATCGTCTCATTTGGCGTGGCGCCGGCCTGGCTTTTGTTCGTCTACTGCCTCAAGGGTTTCTGGCCTGTGGGATTGGCCGCGTGCGTGTGGTATGTGACCTGCACGGCGTTCCGGCTGGCCCGGTTCAACGCGCAAGTGGAAAACCGGGTCGTAGGGTTTAGCGGGCTGCCCTGCCCGGCGGCGGCGGCCACGGTGGCCTCGTTTGTGATTCTGATGGAGACCATCCCGCGGCTCTCTTTCGTGCAGTCCATCCCCCTTCAGGAGGGGCTGTTCCACACGATCGCACCCTGGGTGGCTGGCGGCATGGCGGGTCTGGGCTGGCTGATGGTCAGCCGCACGCCGTATCTGGCTCTCAAAGGATTTGACTTCCACCGGCCTCGGCCAATACGGCTGGTACTTGCAACGGTGGTGTTTGGCTTTGTCCTGTGGAGCCTTCCGCAGTTACTGTTCCCGCTCTCGTTGGTGTACATTTTCCTGGGGCTGATCGCGAGCTTCCTCACCCGGGTTCGCTGGGCTGAGGTGGTGGCGCCGGCCTGGGTGGAGTGGGCGGAGCGCATGACCGCTGAGAAACCAACCGTGGCCGTGATGGGGCCGCGGCAAGGAACCGCATACCCCAAGCTGCCCCGATTACCCCGTTAGCCCCGCGATGAGATTCATACAGATTTTTGACACGACGCTCCGGGACGGCGAACAGTCCCCCGGAGCCAGCCTGAATCCCCAGGAAAAGCTGGAGATCGCGCACCAGCTCGCACGCCTGAATGTGGACGTGATCGAGGCGGGATTCCCGATTTCCTCGCGCGGGGATTTCGCGGCCGTCCGGTCGATTGCCCAGGAGGTGCAGGGGCCGGTGATCGCCGGCCTCGCCCGCGCAAACAAGGCGGACATTGAGGCGGCTGCGGATGCGCTCAAGCCGGCGAAACGGAAGCGGATTCACACGTTCATCGCAACTTCAGACATCCATCTCCAAAAGAAACTCAAGAAGACACCGCAGGAGGTGCTCCAGCTCGCCGCGGCGGCGGTGCGCATGGCCAAAGCACACACGGACGATGTCGAGTTTTCTCCGGAAGATGCCGCGCGCAGCGGGCTCGGCTTCATGAGCCAGGTGGTGGCCGCTGCACTTGAGGCGGGCGCCACCACCATCAACATCCCGGACACGGTCGGCTACACCACCCCGGGGGAGTTTGGCAAGCTGATCGACCAACTCTATGAACGGGTGCCGGCCTTGAAGAAGATCACGCTCTCGGTGCACTGCCACAACGAC
>CAZPLZ010000006.1:0-34585 GCA_964587525.1 uncultured bacterium | reverse complement strand
GAGCTGGCTCAGGCAACCGCGTGATTTGGTCCAGTCCGGCGGGGAGCGGTGCGGTTGATCGGCTAGGTTCTCTGGCTCATGGCGTCAAATGTGTGCCAATGACTGGAGTATTTACTCAAAGTCGGGATGTGATTAAGGACGTTATTACGGATGTTGGCAGCGAATACCGGTGGGATATCCCTAAATAACCCGCGTCGAGTCTCTGGAGCGACAGTAGCGATGGTAATTCACGAAACCTTTGTACGATTCGCAAGGTAGGACAAGATATTTCTTGGGGACAGGGATGTAGAATCAGAGACAGAGAGATGATCCAAGCGTGACTAAGAAACTGAAAGAATACGAATTAGGAGAGTTCTCCTGGATTCAGTCCTCAGGTTCTACCTGGAAATTTGAACCCAAAGTTGAGTATGAGGGCAAGGAACATCCGGTGTTAGACCTGGAATTATCTTCCTGGAAAAAGAGTATTGAGGAAAGCCCATCGAGGACCCACTGGTCTCTAGTCCGGAAAGTCATGCTGGACAGCTTTGGCGTCCAGTACTTTATTAACGATGATATGGAAGCCGACTGCACAGATAAGGAGGTGGCAATTAACCGTTATGACTTGGCTTGGGCATTTAATTTTCCGTCAGGTACAATAGGGGTCCTCGTGCGTTGGGATAGTTGGAGCCTTGATTTCTTTGGCGACTCTGATGAGCTTCCCCCCATGCTTCTGGAGGAAGCGAAGAATCTTCGAGCTGTCATTGTCAATGAAGTTGCGAAACTTCCGATACCAAAAAACACTTTAGACAAAGACGTTGTCGAGCGTACTGTATTGAACACCTTTCACATGCACGACCAGACAACAGCCGACCTTCTCACTCAGGCGAGAAATGTAATTGGTGAAATTCGAAACTGTGAAAGATCTGATAAGCCTGAAGACCGGCATCAATGCAACGTTAAGGACAAGATTGTAGCTTCTCTCCTTCGTTCGGCGTTGATTTCCTCCTTTGTAAGTCTGGAAGGCTTTGTGAATGTTATCTACACGCTCTTGAAGAAACCCGAGTATAGAGGGGAAATATACGATCGATCGATTAGGAATGATCTCGTATTTAAGATACTCGAGATGGCGCATTTTTGTGATGGGTTTGTACGTGCTCCCTTGAGGCAATCCGACGAATTGATCAAAGCGATTCAGCACTTCGTTCTTTTAAGGAATCTCTTGATTCATGCAAACATTACCGAAGATATGGCGACGAGCCTTATTTATCAAGACGACGAACCTCTTTGGATTAGGGGTCCCACAGCTAAAGAACAATATGGGATTGCTCGTGATTTGCATTCACTATCCACAGCTACAGCAAGTAGGGCGCGCAGGCTAGTACGTAAGTTTGTTGTCAAAGTCGTTCAATCGATGAGGCCGGATGTTCAGCGGGTGTTTATCACGGAACACGATTGTTCATGGATTACATACGGGAAAAAAATTCTCGAGGAGCATAAAGTTCTCGAAGACAGAGAGCGTATAGGGATAGAGAAGGGGGAAGGGTTTATCGTTACGGAGGAGGATGATAGGAAAAAGGTCGCAGCTTTCTTGAGGGAATCAGCGCAATTGGACACAGACTATTATCATCCTGGCGAAGAGGAATATGTTCCGAAATTCCATTGAAAGTTCATTTGGCTCTCCCAGGACAGTCGGATCGCCAGCTCGGTCCCGTGCTTGGCGGTGCCGAACTCTGATTTGACACGGACCTGACCTTCTACCCTCTCCCCCCTTCCGGGGAGAGAGGGGTGGCTGGCATGGTTTAATACGCTCATGCTGTTTGCTCTCTGGAACATCGGCACGATTGCCGTGCTTACAATGGTCTTACACTCTTTCTCTCAAGCGGAGGTGGCGGTGAAGCTCAGCCATAACAAAAACTTCATCGAAGTTGAGATCGGCGGCCGGCTCTTTACCCGGTACCATTTCAAGGACGAGAAGGGGGAGGCGCTTCTGCGACCGTACCTGTACCCGGTCCTGGCGGCGGACGGGACCGAGGTGACCTCGGATCAAGTCCTCACCGGAGGGGACCATCCTCACCATCGTTCCCTCTGGGTAGCCCATGGAGATGTGAACGGGGCGGATCTCTGGGAGGGTGCAAAGGCAGACGACAAATCTCCGAGGCAAGCTTCTCTGAGCGCTCCGAGGATCGAGGGAGATATGATGACCCATCACCTGGTCTGGGAAGGAAAGGGGAGGAAGCCCATGCTTCGAGAGGACCGCACCCTGCGGTTCTTTGTCTTTCCCGACGGGGCGAGGGGTTTGGATCTCACGTCGGTCTTTATGGCCGAGTCTGGGCCGGTCACTTTTGGAGATACCAAAGAAGCGGGTCTATGCGCGGTCCGCGTGGCCAAAGAGATCTCTGACAACCCCACCATCACCAACGCTAAAGGTATGAAGGGTGAGGAGGAGTGCTGGGGGAAACCAGCCGCGTGGTGCGATATTTCTGGGAGCATCGGCGGCAAACCTTATGGGATCGCGGTGCTGGATCACCCTGAAAACCCGCGGCACCCGTCGCGGTGGCATGTCAGGACATACGGACTGCTCACCGCGAACATCTTCGGTTTGAGTGCGTTTGAACGAGAATCGTCCAAGGGCGCTGGGGCGTTGACCCTGGAGAAAGGCCAGTCTCTCACGTTCTGCTACCGCGTGGTCATCCACGATGGCGATGCCAAAGCTGCGGATCTGGACGGAAAATTCAAGGACTTTGCGGGAGAAGCAACACTGGAGCTGATCTTCGACGGCAAAGATTTAACGGAATGGGAGGTTCCCTCACCGAATCCTTGGTGGACGGTTGAAGATGGTGTGCTGGTTGGGAGACAAGACCCGGAGGCCCGAGGTCATGTGCTGGAGACGAAGAAACTTTATCAAGACCTTATCCTGGAGGCCGAGGTGCGGTTCAGTGGCGACGTGGACAGCGGGATTTTCCTGCGCAAGGGCCGGGGCTGGCAGTGCCAGATCGGGATCTCCCGGAGCCTGAAGCGGGACATGACCTGTTCCATTTACGCGTCGGGCAGGGGCTACATCGCCAAGGCAAAAAACGTGGAACGTCTCCTGAAAGATGGAGACTGGAATAGGATCCGCATCAAAGCGCAGGGGCCGCATTTTACAATCTGGCTGAACGGCGCGCAAGTTCTTGATCATCATGACGAGAGCTTTCCGGAGCCCGGGCCAGTGGGGCTCCAGATACACGGGGGAATCCCTGACATGAAAGTTGAGTTTCGTAATATCCGCGTACGTGAGCTCGGAGAACTCTGGGAGGAGGGCAAGCCATGAACTACTTGAAACGGGTAAAGCGTGGCAGCCGGTGGTCTCGCCGGGATTTCCTGAAAACCACTATCCAGTTTGCCGGGGCCGCGACGATCGCGCCCGTGGCTGCCTGGGCAGCAGCCGCCACCGAGGAGGTCAGCAAGCGCGTGGGTCCGAACGACCGGCTTCACGTCGCGGTCATGGGGGTCCACGGCCAAGGCAGGTCTCACGTCCGCCAGTTGCTCCGCCAAGATGATGTGGAGATCACGGCTATCTGCGATCCAGATCCCACCGTGGGAGAAAAAGCCGTCAAAACTGTGGAGGAAAAGACCGGGAAAAAACCTGCCTTTGAGAAGGACATCCGCAAGGTGCTGGAGGATAAATCACTTAATGCGATCACCATCGCCACGCCCAATCACTGGCACTCCCTGGCGGCGATCTGGGCTGTCCAAGCCGGCAAGGACGTGTATGTGGAAAAGCCGGTCAGCCACAATGTGAGCGAAGGACGGCGGCTGGTGGAAGCGGCGGGGAAGTACGGGCGGATCGTCCAGACCGGCACCCAGAGCCGCACGCAGAAGGCCACCCGGGAAGCCATTGAGTTTCTGCACGCGGAGAAGCTCGGAAAAATCCGGACCGCTTACGCCCTGTGTTACAAGCGCAGAAAGTCAATCGGGAAGGTCCAAGGGAAGGGTGAGGTGCCGCCGGGGGTGGATTACAACCTGTGGCTGGGGCCCGCCCCCAAGAAGCCGGTGGGCCGCAAGCGCTTTCACTATGACTGGCACTGGTTCTTTGACTACGGTAACGGGGACCTCGGGAATCAGGGCATTCACCAGATGGACATCGCCCGCTGGGGGCTCAACAAGCCTGAGCTGGCGCAATCGGTCATCAGTATCGGCGGCCGCCTGGGATATGAGGATGATGCCAACACGCCGAACTCGCTGGTGACCGCGCTGGATTATGGCGACCGCCAGCTCATCTTCGAGGTGCGTGGTCTGGAATCCGAAAAGTTCCATAGGACCAAGGTCGGCAACGTGTTTGCATGCGAGAACGGATATGTCGTGTGGTACGGGTACGGCAACGTGGTAGCCTACGACCTCAAAGGAAACGAAGTTAAGAAATTCTCCGGCGGGGGAGACCACATGCGCAATTTCCTGGACGCGGCCCGTTCCCGCGACCGGTCAACCTTGAACGCCGAGATTCTGGAGGGCCATCTCTCTAGTGCCCTCTGTCATCTGGGGAATATTTCCTACCAGCTGGGCACGCCGAAGCGGTTCAAGGCTGCCGCCAAACCGTTCGGCGATGATCCGGACACCAAGGATGCCTGTGAACGGTTGCAGGCCCACCTCACGGACAACGGTGTCGATCTGCGGACCACCCGGATCACCCTGGGTAAACGGCTGGCGATTGATCCTATCTCGGAGACCTTCAAGGGAAGCCGCCAGGCCAACGCCCTGCTCACCCGGGAGTACCGCAAGCCCTTCGTGGTGCCGGAAAAAGTATAAGTTGGATATGCCGCCTCCTCTCCCCCACAAGATGGGAGAGAGGGTGAGGGGGTCCTTTACTTCTGGTTGGTTTTTTGAGGCGGCCGCCAGCGCCCGTAGTACGGATCGCTGTCCCAGGTCATAGGCTGGCCGAGGGCGCGGGGGTCGCCGGTTTCATGCAAGATCCGGCCTAGCTCGGAGGCCAGCTTCTCCTTGGCCGCAGCGTAAGCAGGATCGCCGGCGAGGTTATTGAGCTGTGCCGGGTCGTTCTTGATGGCGTAGAGCTCTTCTGCGTGACGCTTGCCGAAGGCCAGATCAAACAGCGGTAAGACATCTTGATCTTCCCGGTGGGTCAGCATGTATTTCTTGGAAGGGGAGCCGTCGATGTCGGCATACCACGGCGGGTCCCCGGCGGGCCAACGGTCCGGCTTGAAATTGCGGATGTAAAGATAATCATCGGTCCTGATCGCCCGCATGGGGTACCCTGAGCCGTCAGGTCGCGGCACATGGCGTTCCCTGCCCACGACGGTACTGTCGCGGGCCGGATCAAGCCGGCCTCGCTTGCCGGACCGCAGCACGTTTAGGAAGCTACGGCCGGACATCTGTGACGGCACCTCCACCCCGGCCGCTTTTAGGAACGTCGGTGCGAAGTCGGCGAAGTTGATAAAGTCCGTCACCACTCGGCCACCTTTGACCCTTGCAGCCCAGCGGATGGCCAGCGGCATGCGCACCCCATAGTCGTACAGATTGGTTTTGGCGCGAGGAAACGGCATTCCATTATCGGAAGTGATCACAATGATGGTGTTGTCGAGTTCGCCAGCTTTTTCGAGAACGGCTAACATCTCGCCGACCTGGTGGTCGAACCGCTGGATCTCGAAGAAATAGTCCAGGATATCGCTGCGGACCTCAGGGACGTCCGGAAGGAACGCCGGAACTTTCACGTCCTCGATCTTCATCCCGGACTTGGCGCCAGAGCCTTTGACGTATTTGCGGTGCGGGTCGGAACTCCCGAACCAGAAACAAAATGGCTTTCCGGGCGGCCTTTCTTGGAGGAACTGCTCGAAGGTCTTATACCGCGGTCCCGCAGGGTTGCGCCGGCGGCCTCCAGGTTCGTGCTTGCCTGGGCTCCATCCTTTGCGTGTGAAGCCGACGTGGTAACCTGCCTTCTCTAGGAGGTCGGAAAAGACTGGGAATTTCACCGGCAACGTGCCGTACAGGTTGGCTCCTTGCTCCAACCGCCAGAAGTGCTGGCCGGTAAGGATGGTCCCGCGTGAGGGCGTGCACGACGGCGAGGAGCAAAACGCGTGTGAGAAGTACACTCCCTCGCGGGCGACGCGATCAAAGGCTGGGGTTTTTACGACTGGATCACCCGCGAAGCTCGTGTGCGCCCAGGACTGGTCATCCGAAATGCAAAAGAGGATGTTCGGCCGCGCCATTCGCTGGCTGAGGGTGTGGCCATCCTGGTGGAGGATGGTGCAGCTTGCCAGGGCGGCAGCAACCACAAGGGTGAAACGGCTCATGGGAACGTATCATACCGTGTGGTGGCCGGCCAACTGTGCATGACCGACCGGTTATAATGCCCTCGCATGGGAAGCCAGCCGCTTCTGTGGATTTGCCTGATCTCCGGCTCTGCGGAGTACAACTCGCACGAGTCTCTTAGCGAATTTCAGCGCTACCTCGAGAAGAATTACCACATCGCGTGTGTTCAGGTCTTCGGAGAGGAAAAGGACATGGACCTTCCGGGGCTTGAAGCCCTTGACACGTGCGACCTGATGGTGTTGTTCACCCGGCGGATGGAGCCTCCTCCAAAGCAGTTGGAGAAGATCAAGGCCTACTGCCGGGCCGGCAAGCCGGTCATCGCGCTGCGCACTGCCAGCCATGCGTTTCAAAACTGGCTGGCCTTCGACAGAGAAGTCCTTGGGGGGGATTATCAGAATCATTATGGGGAGGGGATCACTCAGGTGAGCATCGCCGAGAGCGCCAAGGGGCATCCGGTGCTGGATGGCGTCGTCCCATTCTCCACGGTCGGATCGCTTTATAAGAATCCCGCTTTGGCTCCTGACGTCCAGGTGCTTTTGATTGGTACCTCTCCGAAGGGTACGGAGCCTGTGGCGTGGACCCGGTTACACAATGGCGGCCGAATCTTTTACACGTCTCTGGGCCACCCTGAAGATTTCAAGAACGAGAGTTTCAGGCGGATGCTCGTCAGCGCGGTATTCTGGGCCGCCGGGCGGAAAGCGGCGGCGAAGGAAAGCCCATAATCAAGGTTGAGCCATACCTATGAAAGGAGGTCATGCCATGAGCAAGAAACGATGGATTGCAGTGGGTGTACTCGTTGCTGTCACTGGTACCGTGACACCGTACCTTTGCACGGGAGCCTCGAAACAAAAAACCCACGTCGGCTACGACAACACACCCTTCCTGCCTGGTGGCAAGTGGCGCGTGCACGACGGCAGGCGGCCGCAACCGGTGGTGATCACGCCTGGAAGCGCCAGCACCCAAAAGAGGACCGGTAAGCCGCCATCGGATGCCACCGTGCTGTTCGACGGCACCGACCTTTCCAAATGGCAGAGCGGGAATGGCAGGCCTGCCGGCTGGAATGTCGAGAACGGATATATGGAGGTGCCTTCGAGGGGGACTTCGGGGGGCGGCGACATCAGCACGCGTGATAAATTCGGCGACTGCCAGCTCCACATCGAGTGGGCCACGCCGAAGCCTTCGAAGGGAAGCGGCCAAGGCCTCGGCAACAGCGGGGTGTTCTTATTTGGCCGGTATGAAGTGCAGGTGCTGAACAGCTATCAGAATGTCACCTACCCCGACGGCCAGGCCGCCGCAATCTATGGCCAGTACCCGCCACTCGTCAATGCCTCCCGCAAGCCGGGTGAGTGGCAGGTGTATGACATTCTCTTTACCGCCCCGCGCTTTAACAAGAAGGGGAAGCTCGAATCGCCGGCTACCATCACGGTGTTACACAACGGGGTGGTCGTCCACAACCATACCACCCTGATGGGTTCCACCCGGCACCGGGAACTTGCCGAGTACAGTGCCCATGGGTCCAAGGGCTCCTTGAGGCTGCAAGATCACGGCGATCCGGTGCGCTACCGCAATATCTGGATCCGTCCGCTGAAGCAGCCGTAGCAGGCGGATTGCCGGATCCGGCTCATGTCCTATCCCGCGCCGCCGCGGCTCCATCGGAGGACCGTTGGACAGTTTCAGGGAAGACGTGGAGTACGAGAAGTACCGTGGTCACCAACTGGACCGCAAGCTGCTCAAACTGTTACGGTCATTTTGATGTTCAAGACCGTCAGTCCGGGAGCCATCGGGGTGCGCACGCGCAATCTCAGTGAACTTTGCACCGCTGCCGCAAAAACTGGATTCGGCGGCGTGGAGTTTTCCATTCACGAGGTGGCCGATCTTATCGACCAGCAAGGCGCGGAAGCCGTCCGGGCGATCTTCGCCGGGGCAGGGGTCAAGCCGGGAGGCTGGTCCTTGCCGGATGGGTGGCGGACGACCGACGAGAAATGGCGGAGGGACCTGGAGGCCCTCCCGCGCCTGGCCAAGGCGGGGGCCGCGTTGGGCAGCCCGCGCACGTTTACATATATCTTGCCGTGTTCAGACGAAAAACCGTTTGAGGAAAATTACCGGTTTCATGTCGAGCGATTTACCCCGATCGCGCGCATCCTGGCCGAGCACGGCTGCCACCTGGGCCTGGAATTCATCGGGCCCAAGACACTGCGAGCCGGGAAGCGCCATCCGTTCATCCACACGATGGAGGAGATGCTGGCGATGGGCCGGGAGATCGGGCCCAACGTCGGGCTCCTGCTGGACTGCTGGCACTGGTACACGTCGCATTCCACCCTTGCGGCGCTGAAAGCTCTGCAGCCCAAAGAGGTCGTTTACGTCCACGTCAACGACGCTCCGCGAGGCATCCCGATCGATGAGCAGATTGACTCCAAGCGCGAGCTGCCCGGCGAGACCGGCGTGATCGACATCGCCGGGTTCCTGGGCACCTTGAGGGAGATCGGATACGACGGCCCGGTCACGCCGGAGCCCTTCAAAAAGGAGTTGCAGGATCTGCCATCCGACGAGGCCCGGCTCACCACCGTCGCCGGCGCGATGGACCGGATCTTCCGCACAGCAGGCCTATAGTTAAGGGAGCCGCCCGGCCCGGGCGCCCGAAACCTTTTCGCTCTTGGCTCGCCCGCGTCAGCTTATTCCCAGGGACGCAGGAGGACCTTGCCGCAGTTGCCGGTGATCTGAAGCTCGAACACCTCCTGGATCTTGCTCATCGGAAACGTATGGGTGATGGATTTCTTGAGCAGATCGGCGGAGCCGTGGATCGCCTGCATGATGCGGGGAGCATCGGCCAGGTTCCAGTGCCAGACACCGTGCACTACCAGGCCTTTGGCGATGATCTCGCTGGCATCCACCTGCCCGCTCCACCCGACAAAAGCCACCTGGCCCCGGCGTCGGACTGCCTTAATAAGGAAAGGCTTGCTGGCCGGCGTGCCGCTGGTTTCTATCGCTTTGTCCACTCCGTTCCCTCTGGTCAGTTCCCTGACCTGATCCAGCGCCCGCTCGTCCTGGGGGTTGATCACCGCCTCGGCACCAAGTGATTTCGCCAGGGCCGCCCGGTACGGATGGCTCTCCACCGCGATGACGCGGGCGCCGAGGTACCGCGCGTTGACCACGCCCCCGATCCCGACCGGGCCCATGCCGGTGATCAGCACCGTGTCGAATGCGGTGACGTTCATTTTTTGCATGGCGCTGAACGTCGGCCCCATGCCACAGCACGCCATGCTGGCGTGCTCGTACGACATCCCGTCCGGGATGGGGATCAGCAGCCGGTCCGGCTTGATGAGATATTGAGCGTAGGTCGCGGTTCCCGACGGCGAGTCGCAGACCTGGAGCGGATCCACGCCTTGCTCGCAGTGAATGTAGTCTCCCGCCAGGCAGAGCGTGCACCCACCACAGCCGTACAGCGGCATCGCGACGACCCGGTCCCCGACCTTAAATCTTCCGGGCTGCGCGATCTGCACGACCTCCCCGGCCGCCTCATGGCCCAACGAGGAGGATTCCTGCCCGTTCTTGAAGGCGTGATACTCGGTGCACATGGGCGCCACGTAATTTTTGACCAGCACGTACTCTCGTTTGATCTTGGGATCCGGAACATCGATCAGCTCCGCCTTCCGGTTGGCCATCCTGACAACTTTCATACGCAAGACCTCCAGGTCATTGAACGGAGACAGTATACATTATTGCTCGACACCACTATGCTCACCGGCCACCGGTTGGCGTGATGGCCTGCTCGCCCGCATCGTCAATTAACGCTCACTAGGGCGGCGCAGCGCATGGACCGCTAAAGCCAGGGCAAGGAATAACACTAGAGCGCTGACTCCTATCCAGCCTGTCTTATTCCACACGGTGGAGACGCTGGCAAAGGTGACGATGCCAGTTGCAAGGCCCATCAGCAGATTCCAGGTAACCCTGCGGCCTCCATGGGGCATTTCCTTTCCCAAGAGACTTGGCTTGTTCATCATCCACAAGAATGTGAGGTAAGCGATGGGCAGCAGCACCATGCCGAAGACCGAGATGGGAACCGCCAGGTAAAACGCAGCCTGCTTCCAGATAAAGGGCCCCAGGATCCCGGTCGCCGCCGCCAGGGTTCCAAGCCGGTACGGCCAGCCGGTTGGTGGAAGTCCCAACATCACACAGACGATGAATCCAGAGACCAGCATCAGGAGCGTGATCGTGGAGAGCGTCATCCCCAGCACCCCGATACCGAAGACCACGTGGGAAAACAGGCCACCGGTCAATGGAGCCAGGGATTGGGCCAGGTCCCGGGCGTCGCGCGTCAGCAAGGTGGCTGCCAGTTTTTTTTCCGCCAGGCTGACGGGCCTGGGGTTGTAGCTGAGTCGGGTTTGCACCAGCCTTTCATACTCGGCGGCCATTTTGGGCTTAAGGTCGGCTGGCAGAACTTGTGCGTTGGTTGTGCTTGAAAAGCCTTGCGCTGGGACGCCATGGAACGCTGCCGCAGCGGAAATGACCACAAAGCTGGTCGCGAGTGTGAAGGGGATCAGCATGCCGGTGGCCAGGTCAAAGACAGCCAGGCCGCGAAACTCCTTGTTCCAGCCCCGGGACAGGATCGAATAGGGGAAGAGAAAGGTCATGTTGATTCCTACTGCCGTGGCCGCCGCCGCAATGATCACATCCCGCTGCCGGGAGACGATCAGGTCTGTCCAGAATTTCCGTTCTTCCCCGGGGATGTTCGCCAGCAAACGCCTGAATATCTCCGAGGGCGTGAAGAGGCTATCGAGATTGGGGATGAATCCCCGAAGGATTCCAGCCCAGTCTAGCCCCTGGGGTGACAGACTCATCTTGACGATTACCCCGGCAAAACAGAGGACGATCACGCCCACCATGACTTTCAGGAACGACTCGTAAAGTTTCACCCCCCGGCTGCCACTTCCGTAGCTCCAGGTGATCAGCGTGCACAAAGCCAGGATGCAAAGGGCAATCACAAGTTTTCCCGCAGTATCGCCCAGGACACCCTCAGGACCGAGGAGTCCGGGCAGGAGGTTTTGCTGCAGCACGGCGGTGGCCAGGGAATACTGGGGCAGGCACCAAACCATGCT
Source organism: uncultured bacterium (assembly GCA_964587525.1). Lineage (GTDB taxonomy): Bacteria > Oederibacteriota > CAKKQC01 > CAKKQC01 > CAKKQC01 > CAZPLZ01. The sequence goes on along the minus strand of CAZPLZ010000006.1, from coordinate 23,207 downwards.
CGCCACGAGGGAGGCCAGAGCCCAGCCCCAGCCGAGCACCGGGTTGATGTGCTCGTTCACGGCTTGAAACGGCTGCTTTCCGGTAGACATGGTCACGTATCCGATGGCGCTCAGCATGATAATGCCGAGCACCATGGCGATGGGTTGCAGCCAGAGCAGGCTGAAACCGCCCAGCACGCCCAGATAGAGACTGCTCGCCAGGCTGCCGCCTCCCAGGGTCAGCGCGCCCTGGAGCCAGCCGGGACCGGAGAGCCGCAGATAGGACCGGAGCGTTCCTGCCGTTCCTTGCCGTTTTCCGTGCCGGAGGATTTGCAGATCAGCGCGGAGCTTATCCATGGGGGAAGAGGGGGGAACGGTGCGTGATCAATAGGGCTGCCCTGGCTGGTTGTGGCCATCCGAATGGAATGGCAAGACGAATGGCTCCTCGAACGGACGGAACGGCACCATGGCGGCGATCTGATCCAGCCGCTTGAGGATGTCGCCGGAGAGCGGCCCCTTCGCCACCGCGGCGGCGTTGGCCTCCACCTCTGCAGCGGAACGTGACCCAGTCAGCACGCAGGAGACCGCCGGATTGGAAATCACGAACCGCATCGCCAGCTCGGCGATTGGGATGCCGGTTTCGTCCAGGAGCGCATACAGCGCTTGATATTGCTTGCGTCGTGGCAGGCTCAACCACCGTGCGCCGTGATTGACGGCCTCATCGTAACGCCGGGCCAGGGCACCCTGCTGCAGCGGCGAGCCAATGATGAGACCCATGTTTTGCTTTCTGGCGATGGGGAGAATTTCGCGCTCCGCCTCCCGCCAGAGGAGGCTGTAGTTGAACGCGGTGAGCACCACATCGAAATTTCCAGTTTCCATGATCCGGGGTAGCTCGTAGGCGGTCGTCCCGCCCAGCCCGGTGAACCGGATGGTGCCGTCCCGCTTGAGATCTTGCAGCACATCCATGACCGGACCATGAAATCGGTCGAGGTCGCTCCACCAATCGTATTTCCGTGGACGGTCGGGTTCGTGGACCATCAAAATATCGATGTGATCACGCTTGAGGAATTTCAGGCTCTGTTCAACCGACTTCAGCAGGCAGCTTTTGTTCTGCGGCTCGAACGGCTGCGGCCGCCCGCCAAGTTTGGTAGACAACACGACGGGCGTGGAGACTCCCTCAAGGATTCGCCCCAGCACTTCCTCGCTGTTCGCGTATCCGGGCGCCGTGTCAATGTAGTTGATCCCGAGCTCGATTGCCCGGCGCACGGCCGCTTCCGCCTGCGGGAATTCGGCGCCATAACTTGAGACAAAGAGCCCGCCCAGCGCAAGCTCGCTGACATGGATCCCCGTCCGGCCTAACGCTCGGTGCTTTATGATTCAGCCACTCGCCTGGAGGTGCTGTACCGCGCCCCCGCGAAACTTACCAAGCCGGCTCGTAGCGAGGGGCGTCGCCGGATTTGCGCTGGCGGTCAATATCCCGGCGCGACTGCGTGTAATACTTCCGGCACGAGACCAGTCCGAATTCTTTCAGGATCTCCTCGAGGGTCGGGCCCTCACCGGTCCGCTGGAACCGGTACCAGCCGATCTCCCGGTTGGTCTCGACGCTCAGGGTCTTCCCGTACTTGTCCAGGATCTGATCTAAAATTTTATTGGCATAATCCATGTGCACGTACTCTTCGTCCAGATTGAGCACGGCGGTCAGGGCCCGCTCATCGCCGCGGCACTCATGGAGCGTCCGTCCCATGGGATCGATGACCCGCATCTTCGGCGGGTGCGTGGCGGTCACGATGTAGTACCCATTCAGCACCGCGTGTGCGTTGAGCACCTCTCCGCCGGCATACGCGCTGGGCCAGAACACGATCTTCGCTCCCTGCTGTCCATACTGTGTCCAGATTTCATCAAACCCGATGTCAAAGCAGATGGCGAGTCCCACGGGCCCAAAGTCGGTCGGGAACACCGGCTGGTCTTTTGGACCGGGCACGGCACCGATGGTGTACTCGGACCCGGTGGGATAGATCTTGCGGTAGGTGCCCACGCACGCCCCAAAGCGATCGACCAAGGTGGCCGCGATGTACCCGCAACCCTTGTCTGCATCGGCTTCGCTGGCTTTGAGCAGATAACTGCCGACGACATAGCTGTGCTGCTCTCTGGCGATACGCTGAAAGAACTGCATGCTCGTTCCATCCGCTGGTTCTGCTAGATCGCGGTACGCCGCTTGGACTTTTAAGCTGGTACCCAGTTCGGGAATGACGATCACGTCGGGTTTGAACGAGGCATGCAGGCCGATTCGGCGGGCGTACAGCTCACAATTTGACTCGAGCGTTTGCGTGCTTTCCTGGCCCGCTTCCGCGCTGAGCGCCAGAATCCGCACCGGCAGGCTCATGCTACCTTTCTGCTGGCCACTGGCGTTGTGTTGTCCACGTGGGTCCCCAAGTTGATCTTGTCACAGAGCCGCATCGTCTTAAGAGCGTCCTCGAAGTTCGTCAGGGGAGTCGTGTCGTGCTTAACGCAGTCGATGAACTCGCGGTTCTCGACAAAGTAGCCATAGGTGTGGAGCGGATCATCTGTGCCTGCGAGCTCTTTGCCGGTGTAGATCTCTGGCTTGGACTGTCCCGCACGATAAATCTCAACCACTTCTGGCGTACGGACGAATGCGGAGATGCCCTGACCATGGAGTTCGAATCGTTCAAGGCGGGTTCCACACTGGCGGTTAGCCACAAAGACACCAGATCCGCCTCCGGCGAACCGGATCAAAGCTTGGAAACAGTTGTATGATGCCTCCCACTTTTCCTTGGTGTACCACCAATCGGCGTGAGCGCAGACCGTTTCAGGTTCGCCCAGCAGGTCTCGCATGGCATCCAGAACATGAATACCGTCCGTGTGTAGGACGCTGAGCCCGTAGTATGGCTCGTCCATGTTCTTGTGGAACTCAGCCATGACGGTGGAGATGGGGCCGCGCTGCAGGACCTCCGCCTTGGCCTTGCGCAGGACGTTGCTATAGCGGCGGTTCAACCCCGCCCCTGACTTGACGCCTGCTTTAGCGGCAGCTTCGGCCATCTCCGCCGTCTCCTTGGTGCTCACGCCAGGGGGTTTTTCCGTGAAGACATGCTTGCCCGTCGCGATGACATCCAGGACCAATGGTTTGAGCACTTTCGGAGAGGTGATGACATAAACCACATCGATGGATTCCTTGGCGAGCATGTCCCGATGGTTCGTGTAGCGGCCCGGGACCTTGTACCGGTCGGCGGTTTCATGAAGGAGCGCCTCGTTGAGGTCGGCAACCGCCACGATCCGCACATCTTCCATTTTGGATAGTGATGAGTAGTGGAATTCCTTGGCGAAATGCCCGGCGCCGATAAACGCCACCTTGACCGTTTCCATCAGCGGCTATTGTACTGCCAAGGTCCCCGGCCGTACTGCTTTCCGCCGGCGGGCCGTTCCTATTACACTGGTGTTCGTGAAACCCATTCGTTTTGGCATCCTGGGGGCCGGGGGGATCGCTCATCTGATGCACTTCCCTGAGCTTCAGGCCCTCGGACGGAACGTGGAAGTCGTGTGTATCCAGGGGCGGAAACAAACGCGCCTGCGCCTGCTATGCAGAAAGTTCGGGGTACGTCACTGGACCCACGATCCGGATCATATCCTGGGAGACCCCCGGATCGACGCCCTGATCGTGGCCACCCCCCATCCGCTGCACGTGGGGCTGGGGATCAGGGCGCTCAAGGCCCGCAAGCACCTCTGCATGCAGAAGCCCCTCTGCGGCGACATGGGGGAGGCGCATGCGTTCGTGCGAGCGGTCGAGCGATCTGACCGGATCGTGATGGTGCTCCCGCACTTTGGCGCGGCCACCGTGGCCATGCTGGCGCAGGTTAACAAGGGGGCGATCGGGAAAGTTTCCGGCGCCTACGCCCGGGCCAGCCATGGAGGGCCTGAGGTGTACTATGCGGAAGTTCGGGACTCCTTCCATGAGAAAAGCAGAGGCCTGTGGTTTTTCGACACCAAACAGGCTTCCGTGGGCGCCCTCTTTGACATGGGCGTCTATGCGGTGGCGCAGCTCGTGGCTTTGTTGGGCACCGTCAGACGGGTCACGGGGATCACCCGCACCATGGACAAACCCACCAAACTGGAGGACACCGCGACGCTTCTTTTGGAGTTCAAGAGCGGGGTGGTGGCTACTGCGGAGACCGGCTGGTGTGACCCGGCGCAGTTCCGGCAGGTGCGGGTTCATGGAACCCGGGGCATGCTGGTCATGCCGGGGGAGCGGGGCGCGCAGCTCACTCACTGGATTCCGGGGTCGTACACCCGGGAGGATGTTCCATCCAAGTCCAGGCCGGTGCCGGTCAAGGCTTACGATCGAGGCTCAGCGCACGCTCACTTCATCGAGTGCATCCGCAAGCGCCGCCAGCCGCCGCTCTCTCACGCCTACGCCGCCCGCCACGTCACCGAAATCCTGCTGGCCGGCCTGCGGTCAGGAAAGGTGGGAAAGCCGATCGCTGTCAAATCCGAGGCCGAAAAGTAACGACTTTTATTTTCGCGCGGCGAGGTAGCCCCAGACGTAGGCGTTTTGCGCCATAGGTTTTTGAACCGTGAACTCACATATGGAGGGATACCAGAAGACATCCCAGTAGGCTTCCAAGGTCGGCCACTCCTCGATCGGTGGGAAACAAAAGTTCTGCACGAGCTTGGAGGCCCAGGAGTCCTTTTCTCGTTGCACGTCCCCGGGGCCGAACACGGTGAGCCCGGGGGGCGGAGGCTGGTGGGTGACTCGGGAGTCGATGTGCAGCGGGTGGAGAGGGGATTTGTGCCCAAGGCCGGTGGTGTAGCAGATGTTGATCGGGTTGGCCCCGGCCCCGGTCTGGCAGGCCAGCACGATCCCGCGCAGATACTGGGGGGCTCCCGTCAGGACGTGAGCTCGGACCAGGCTTAAACCGTCCGGGCTGCTCAGCCCGCCCCAGCCGATGGGCACCCAGGCGTATTTGGACCAGCGGAACCCGGTCCGCTTGATTGAGTCCAGGCGTTCCTCGGCTTCTCGTTTCAGGGCGGCCAGGCAGTTCGCCTTGATCTTGTCATCGGCGCCCGCCTGTTGGGTTCTCAGATAGACCCAGGCCGCGTGCCGCTGCTCGTGTTTTTTCCAGACAAACAACTCAGCCTTGGGATCGGCAAACGCGGTGGTCTTGAGAAAAAGTTCATGCCACCGGTCGTCCCCGGTCAGCCGGAACAGCTCGGCGGCGGCCAGGTTGCGTGCGTCATGGACCGCGTGCGGATCGCTCCGGTCCTTCCGGGCGGGGAGCTCCGCTTCAGCCCAGTTCATGGCCCGTAGGGCGCTTTCCCGATACGTGTTCGCCCGGTTGGGTTTCCGGCTCTTGAGCCACCGGGCGGCCTGGGCCGCCACCCCCGCGTAGAGATAGCTGGACCAGACCCCCGGGGCGTAGGCCATGATGACCAGGGATTCCTGCCAGCTTCCCTCCCCGTGCCGGGGATGCTCGGCCGATTCGATGCCGCCCCGGATGCCCCCTTCGGGGGTCTGCATCCGGCGGTAGCAGTCCAGGTTGAACAGGGCCTCGCTGACAATGTCAGGGGGCCCGTCGCGGGACTTGGGGATGTTGAGGCTCAACCTGCTGAAGTACGTGGGGAACAGCTCAGCCAGCTCCAGCAGGAGGCGCGACACGATCAGGTGCTGGATCCGCCGGTCCCAGTCCCCGGCGTCCATATATCCGCCCCAGGCGTCGGGGACGATCTCGTCCGTGCGTCCCTTGTTGAGGTTGCCAAAGTTGGAGTCTTCTCCGCCGAGGCCACCGCCGGTGTCCATGAGCGGCGTCTCGGAGTGATAGATCTTGACCCCGTCGTCCGGATGGAAGGACCGGCGCCGCTTGAAGCTGGTGTAAGGGGGCCCCAGGGAGATCCCGCTGCGCTGGTGGTAGAAACCCCGGGCTGAAACGGTGAAAGCCTTGCGCCAGACATCCTTGGCGATCTCGAACGGGTATGAACATCCCACTCCTTTCACACAGACCCGGTACGTTCCCGGCTTCTCGAGCGACGAAAAATCCATCTCGAAGACATCGGTCCCGTTGTAGTTCCGGTTATAGGCATCCTCGGTCTTGTCCGAGGCGGCCTTGGACAGGGCGGTCTTGCCCTCATGAACCACCTCGCCGGTTTTGTCCTTTACGACCCGAAAGGTCAAACCGGCCTTGTATTTCAAGGGGCCTCCGCTTCCCAGCCAGCAGGAGAGGAACGCCACCTTGGCTGGATCATCCGGCCGGAAACCCAGGTGGCTGACGTGGACCGCCTCGCTGCGTATTCGCAAAGGGTTCCATGTCAACGTCTGTTCGGTCAGGAACCCTCCCGAGAAGGACACGGTGTATTGCCGCCCGGCTTTCAAAGGCTTGGGCAGGTGCAGGTAGATCACGTGTTTCAGGGGGGCTTCCATCTGCCAAATACCAGCCCGGGCGAAGTCGCTGGGCTTTGTTTTTCTGGAGACCTGTACTGGGGCTAGGCCTTTCCGGTATGCCGGATCGTCCGGGGAAGTGATCATATAGCTTTGGGGCCGATCCGCTAAGCTGGTATCAAGTTTTTCACCGACCACCCGGTCCGGTGTGTAAAGGATGTCGGCTTTTTCCCCGACCAGGAAACCGTAGAACCGGCCGTCCTTCATCACCCAGCGGTCTTTCTCGGTATCTTTCCGCTTGTCCGCGGGATCAGGTTTATAAGGCACCTGATGGCCGTATTCCACATGGCCAGCCTGGATGCTCAGGCCGAGAATATCGGGGGACACGGTACCGATATGGATGCCGCGGGGTTTTTCCGCACCACTGGCTGGTGGGGTGACCAGCATGCTGAGTGTAAGTCCAACCATGAAGCTCCTCATAATGGTTTACATTAGATCAGCTTGCTGCACTCGTATCCATGTGCGTATCCAAGCCGGATTGACCTTGATACCGTCGTGCCCAGGTTACCCAGGGCATGGGCCTCCTGCGGCTGGCCCCGGAAATCTAGCGGTACATCCTTTCCATAGCCACCGCTTCGCTTGACTTCCGCCTGAGCATTTCTGTAGGCTATTCGTAGGACAAAATCATGCGTTTCGTTGCGGTCCGTGAGTTTCGGATCAACCCTGGGAAAGTGTGGAACAAGCTCAAGAGGGAGCGTGATCTGGTGGTTACCTCTCATGGGAAGCCGATTGCTATTTTAACCAAGGCGCAAGATACCACCCTTGAGCAGGATTTAGCCGCGCTTCGCAGCGCACGGGCTCTTAATGCCCTCGCATTCGTTCAGCGAAAATCCGTGCGGTCCGGGCTGGACAAACTCAGCCTGGGGGATATCAATCGAGAAATTCAGGCGGTTCGGCGAAAAAAGCGAAGGTGATCGTCCTGGATACCAACGTACTGGTATCCGGCATGCTCAAACCAGGCAGCCCTCCTGCTCAATTGGTCCGATTTATCGCTGCCGGGAAGATTCAACTTGCCTATGATCTGCGTGTGCTTGGGGAATATCGACGTGTCCTATCACGTAAGAAATTTGGCATCGATCCTTGGGCGCTTAGGATGCTCCTTGAGAAGATTGTGATGGATGGCCAATCCATAGTTGCCCCGCCATTGAACATTGTTTTGCCCGATCCGGATGACCTCGTCTTTGTAGAAGTCGCCCACGCCGCCCATGTTGAGGCCCTCGTCACCGGCAACGCCCGCCATTTCCCACGGCCTCTTTTAAGAACTCTTGGTGTTCATGTCCTTTCACCTACTGCATATCTCAGGGGGCTCCTGGTTTGAAACTTGCTGACCCTGGAACGGGAATGTCTATCTTCACCTGCGCCAAGTGCCGCCGGTTATTTGTATCTTGTCTACGGATACTACGTGACCGGTGGACACTTTGTTCTTTTTTTCTGCCACCTGGACCTTCAGGATATGCTGACCTTCGGGCAGCACCGCACTGGTGTACAACAGCACCTGATACTCTTTGCTCTTTGAATAGCAATCAACGACTGCTTCCTCACCATCATCCAGACGAATGGTCATGCCGCCGTGATTAGTATCCGTCGAACCGTATACTCTTGTCTGTCTTCCATTGAACCTGATCTGAAAATAGTCACCGACAGTCTCGGACCAGTGACAATCTTTGCCGTACAGTCCTTCGCCATAACCTTTGTAGTAATCTCTTGCTTCAAGGACATGACACCATTCTGCAACTTGGGTTTTTTCACTTGAATAGTTCCATGACTTGCTGTACTCAATCTGATCTTGGCCTGTACCCCGGACATTATCATTGATATTCTTGTGTAGCGGTCCCGAATATCGAGCGCCATCCACCAAGTACGTCGTAATCGATTCTGCCGGTATCCTGTCCAGGAACCCCGCGTTGTCAATGTCGATAGACGGCAGCAGCTTCATATCTTGGTCGGCCGAGGTTCTGTACCCAGTAACCTTGTTAGTCTTGAGGCCGGTGAATTTCGACAGATCAAAGGCGTAGTCGGCGTCTGATTTTTCGGCGTTGTAAACTGCCAGCACCAATTTCTCGGTTGACGGATTGTAGGCAGACAGGACATAGGGATCAGTATTGTGGATGATGATGTCGCCCGGCCCAATCAAACGTGAGTATTGAGCGATTCCCGGGAAAGTTTTCGTAATCCAATACTGCTGCGCCTCTGAACCTTGATAGGAAGCGTGGATTGCTCCCCAGTTACTTGGATACGTAATGGCGAGCCGTTCATCCGTTACCGGTTCAAACCATAGCCATACGTGGCTGCCCATATCGCGTACGTCCGTGGTTATGTGCCATGCCATCTCAAGTGCGGCAGCCATGCTCTTGTGGTCGTGAACGTGGCCGCCTCTTTCGCACGTTTCGCTCATTACTGCCGTCTTACCCTCCGACAACGCCAGATCTCTGAAGGCGTACCGATCCGCCAATGAGCCCCAGTACGAATGCGAAGATATAGCCGCGATATATGACTTAGCAGTATTGTCGAACGTGTTATAGACTTCAACGGATTTGCCTACAGAAAATTCATCGGGTGCGCAGATCCTGGTGCTCAAGCCCTCTTCCTGTAGCTTCTCGCCAAGAATCTTGATCAATCGATTCGCCTGTTCGTCAGTATGGAAACAGCCTTCCTGGTTATGACCTTTTCTCCAAAAACTTTGAGAGGCCTCGGCAAACGGGCTTATCGTTCTGAATTCAATTCCCCAGTGATCTCTGAAACGCTTGACGATCTCGGTGAGATACATCGCGTAGTCATCGTAGTAGTCATCCTTCAAATTGGGAGTGCTTCGAGAATCGGCTCCGGAGGCGCACCCGCTGACCGTCATCCACCACGGCGCGGTCAGACTGTTGGCTTCGATATGCTCTATTCCATACTTCTTCACGGCGTGTTGCAGTACCCATCGTTGATTCTTCTCTCTTGTCCAATCGTACGGTCCATCTTCGGTCGGCTTGAACCCTTCCATTTCCCGCGAGTATGCGAAATGCGATCTTCCCTCGGCATTGGCGGAGCAATTGGGATTTTCTCCTCCGCCGATATAGTACTTGGCCACAGTGAATCCAAGTCCTTGTTCCTTATCAAAAACCAGCTTAACGATATCGCTTCGGGCAGGTTCATCCCATCCACCCACAACGTTTCCCCACCAGCCGATGGCGGTTCCAAAACCCTGAAACTCCTGATATCGGATGCCAGGATCCACCTCGACTCTTACGGAGTTTGCAGAACACGAGTTTCCCGCCACGGATGAGAACATCAAAATGGTCATGAATGACGCAAACCGACTTGCGAAAATTGGCAGCGCTGGTTCGAAACTGGTGTTACTAAAAATGATAATTATTGATGTTGGCTTTCGTGATGATGAGGATGTCACCGAGTAAAATGTTGTCACCGACGACCTTGCGGTTCCCAAGCCGGCCAGCCTGAAAGCTGGTCGCACCGACTTTAAGTTTTCCTGTGGCATACGCTTCAGCTGCATAGATCGTCAAATATCCGAGATCGCTGGTGTTCCAGATGATCACTGACCTGACCACGCCATCCAACACGTACTGGCGCATGTTGTTTGGGGTGGAGAGGCCGATGACCAAAACGCGGCCTGCTTTGCCTGCCTGTTGCACAGCTTCGGCGGCCCCCGGGAACGCGACCGAGGAGATGGCAAAGAACCCTTTGAGATCCGGATAGGCTTTCATTAAATCCTGTGTCACCTGAAAGGCCAGCTTTTGATCTTCATTTGAAGGCTTGATCGCCACCAGCTTGATCTTCGGATAAGCGTTCAACCGCGCTTTCATATGCTTGATCCACTCGTTCTGATTGGCAGCGGCCAGATAGGCGGTGACGATGGCCACTTCGCCGCCGGTGGGACCAAGCTCTTTGGCCATCGTATCCACCAGCGCGTACCCAATTTGCTCCGGGGTGGCTTGGTTGACGAAGAACCCACGGGTCTCGGGATCAGCGTCAGCGTCCCAGGTTATGACGTGGACCCCCCGCTCCCTGGCTTTCTTCATCGCTGGGCCGACCACCTTGGGATCATTGGGGGAGACAGCGATCACGTCCACGCCCTTGAGCGTCCACTGCTCGATCATGGCCGCCGCCTTCTCCGGTGAGCCATCAGTTGGGCCGTCGTAAATCAGGTTGATGTTGCCCAGCTCCTTCGCCGCCTGGCGAGCGCCATCGGCGCAGCTGCTGAAATACGGCAGTCCCTTCTTCTTGGGCAGCAGACAGACCGTGAGGGTTTTCTTGAACGAGCCTTTATCGGTGCCCGATCCGGCTGTTGAACCAGGCTCCCGGCTGCAGCCGGTGAGCAGGACAGGGCACAGCGCCATCATCAGCCATGCCGAGAAGATTGTGCGCAGCATTAAGTAGCGTTCTCCTTTCCACCCCCCTCACCCTGCCCTTTCCCTCCAAGGGGGGAGAGGGGAGTGGGGGAGGTGGTTCGCTGCCTGCCTGACAAGGCGGCATTTAAGCCGACGGCTCCGATCAAGAGTATACCCATAACGATCAGGTTCAGCTCATCCTGGTTCCAGTGCCAGCTCATGAACTCGCGGGTTTCATGAATCAACAGGACCCCAAGCAGGGTTCCGATCAGGCGGCCCCGCCCGCCGAAAATACTCGCGCCGCCGAGGACCACCGCGGTGATGACCTCCAGCTCCATCCCGAACGCGATATCGGCCTTGGCGGTGTTCCGGCGGGCTACGAAAAGCACGCCAGCCAGACCCGCCATCAATCCTGAGAACGTGTACAAGATCAGCTTGATGCGGCTGACCGTAATTCCAGAAAAGCGGGAGGCGGTTTCGTTGTGGCCAATCGCGTACAGGGAGCGCCCGAACGGGGTCCTGGACAGAACCAACCCCCCGATCGCTGCGGTTGCGGCAACAGCCAGGGCCGGGATAGGCACGCCCAGAGCGGTCCCCCGGCCGATGGCCGAAAAACTTTCTGGGAATCCTGAGATGGGCCGTGCCAGGCTGATGCCCTCTGCGATCCCACGATACGCTGCGAGGGTGGCCAGGGTGACGATGAGTGGGTGCACTTTCACCCAGGCCACGAACAGGCCGTTGAGGGCGCCAGCCGCTGCTCCTGCCAGCAACGCAAAGGCCGCTCCGATCCAGGGTGACGCGCCTGCCTCGAACAGCAATCCAAGGACGACGGCACATAGGGCCATCAGGGAGCCGACGGAGAGATCGATCCCCCCGGTGATGATGATGAAGGTCATCGGGATTGCCAGCAGCGCCAGCTCCCATATGTGGGTTGAAAGCTCAATCTGCGTTCCTATATGCAGGAAAGAAGGATCGCTCCATCCGGCGAAGAGCAGAAGTAAGAAGAGCAAGGCTGCTAGTACCGCTTCATGCCGGAACGTAGAGGCAACGAACTTGGACCAGAGCGTCATGCGCCTCGACCCTCTCTCGCCTTGCGTCTTGCAAGGTGATCCGCGAGGACCGCCACCAGGATGAACGCGCCTTGGATTGCCCGCTCCCAGTAGGTTGACATCTCTCCCAGCCTGAGAAAGATCAGGACCGTACGCACCATGCCGAGCAGCAGGACCGCGAGCAGCGCTCCCAGGATCGTTCCTCGCCCTCCGCTGACCGATGCCCCGCCGACCACCGCGCACGTGACCACCAGCAGTTCAAACCCAACTCCGACGCCGGATTCGATGACCGATAGTTGCGGGACACTCACCAACGTTCCAACGCCCGTGAGGAAGCCTGCAAGCGCGAAGACAAAGAGCTGGATGCGTTTCACCGGCAACCCCGCAAGTCGCGCCGCATGCGGGTTGCTGCCCGCGGCATAGATCCACCGGCCGAGAGGGGTGTGCCGCGCCAGCAGCCATGAAGCCGCCAGCACCCCCGCCACGGTCCACAGGCTGACGGGCACTTGAAGGATTGAGCCAGTGCCAAGCCAGCGCAGGCCCGCCGGCAGGCCGGTAATCCACTCGCCGCCCATGACCAATTCGGTGAGACCCCGCAGCAAGGTCAGCATGCCGAGCGTGACGATAATGGATGGGATTCGCCCCACGGTCACGAGCAGGCCGTTGAGCAGGCCGATGACGGCGCCGATGACCAGCGTGAGCGAAACACCCGCGGCCACCGGCCAGCCTGCATGTTGGGACGAGGTCAACAGTCCAATGGTCGCCGCCAGCAGGCCCATCTGGGATCCCACCGAGATGTCAATCTGGCCTGTGGCCATGACCAGGGTCATGCCGCATACGACGATCGCGGCCGCCGAGGATTGAACCAAGATGTCACGGATGTTTCCTAGCGCAAGGAACGCCGGGTTCACCCACGTCACGATGGCGATGGTGAATGCCAGGAAGCCTAGTAAGCCGTACTCGCGCCGCTGGAATAGTCTTTTCAGTCCCCAGGCCTTGCCTCTGCCGGTCCTGGTTTGCGGCGCACTTGGCCCTGGTTCGGATGGGATCGCCAGCGCAAGCACTTGTTCTTGGGTAACCTTTCCGTCGGCCAGTTCACCTGCGATAACACCGTTTCGCATCACCAGGACCCGGTCGCTCAGTGAGAGCACCTCGGGCAGGTCGGAAGAGATAAGCAGAATCGCGACGCCTTGCCCGGCCAGCCCGCGGATCAGCCGGTGGATTTCCGCTTTGGCACCGACATCGATGCCACGAGTCGGTTCGTCGAGGATCAGCACGCGCGGCGACGTCGCCAGCCATTTTCCGACCACCACCTTTTGTTGATTGCCTCCCGAGAGCGTTTCCACGGGCGCCTCCAAGCTCGCGGCTTTAATGTCCAGGTTCCTGATCCACCTCTGCGCCAGGAGGTGTTCCTGTTGTGCCGAGAGCAGGCTGAATCGGGTAAGCGATTTCAATATCCCCAAGGTGAGGTTCGCACTCACCGACATCGGCAGCACCAGCCCAAGGTGTTGCCGGTCTTCCGGGACCAGTGCCACGCCGCTTTGGACGGCGGATTGCACCGAGCCGGGCTTCAGCGGTTCGCCAGCTACTGATACGCTTCCCCCCTCAGGCCGGTCAACGCCGAAGATCGCTTGGGCGACTTCGGATCGGCCAGCGCCGATGAGCCCGGCCAGGCCGACGATCTCGCTAGCGTGGACGTGAAACGAGACATCCCGAAACACCCCCGGGCGGGTTAAACCCTGAACGTTGAGCAGCACTTCACCGGTCTGCCTTGGCTGGGTCGATTCCCTGGCTGGCTCCGCGATATCCCGGCCCACCATCAACTGGATCAGCTCAGGTCTGCTGAGGTTTACCGTGCGCCGGCAGTCCACCCTGCGCCCGTCCCGCAGCACGGTGACCCGGTCGGCGATGGTGAACACTTCTTCCAGCCGGTGGCTCACATAGAGCACGCTCATGCCCTCTACGCGGAGCTGGCGGATGATCTTGAACAGGGCCTCGGTTTCCTCGGATGCTAGCGGGGCGGTCGGTTCGTCCATGACCAGCAAACGGCTGCGGCGTGACAGGGCACGCGCAATTTGGACCATCTGGCGCTGGGCGATCGTTAAGTCCCCGGCGGGAAGCTGCTGGTCGAAGCGTTCACCGAGTCGTTCCAGAAGCGCACGGGTTTGGCGCCGCATGCTCACCCGATCCAGGAGCAGGCCACCGAAGCGGCGGGGTTCCCGGCCAGCGAAGATGTTTTCCTCGACACTGAGATCCGGGAAGGTGGTTGATTCCTGGTAGATCACCGCGATCCCGGCAGCTTCAGAAGCGGTAACCGAGCCCAACGCGAGCTTTTGTCCCTGCACTTGAACCTCGCCGGCATCCGGCATGAGTGAGCCGGCAAGGATTTTGATCAACGTTGACTTTCCGGCGCCGTTTTCACCGCACAGCGCGTGCACTTCGCCTGGGGCAATGTCGAAGCTCACGTCGGCCAGCGCCTTAACGCCGCCAAACGTCTTACTGATTCCCACCCCTTCGATCAGCTTCTCCTGGCTGGCCACTTCGACAAAAGCATAACATCAAGTACCATATGGATGGCCATGAAATGTTGCGCCTGGCGATCGTAGTCTTGAATGTCATCATGCCGTTCGAAGCTACGGCCGTTGCTCCGCGCACCTCGTTGTGCCTGAACGGGATGTGGGAGGTCGCCGTGAGCGAGGCTGAAACTCCACCAGCAAATGGCTGGCGTCCGCTACGCGTTCCGGTGCATCCAGCAGACAACCCCCTTGACCAGGCGGGGTGGTTCCGGCTCCGCTTTCGCCTTCCTGCCGAGATGGCAGGGGAAGGGCGCCGGCTGTACCTCCACTTCGAAAAGTCAATCCACCACACGGTGGTGTGGCTGAACCGCACGCGCCTGGGCGAACACTACGGCTTCCGCTTGCCCTTCATGCTGGATGCCACCATGGTGGTCAAACCAGGGGAGGACAATCTGCTCGAGGTCTTTACGCACGCGGCGGACATCCGCCACAGCCGGCCTGTACCGCTTGCCGACCCTGCCCATGCCAAAGCCTACACGCGCTATACTTCGAAGCCCGGCATCGCGGGTGATGTCTGGCTCAAGACGCTGCCGGCCCTGCGAGTGGTGGGTGTGCAAATTGTTCCGTCAGTGCGCCAGAACAGCCTGAGTGTCAGCGTGCGTGTCGTCAACGACGGGCCGTCGCCAGCACAAGTCCGTATCGTCAGCGGCGTTCATGAACCGGGTGGCCATCGCTGCCTGATGCTGGGAGAGCGAGAGGTGGAGGTGGCTGCTGCCGGTGAGGCCAGTGTTCACTTTGCGCAGCCCTTTCCTGAAGCCAAACTCTGGGGCACAGGCCGCTATGGCGCTCCCTTCCTCTACACCCTGCGGACTGAAGTGAAAGACCAAGACCGGTCAAATATCACCGATGTCCATGTGGAGCGCTTTGGATTCCGGGAGGTGTGGATTGAGGGGACACGGCTGCTCTTCAACGGCAAGCCGCTCTTCGTGGCCAGCAAGTTCCTCAGCTACGATGACGACTCTCTGTACCTGGATCGTCAGATCGCCACGCAGTTTCTGCGGCTCGTGTGCGCTGACGGGTTTAACGCTGTGCACAATCACTGGGACCGGCCTCCTACGGATTTTCTCGACCTGGCGGATGAGCTGGGAGTGCTGGTGGTCTATCAGGCCGTGTGCATGGGGCCGCCGCCTTTCACTGGAACGGTGTCGGCCGATCAGCGCTGGCTAGAGGATTTACAGCACGAGGCCCGGGCATGGCTGGCTTTGGACGGCAACCACCCGTCGGTTGCCTTCTGGCGCAACGTGGATATTCCACCGAAGATTCCAGGGGTGAATGTCTGGGCGGTCCTAGGCTGGCAGACCCTTGCGGCTCTGGATCCCACGCGGGTGGTCTTCGACGTTCAGACAGAGGGAGTGGCCAGTGGTCTTGCCGGGGCTAGGGAGCAGGTTCTAGACAGGAAACTTAAGGACCGCCCCCTCTTTGTTGGCGAGATTTGGACAGAAGGGTATACCGCTGAAGATACCGTGCGCTATGTCAGAGAATTCGTGTCCACCCTGGCCGATGTGAGCGCCGTGGGGTTCCAGTATCTGGAGTTCGAACACTACCTGCCAGCGCATGTGAGTGCTCAGCCGGCGCCCTTTCATATTCCTTGGCCAAGCCTGTCGGGCATCGGGTGCCGCCGCAGCCCTGGTGGCGGGTCAGCGCAAAGCGGTGTGAACTGGTGCGACCCAAAGAAACCGGCCTATGCCCCCACGGTCGTAGATCAGGCTTTCCGGGAAGCAATTGTTAAGATTTCAGGACCTCTACCGAGCTTTCCCAGTGAACGGGCGCCAGAGGTGCTGGTCACTCTTCAAGAGGGGGAGCAGCCTGTCGAGGGGGCTGCGCTCTTCGTGGAACCGCTTGGCAACCAATGTGTGGAAGTGCAGGGTCAACTCACGGACGGTCGTGGGACTGCATGGTTTGTGCTGCGCGAGCCGGGCCGGTACCGGGTGCGTTTGAGCGGTACGCCGGGGGTAAGTCAGGTCTTTGAGGCCAAACGTGCCAGGCTCTCTGATCAGCCTGGGTACGGGCATCTTAAGAAGGTGAATTTAGCCATGTAACAGCAGAATTCAGGGGATGTGAAACCGGAAATTGCTGGGTGCCGGGGACTTAAAAGCAGACCGCCGCTGATTCGCAAACGCTTGAATCACCGCACAAATCGCGACACGTCAAAGGAATTCGCTCGATCGTCAGTTCCCTGACATTCCCGGTTTTTTCCTGGATTTCCGTGGAAAATGGCACCCACATGACACCAGAGCACCCCGCGGGTCCCGCTTGCTTTCCGCCACCACCCGAGCGCTTTTCTTGAAGGGGTTTTCATTGACCGGAAGAAGTGGCTATCCTGCCTGAAAAGGCCTGAAATACTGGTTGCGGATTCTTACACAAAGTGTTATAATATGCAATAGGAATGAGATCGCGTAATTCAACCTCCGCCGGCAGGTTTGTCGAGGACCTCCTCGCGCACGGCCGCTACGTCTTCACGCGCACGGAAGCCCAGCGGTGCATTGCGGCGTCCCCATCGGCTGTCTACATGGCTCTTCACCGCCTGGCGACGGCGGGCAGGCTGGTCATGCCGCGGTCGGGATTCTACGTGATCGTGGACCCCCAGCACCGGGCGTCGCGATCCCTGCCGCCGGAGTGGTTCGTCCGCGACCTGATGCGGTACATGAGGCATCTGTACTACGTTGGATTGCTGTCGGCGGCGCAGCTCCACGGCGCCGCCCATCACCGCCCGTTGGAGTTCCAGGTCGTTATTCCCAACCCGACGATGCGGCCGGTCAAGTGCGGCAACGTGCAAATCCGCTTCTTCGGGAAGGGTCCTTTCGACCGGGCGGAAGCCGTCGAGGTAAAGACGCCCACGGGGAGCATGGCTGTGTCGTCCCCCGAGACGACGGCCTGGGACCTTGTCCGGTACCCGAAAGCGGCCGGCGGGCTCGACAACGTCATGACCGTCCTCTCCGAGCTCTCGGAGAAGCTGGATGCAGTCAGGCTGGCTGGGACGGTCAGGAAGCACGGCGACAGGCTCGTCGCCCAGCGCCTGGGCTACCTGTTGGACCGGCTGGGCCACCGGGACCTGACGAAACGGCTGGCCGGCTGGATTGATGGCGCTCCCCAGCGGCTTCTGAATCCGTCGGCGCCGGTGGGCAGAGCCCCGTTGAGCCGCAAGTGGAATCTCATCGTGAACGCCAGACCAGAGCCCGAGGCATGATACCCCAGGCCACCATCACTCATTGGCGCAACGTTGCCCCGTGGCCCCAGGATGCACAGGTAGAGCAGGATCTGATCCTGTCGCGCGCCCTCGTTGAGATATTCCAGGAACCGGCGCTGGTTGAAGCGCTCGCCGTGCGTGGTGGGACAGCCCTGTACAAACTCTATATCGGCAAGCCTGACAGGTATTCCGAGGACATTGACCTGGTGCAGGTCAAGGCCGGTGGCATTGGACCGGTTCTCGATGCGATCAGGGCCAGACTGGACCCGATTCTGGGAAAGCCGCGGCGCGAAAACAACCCTGATAATGTCACCTTGCGCTACCGGATGGAATCGGAGATACCACCGGTGGTTCCACTGCGGCTCAAGGTTGAGATCAACACCCGCGAGCATTTCACCGTGTTCGGGGCGAAATCGAGGCCGTTCAGTGTCGAGTCACCGTGGTTTGAGGGAACCGCACAGGTGAAGACCTACAGCCTTGAGGAACTGCTCGGCACGAAACTGCGCGCGCTCTACCAGCGCCGCAAGGGCCGGGACCTTTACGACATCTGGATGGCCTTGGGCACGGAGACCGTCAGCCGCCCGGACGTGGTCAAAGCCTTCCTCAGATATACGCGATCATTACGGAAGAAGATTACCGGGAGTCTCTTCGAAAAGAACTTGCGAGGAAAGGTCTCATCTCGACAGTTCAATGAGGACCTGCGGCCCCTACTCGCTCCCACGGTGCGCTATAGCGCGGAGCAGGCGGCGCGGCTTGTCGAGCGGGAGCTCCTGGCGCTTCTGTGACGACGACGTCCGCGCGCCTGTAGATTGGCCGCGCTCAAGGCGCTGGGCAAGCCCGCCGACGTCCTGCTTGAGGCCAAGCGCAGGATGTTCGCGGCGTGAAGGGCTGATTGATATAATTCAGATCAAGCCAGGAACGAGATGAAATACTACAGCTTCGAAATCGTGGTCGAGAAAGAACCCGAGGACGACGGCTACATGGCCTACAGTCCAACCCTGCCCGGCTGCTTCAGCAACGGGCGGACCATCGAGGAGGCCAAGAGGAACATCCGCGACGCGGTCCAGCAGCATCTTGAATCGCTGCTCGCCCACGGACAGCCGATACCAGCCAACGAGAAGCTCGTCCATGTGGAGGAGTTGACCGTCGGGGTGCCCTGATGCCCCGGATGCCGCAGGTCACCGCCAGCGACATCGTCCGCTTCCTGAAATCGCAGGGATTTGTTGAGGACCGCCAGTCCGGAAGCCATTTAACCCTCTGGTAGAGTAAGGAGCGCGCATGGGGAAGATCGTACTCGGGAAGGACGAATATCGTGACAAAGTGTTTGCCTGCTGGCTGGGCAAGAACATTGGGGGAACCTTGGGCGCGCCCTACGAAAGCAGAAAGTACGTCAACAATCTTACCTTTTACAATCCGGTTCCCAAAAATCCCACCCCTAACGACGATCTAGATCTTCAGCTCATCTGGCTGCAGATGCTTGAGGAGAAGGGAGTTCCTCCACGCCTTCCTGACTTCGCAGAATACTGGCGAAAGTACCTTTCAGCGTACCCGTGGAATGAATACGGCTTTTGCATGAGGAATCTGGAGCGGGGGCTGATGCCGCCGGTCTCCGGCTGGTTCGAGAATTACTATGTTGACGAGATGGGCTCGCCGATCCGGAGCGAAATCTGGGCCTGTCTCGCGCCGGCCGATCCGCAGAGAGCGGCGGCCCTGGCCTGGATGGATTCTGCCATGGATCACGCGGGCGGGGAAGGGATGTACGGGGAGATGTTCTGGGCTTCAGTGGAGAGCGCGGCGTTTGTGCTCTCCGAGCCACGAGAGCTGATTCGCCTTGGGCTGGCCATGATCCCACCCTCCTGTTCAATTTCCCGTGTCATCCGGGAGGCTGTCTGGTGCTGGGAACATGGGAAGAGCTGGGCGGAGGCCCGCGAGCGGATTGCGACCACCTATGGCCATCAGCAACCCTGCAATGCGATTCCCAACCACGGCTTTACCATCCTCGGGTGGCTCTACGGGAAGGATTTTGGCAGCCAGCTCTGTCATGCGGTGAACTGCGGGTATGATACCGACTGCACCGGGGCGACGCTCGGTTCGGTGTTGGGCATCCTCGGCGGGACTTCTTATATCCCTCAGCGGTGGAGCGATCCGGTGGGCAGGGGCATCACGGTTCACAAATTCACCCGCAAGTCCCGTCTCCCCAAGTCGCTCGATGAGCTCACCGACCGCACGCTCGCTCTGGCGGAACGGTTTCTTGCCGAAAAGTCTAAAACGGTGACCTTTGGAGCCAGCACGGCTCTTTCCCCAGACTTGCGATCTATTCTGTTTCGTAACGAGGAAGCCATTGCCGCCTTGCGACAGGATATTCGTTCGGCGGTGGCCGTGGACAACGACCTGGAAATTATCCTGCATTACAACGGAGACCCGGTTTTGTATCCGGGCATCTCTCGAAAGATAACTGTCTCCTGTCGTCAGAACGGAGCTTCTGTGAAAGGCCAGGCCAAGCTTCATCTGCCGCAGGGCTGGCAGGACCTCAGGGAAGAATCGTCAGATGAGTCTAGCTTTCATGTCACCGCCAGCGAAACCGGCGGCTCCAACTCAATTGGGGTCAGTGTAGAACTTGAGGGGAGGAACTACTCCGCCAAATTCACGGTGCTGGGGCCGGACGTCGCCACAGGGTTTCCAAGCGCCACAACCATCGAATACTGCCCGAAGTGCTCGGGAAGAAAGGGTTCGTGTATTTGCTGAGCTAGAACTTGTTTTAAAATAGGGCAGTTACTTTGAGACTATTTTATCTTTTACTCCTCATCTGGAATTCCTGGCTGCTTCTGGTGTGGGTCAAAAGCTTCCATATCAATCCGCAGGATATTATTAGGACTCTTCGATTTAATTTTCCCGTAAAGCAATTCTCCTTGGCCGTCCTTCTGGAAAACTGGATGTCTTATCTCCTTGCCGGAGTCGCTTTATTGGGAGTGTTAGCTGTGGCAAGAAATCTTGGTGTCTGGATGGCCAGGTTTTTAGATCCTGGGAGAACATCCTCCAACAAAGAACCTCTCATTTTCTTTGGTCTCGGATTGGGCGTTATCGGCAGCATGATGTTGGCTGTGGGATTCCTGGGCCTTTTATTTGCGCCCCCAGTGGTGGCGTCCTTTTGCCTTCTTGCGACACTTGCTCTTTGGGCGATCTGGCAGGTTCGTAAGAGGATCCAACCGGCACTTTCTGACTTCAAAGCAAGTGCGCTGGTGTCTCTCACACCATTAAGCTGCATGGTGATTGGCCTGGCCATCGTGGTCACGGTGATGGGACTGCTCAATGTTGAGTTGGGCTGGGACGCTCTCACGTATCACCTGCGCATTCCATCGTTTTATGTGTACCGCCACAAGATCTATGACGTGTGGCACCACTATTGCGCTGCGTTTCCCTCGAACATCGAGATGCTCTATATGCTCTCCCTGCTGCTCCAGGGCGATATGTTAGCTCGGTTCCTGAATTTCGCCGTTGGGATCATGCTCTTGCTTGCCGTTCGCTCTTTGGCGCGCGCACTTGAGGTGCCTGTTGGATGGGCTATGCTTCTGCTCGCGGCCTGTCCGACCTTTTTGAATTTGACCACACGGGCGTATATTGATCTTGGCTTTGCACTTTTCTGCACGCTATCACTCCTGACCTTCCTGCGCTGGTGGAGCACCGGTTCCCTCTCGGCTCTGGTGGTGAGTGGTTTGCTGGCAGGATGGGGAATGAGCAGCAAGTATGTGGGGGTACTGATCTTGGGTGCTGTATTTGTTGCGATGGCTCCGCGCCTCAAGCGGACAATTGGCCTTAGAGCCGCTTTGCTGTGGAATGTCGCGGCGTTCCTTCCCCTTTCTCCTTGGCTCTTTAAGAACTGGTTCTTTAAGGCCAATCCGGTCTCACCATTTCTGCAAGGGGTATTTGGGACGTTTGAGGCGGTGCCTCATCAGCTTCTCACCGAATTTTCCAGCAGCAGACCGCTTTATTCATTTCTTGTTTCCCTGCCGGTACGTGCTGAAGCTCTCTTTTTAAATTTCGGTGCCGTGAACGGGCCGTTGATGCCGATCGTGGCCGGTCTATTTCCATTGCTAGCGCTGGCGAAATTTCAAGGTCTACATTTGCCCCTGCGTCGTGCCGTGCTTGGATTTTCATTGGGCTGGTTTATTCTTTGTCCGGACGTAAGGTTCTTTCTGCCGATTCTACCGGCGTTGTGTGTGTTATATGCCGGTGTCATTAAGTCGTTGATAGACCGGGGAGGAGTCTTACGAAGCGGTGTTCGAGTTTTTCTAGAAGCCAGTTTGATCGTCGGGTTGCTCTACAGCGCAGGTATCCAGTGGATCTTTTATAGCCCCTTCTCCATGCCACTTGGATTTGAATCGGCAGCAACCAAGCTCAAAAGAGTCTTGCCGCCACCGCCATTCACGTCTTACCTGAAGGACTTTGCCAACGCACAGCTCCCACAACATGCCCGTATTCTCTACCTCTCTCATTTCAGTACGTATTTTGTTGAGCGTGAGTGCATTGCTGATTTTCATTTCGGACAGGCGCATATCACCCGGATTATCCGGCAGGGCCGTACTGCCCAAGGTATCAGCAAACAGCTTCGCCAGTTGGGGATTCGGTGGCTTCTTTCAACCGGAACGGGGGCAGTGCAGTACATGCAGATTCCAGGTTTTTTCGACGTGCCAGAGGGAGGGTGGAGGGAGATGAAACGCTTGCTTGCTGAGCAGACGAAGGTCATTTGGCAGACAAATGAATACACACTGTTTCGCCTGGGGCAGCCCCATTTGCCTCGGCCACTTCCAGCTCTGCCAGTCTATGAGGCGCTCAAGTTTCACAAGGCCGATCAAGCGCTTGCTCGTGGGCGGGTTCAAGAAGCCCTGGAAATCTATTTGGATGCACCGGATTTACTCAAGGATGTTGGATCAACGTATGTGCGCCAGGGTGATGCCTTGAGTGGATTGAGAGATTTTGCTCGTGCGGCGCGCGCCTATGAGCACGCTCGAGCGCTGGGGGTGGAAACCCCGCGACTGCGTTTGGGATTGGCCTTGGCGCTGCTGAACCAGGGTCGGGCCGCAGCAGCGTTACCGCATGCGCAGGAGGCATGGCGGCAGGATCCGCTTTCAGCCCAAACCGCAGCAACGCTGGCGGGTGTGTACGCCACGATGGGTCAGCGGTCCACCGCTCAACACTGGATACGCAAAGCGATTCGCTTGAATCCCAATATGAACGCCTATCAGGAAATGGCCAAGCGGATCAGTGGGGTTAGGGATTAGCCCTTACTTCCGTTTGAAAGTCCCGGATCCTGGGAAGGTGAGGGGTGTGCGCCAGTCCGGGCGCCACCAGATCTGGGAGCCTGAATCTTCCGGTCCGTCGAAGTCGTCCACCGCCACGTTGATCCGCAGAGCCTCCCAGGGCTTGCCCTGATTCTTGTCCAACCAGCGGGCGGGAAGGGCGATCTCGGTGTTGTGACCTTTGGCTGTCCTAACGCAGGCATACTGGGAACCCGCGGGGAGCTTCTCCTGACCATAGACCACCATCGCTTCCCGGTCAGCCCCCGGGCTTAAGGCAAAGAAAAATGTCTTCTTGAACTCCCGCTCTCCCCGGCTCATGGACCGTTCCGGGTCAGGCCGGGAG
>CAZPLZ010000005.1:2952-35427 GCA_964587525.1 uncultured bacterium | reverse complement strand
AATGCTCCGCGCTTGCACGTAGAGGCCCGCTGACGAGCCTTCCATCGCAAGTGAGGGAAGAAACCCGCCGCTCATAGCCAGTGAAAAATCTTGTGCCATGTTTGTGTCACGGACAAGTCGGAATGGGTGAGTTTCGATGAGAACCGATGAGACGGACTTTTGTAAATCTTCAAGCCAGATCAAATTTTCTCGTCCGTCCAATAATTTCGTTTTCCGTTAGATTCCGCACCCCAAGCGAGTGCGCTACCTGGCTGCGCTACGCCCCGTAGATGAATTATAGCTGTGACGCTTCCCTTTGGAGTACCTGTGAGGCATGTTCGCACACGCGTATGACAGCGGCGTCCTGATCGCTGGTGTCGATCCAGATCAAGCCGGGCTGGGCACGCAGCCAGGTGAGTTGCCGTTTGGCGTAACGCCGGGTGTCGCGTTGCATACGTGCCAGCGCTTCCGGTTGGGTGATCGACCCATCCAGGACAGCGCAGAGCGACTGATACCCGATCGCCTTGAGCGCCGGCAAGGCGGGTGGCAAGCCTTTGGCTTTTAGTGCACGCGCTTCCTCCAGGATGCCTGTCTGGAACATCCGCTCGCAGCGTTGATTAATCCGCGTATACAGAACTGGCCGCGACACATGCAAGGCTATGTGAACCAGTGGAGCGTACGCGGGTGGATGTTCTGCCTGCCATTCTGTAACCCGGCGCCCGGTGTCTTCATGGACCGCCAGGGCACGGATTATCCGGTAGGCATCACGACGATGAATTCGTTGGGACGCCTCGGGGTCGATGCTTGCAAGCTCATGCCAGAGCACCTCCGTCCCTTCCTTACCTCTCCGGGCGTTTAATTTGGTCAACGTGGCACCGCTTGCCGGCGGCGCCAGGGCCAGTTCGTTCAACACCGCACGCACGTAGAGCCCGGTACCACCCACCAGCATTGGAAGCTTTCCGCGGGCCGCAATATCATCAATGACTGGCCCAGCCATGTTCCGGTACGCACCGGCACTACAGGGTTGATCCGGCTCAAGCACGGCAAAGAGATGATGAGGCACAGCCAATTGGTCGGCAGGGTCAGGTTGCGCTGAGCCTATCGTGAAGCCCCGGTAGATCTGCCGTGAATCCGCACAAACAATTTCTGCACTCAACCTGGCGGCAACCTGGGCCGCAATCGCACTCTTCCCTGCCCCGGTAGGGCCGGTCAGCACCACAAGAGGTTTCATCAGGGGAGAGGGAATAACGGTTGACGATGCCTCAGTGGCATTCGCGTTTGCCAAGCCCCCAGGTGCGCCGGAACATCTTTGCCAACTCCCCTTCATCGTAACGTACAAATGTCGGCCGGCCATGTGGGCAACTACGCGGGTCGGAAAGAGCGAGAAGCTCACGCACCACACGTTCCATCACCTTTAGTTCAAGCCGGTCACCAGCCTTCACCGCCAAGTGACAGGCCATCGTGGACAGCAACCGTTTGAGAAGCTCCTCAGCGGATGGGGTTCGCCCAGCCTCTTCGAGATCCTCCAGGAGCCAGTGCAGGAGAACCGAACAGTCCCGATCATGGGCCTGCGGAGGCACAGCCCGCAGGACGATTGACCGGCCACCAAACGCATCATATTCCAGGCCCAGTTGACTGATCGTTTCGGCATGTTCGGTGAGCAAGGAGAACTCGGATGGTGCCAGTTCGATGGTTTGCGGAATCAGCAACCCCTGCGACGAACGGTCTTTCTTCTGTGACTGCAAGCGTTCATAAAGGACTTTCTCGTGCGCGGTGTGTTGATCCACAAGCAGCAGCCCGTCCGGGCCTCGAGCCACGATATAAGTCTGGAATAATTGACCCAGCACTTCAACGGAGCCGGCTGGAACCATATCCACAGTGGCCCACGGCGCCAGCGGCTCGCTGACCGCTGTTGCAGACGGTCCTTCACGTGGTGAAGAGCCCAGCAGACCACCACTGGCGACTCCTGTCCCTGCTGCGCTTTGGACTTGGGACAGGCCGAATGCCCCTTTAAGCCCCTTCAAGAGCGTCTGATACACGAGTTGCGGATTGGCAAAACGAACTTCTGCTTTGGTCGGGTGGACATTCACGTCTATCTGGTCCGGCGGAAGGTCAATGAACATGACCGCATAAGGTTGGGTGTCTCGTGGCAGTTGCCCTCCATAGCTAGCGATCAAGGCATGGCGAAGCGCCCGGTCTTCCACCGGACGGCCGTTGACCTGCAGCCACTGACGGCCGCGCCGCCGGACCGATCCGGGCGGTTCCGCGAACCCATGAACGTGGACATCTCCATCAGTCAATCGGAATGGCAAGAGCTGAACATCACCGATTCCCAGCACCGCCCTGACCCTATCGAGTTGGTCAGTGGACGGGGAGACATTCAGTCGCTCTTCACCGTCAACCGTCAAGATGAAATGGACACTTAGCCGTGTGAGGGCATACGGCTCTAGGGTACGTGCCACCGCAGCAGTTTCGGCGGAGGGACTTTTGAGAAATTTCATCCGAGGGGGCATCGCTCCAAATAATTTTTTCACCGAGACGGTGGTGCCGACTTCGCATCCGGATGGCTTCACCGACATCCCCTTACCTGCCCCTCCGGTCACCTGAACGCCTTCCACGGCCTCCGCGACCCGGGTCACCATCTCCACCTCGCTCGCGGAAGCAATCGCCGCCAAAGCCTCACCACGGAAACCAAGCGTGGTCACGTGCAGCAGATCGTCTAGCGTCTTAAGCTTGCTGGTGGCATGCCTGGAGAATGCCAACGCTGCCTCGGCTAGAGGGATCCCACACCCGTTATCGCTAACCCGGATGTGCTTCAACCCGGCCCCCTGCAGGTCGACTCGGATACGGGTCGCACCCGCATCAAGAGCGTTTTCAATAAGTTCTTTGACAACTGAAGCGGGTCGTTCGATGACTTCGCCAGCGGATATCCCCGCAACGGTCCCAGGTGAAAGCAGCGTAATGCTCATGGCCAGTGCAAATGGCAAAGTTTAAACAATGGTGTACCTATTCTTTTTCCAGACCGAGTCTTCGAGGTCATGGCCGGTGCTTTCGCTGTTCCGTTGCCTGCTGGCGAAGAAAGCTCATAATAAACGGGTCAATCTCTCCGTTCATAACCGAGGGAACGTCATTGATCTCCAACCCAGTCCGGAGATCTTTGACTTGGGTGTATGGCATGAACACATACGATCGGATCTGGCTTCCAAACTCGACAGGCTTACGCTCTCCCCGAAGCTTGTTGATTTTCTCTTGCCGTTCCTTCCTGGCAAGCTCAAAGAGTTTGGCACGCAAGACCGCCATAGCTGTCGCTTTGTTCTGGTGCTGCGACCGTTCGTTCTGACACTGCACCACAATATTCGTCGGCAGATGAGTAATCCTCACCGCTGAGTTGATTTTGTTGACAAGCTGACCACCTGCGCCGGAAGACCTAAAGGTGTCAATACGCAGGTCCTCGTCACGAATATCAACCTTGATCTCATTTGAGAGGATAGGAATGACATCCACCGATGCAAAAGACGTGTGCCGTCGTTTGTTGGAATCAAACGGTGAAACACGGACCAGGCGGTGGACACCTTTTTCGGGCTGAAGCAGACCGTACACATACGATCCATGCAATGAGACTGTCACACTTTTAAGACCAGCCTCTTCCCCCGGCGTTGAGTCCACGATCTCTGCCTTAAACCGACGGCCTTCAGCCCAGCGCAGGTACATACGGAACAGCATTTGGGCCCAATCCTGAGCTTCGGTTCCTCCGGCCCCTGGGTGAATGCTGAGGAACGCTCCGAAATGATCGAACTCCCCACGTAAAAAATATGCGGTTTCGAGCTGGTCGATCTCCTTGGTTAAATCCTGCATCTCCCGCCGACACTCCTGATCCATGGCAGCATCGGGTGTCTTCGCCAACAGGTCTAGAATACTGTTCAGGTCATCCATTCGTTTCTCAGTTGCGTGGAACTGTGACAACTCTCCCCGCAAGCGCTCAAATCGTTGATTTAAATCTTTTGCTTCTGCCGGGTTGCTCCAGATATCACCCTGGGCAAACTGTTGTTCGAGGCGGGCTATTTCGTCAGCGGTCCCTTTTGGGTCAAAGACACCCCCTGATCTGATGGAGCCGTTCCATCAGGGCTGTAATTTCTTGCTTGAGTTCGTATGACATACCCGTTAGTTCGATATTATAGCTCGGCTATGTTTCTCCCTGCTCTGCTGGTATAAGGACTCGTACCGTTTCGCTGACACAGCCCAGGAGAAATCGCATCCCATGGATTCCACTGACAATTTCTTCCAAAGCGTTTCATCGGCATACACCGTGAGAGCTTCGTCAATAGCTTTGAGCAGTGCGTCCGCAGTCGCAGGCGTGAACATGAATCCGGTTCCCTGTTTTTTCTTGATGTCCACTGGTCGGATCGTATCCGCCAGCCCACCGGTGGAATGTACGATGGGAAGCGTTCCGTACCGCAGGGCAATCATCTGTCCCAGCCCGCAGGGCTCGAATCGGGATGGCATGAGAAAGGCATCGGCACCAGCATAGATTCGACGGGCAAGCACATGATCGAATTTATTCCGAACGGCAAACCGATTCGGATGCTTCCGGGCTACACCCTCCAGCAGGTCCAGGGTTTTCCGGTCGCCGCTTCCAAGAATGACCATCTGGATCGGCCGTTTGCTAAGCTTCGCCGCAGCCTCCGCCACCAGGTCAAACCCCTTTTGCTCAGCCATCCTACCGACAGCACCAATCAACAGGGTCCGGCCTTTTCCAATAGACGGCAGGCCCAGCTCGCTCAATAGCGCAGCTTTGCAGACAGCCTTGCCATCGAGATTTTGGGAAGAGTAGGTTGCCGCAATCATCTGGTCATGGGCAGGATCCCACTCTTCATGGTTGATACCGTTGAGCACCCCAACCAGGTCGGATTCCCGGGTCTTCAAGAACCCTTCCAATCCGAAGCCGTACTCGGGAGTGAGAATTTCACGGGCGTATCGAGGGCTGACGGTAGAGATTTTATCGGCGTACAGGATCCCCGCTTTCATGAAATTAACCTGGCCGCGGAATTCTATCCCTTCGGGCGTAAACATCCCCCAACCCAGACCGGTCTTCACAAGGGTGTCTTTGGGAAAAATCCCTTGATACGCCAAGTTATGGATGGCAAACACTGTCGCGGTGCGTCCAAACACCGGCTCACCGGTGTACAGACATTTCAAATACGCAGGGATCAGAGCGGTCTGCCAGCCATGACAGTGTAGAATGTCATAGCTTTCGTTCATTTCCTTGATCGCTTGCAGAACCGCGCGAGAAAACAGGATGTACCGGTCGGCGTTATCCGGATAATCGCCATTGGGTGTGCCATAGAGCTGATCCCGGTCATAGGCCTTGGCGTTGTCGACCAGATACACGGGGATTTTACTGTTGGGTAATTGCACTTTAAAAATCGACACTTCCTCTCTGATTCCCGGCGCCAGATGAACGGGTAAGGATTCCAAAACCAGTTGCGGTGTGATCGAGGTGAACTGCCGCACTTCACGGTAATAGGGCAAGAAAATCGTCAGGCGATGCCTGGCTTTTTCGTGCGCACGCGCGAGGGCGCCCACCACCTCAGCCAACCCTCCCGTTTTCGCCAGTGGCGCGACTTCTGATGCCACATGAGCAATTTTCAATATGGACATAGCCCCTCCTCGTTCAAATTGCGTGCAAGTGTAGCGAAGGGGTTTAATATTGTCAATGCGAAGAGCGATCCCAGTTAAAATTCAGGTGATGTGGGCGCTCCTCTCCGCATCCCTGGCCGTCGCCTGTGTCGCCTCCACGCTGCTGTACACGCGGGGGGTCTGGCTAGCCCCGCTGGATGATGCCTACATCGCCCTGACGCATGCCCGCCAGCTTTTCCTTGGGTTTCCATTTACGTTCAATGGGGGTGATCCCCCCTCAGCAGGGGCGGCCAACCTGCTCTACACCTGCCTTCTGGCCCCCCTGGCTGCGGTGGCCGGCCGCCATGACGCCGCACTGCTGATAGGTCTCGTGACCCTCAATGCCGTCCTCCTGTGGTGGAGTTGCCGGTCCATCTGGCACCTCGCCGTCCAGCTACTCCCCGTTTGGATGGCCCACACCGTGGTCCTGGCACTCATGATGAGCGGCCCAGTGATCTGGGGATTTTTTTGCGGAATGGATACCGGGTTGATGATCGCCCTGACCCTGGCACTGTGGGAATCGTGGACAAGCAGCATTGCTGACCGCAGTCAGCGTTGGTGGGTGTATCCAGCCGGGTTGTCCGTAGCCCTGGCACTGACCCGGCCAGAAGGCGCGTGTCTCGCGCTTGTCTCCGGTTTGTGGGCGGCATGGACATTTTGGCGTCAAGGCCAGCCCTCTCGCAGTTGGCAGTCTGTCATCGTCGGCGCAGGTGCCTTAGCTCTTTGGGTCCTGCTTGCGATCACGTTGACTGGCTCGGCGCTTCCTTCCAGCTCATGGACAAAAACAGCCTGGGCTTCCCCCATCATCCCTGCCTCGGCTGTGCTTGCGGATTCTATCAAGTACTTTATCGATACTCTCAAAGGCCTCTGGATGGGGGCTTACCCAACCGTAGCCACGGTAGGACTGACGGGGTCCATTGAAGCTGAAAACGAAGTGATCTATGCCTTCCCTCCTGCTGCACTGTTGTTGTTTCTGCTTGGGATACTTCCGGTTGGGTCAGCTCGATTCATCGCCCCATTGGGTGGGATTCTGTGGGCGACAGGGCTGATCCTGGTCTCGCTGATCGTGCCAGTTGGCTGGCACCATCACCGGGATCTGATTCCGCTCTTCCCGCTCTTCACGCTGCTCTCGTTCGTGGGGATGTTCAGGGTGGCCAAAATAGTTCAGCACTCATGGCGCCAGCCGCTCCTGTACGCGCTCGCCGGAAGCTGGCTGGTGTTTTCCGCCGTTGGATTACTGAAGTATCTTCAACTGTACGGTCATGGTTCGGAAAGTTGCCAGGCACATCACCGTCTGATGGCCGAACGGTTGGAAGGTTTTCCGGAAAGCGGGGATGTGGCGGCGACGGACGTCGGAATTCTGAAATATTTCACCAACCGGAAAATCGTGGACGTGAAAGGCCTGACCGCCCCGTGGCCGGCAGCCGCCGCCACCCAGGGCTGGGGTGCGCTCTACGACGAATTCAAAGTTCAGCCGAAGGGTGCCCGACCACGCTTCGCCGCTCTGCATCCCGGCAGGAAAGGCGTGAACGTCGAGCGACTCTTGGAAATGGGGGTCCTGACACTGCGCTTCTCACTTCCTCATCCACGGATCCCTTCGGAGTTTGCGCTCTATGAATTTCACTGGAGCCCTCCCGGGAAAGCCCCTGGCATCACAGGATGGATGCTGGCCGACGAGTTGGACTGCGCCCTCCAGAGTTCAGAGTTGGCACATCACTACCGGCTGGCCATGCGGAGCCCAGAAGGGATCCCGTACAGCGCCGTTCAGATCCATCACGATTCAATGGTCCGCCAGGTGATTGGAGATGGCGGATGGGTACTCAATGGGAGCGAATCCTTTATCCTCAAGGCGCGCCCTGGTCAACCACTTGTGGTCATGATGCGCACATTCGCCCCCCGGTCTTCAGGAATTTCAGTCACCATGAATGGCGAGGAGTTAGACCAGGTCCCCATCGCGGCGCAGCCTAGCCGATTTCAGACAATTCTCATCGCCCAAGTTGGGGCGGATAAGGTCAAGGAGCGCAACAGGTTTCGGGTGACGTGCAACTGGCCCTCCGCACGGGAATATTCTTCGTACCACTACTGGGCCTTCCAACCCGAAACTCGAGACTAAAGACTTAGCGACCGCGAAGGCCCCTCCGACCCGTCCAGGCTGTGGGAGGACTTTTTCCGTATCCTGTCAGTTCAACTTAAGCTTAGACAGCCCAGTTTTGGTGGCAATCCAAAGTGTGTCGTCCTTATGCAACAGGGCTGTGACCTCATCATGCGGCAAACCGTGGTTCTTGGTGAACACCTCCTGCTGGCCGGTGGATAGGTCTCTTCGGAACAGCCCAAACGCCGTCCCGAACCAGAGCTTCCCGTCATCAAGCGTCACGGCATAGACGCAATAATCCGTGAACCCATCCGTGCAGACCGCCTCGTCCCATGTGTGGTGCTCGATCGAGTAAAAGTTCACCCCTCCTGCCGTTCCAAGCCACAAGCCGTCCGGAGCACTGATCATGGAATAGATATACTTATTCCCCAAACCTTTCTGTTGTGGGATCGAAATCCAGCGGTCCTGTGCTGGCGCAAACTTAACGAGCCCACCATTGATGCTGGACGCCCAGACATTCTCTCCATCATCGATCAGACGGTAGATATGGTTCTGGGGCAAACCGCTGTTTATCTTGTAGTTTTTCCAGCGCTCCCCACCCGGCAGAAGTCTGCTCACGCCGCCAATCGTAGCAGCCCAGATGACTCCCTGTGCCTTAGCGACCCAACGCACGCTCTCGTGACCAAGCCCATGCGCAGAAGTCCACGTCCGGATGACCTTGCCTTCCTGTGGGGAAAACTGCGCGACCCCGCCGGCGGTTGCCAGCCACAAATGTCCCTGATGTGGAAGCACGCTGCGAACACTTTTCACGCCTCCCTCGAACCCCGCACTCTCCCCCCACATAACAGGCTGGCCGTCCCCGCCGGGTAACTCAATCAAGCCATCAGTCGTACTTCCCAGCCAGATATCTTGTCCTATGGTTACAAGCGAAGTAACGGTTGGCTTGAATGTCCGGATGGTTTGAAAATGGGTCTTCGGCTGGCCGCATCCAACCACAAACACGACCAGCACAAGGAAAAGGGCGCTCACCCAGCCTTCTTGTCCATCGCCGCCATAATCTCACGCATTTTCGACAGCCGGGCGCGCCCGTCGGCCACTTTTTGCCGAAGCCCCTCTCGTGCCGGATCTAGGTCGAGCGCCCGCTCCCAGTAAAAGACTGCCGCCCTGAGCCGATCCTTCTGTTCCCATTGCTCGGCCTGGGAAAGAAACCGTTGAGCAGTTCTCTCGACTTCTGGCCTTTGCGCCTCATACTGTGAGCGCGCTTGACTCGACTGCGGATCCACCTGAAGGGCATGGCGAAGCTGGGCCATGGCTTTGCCCATCTCGCCTTGCCCGATTAACTGCTTAGCCCGTTCCACATGGTACGTAACGTGCGCGGCATGCAGTTCTTCGATTTTCCGGGAGTACGTGGACATGATCTCACCCGCCTGAGGCGTCTTCGTGACGGCCTGCCGCCATTCGCTGAGACAGTTGAGTGTCTGACCGCCTAAAAAGAGCGTTAACCCTTTCTCGAAAGCCTGCTGCACGCCCGCCGCCCAGGGTGCCTGGGCATCCGCCGGCAACCCCGGGATTCCAGTCTTCTTGAGCTGTGAGCCAGCTTCCACGATTCGCGCAGTTGCCTTTTGGTGGTCAGGCTGAAGCTCGCGCACCAAATTCCAGAGCGAGATCGAATCAAACATGAGCTTTTTTGTAAACGCATCCTCAGCCTTAACGGCGAGCGATTCCAGCTCGGCCTGAGCAAGTTGCCTGGTTTGGGCCTGCATGGTTTCAGTCAATTTGTCCAGCGCCTCGCTGTTGCTCGGATCCTTCTCCAACACCTCCTGCAGCGCCTGGCGCGCTTCGGCCAATTTACCTTGAGCGAGGTGGGCCTGTGCAGTATCCATGAGCGGCTTGGCTCCCTGGAGCCGCTGGCGTTGTTCCTCGGCCGCCTTTTTCATCGAGAGCAGCCTTTCATTCTGCGGGTCAGTCGCGAGTCCTTGATTGAATACAGCGATCGCCTCATCGAGCTGGCCCTTAGCCACAAAATCGAGCCCGCGCTTGACAAACGGTTCCACCTGGCTCTTCGTGCTCTCCCGCTGCATCTTCCCCTCGATTTTTCCCAGGAGGGTTTTGGCCTCGTTGTACCCCGGGTCATCCACCAACGCACGCTGCACTTCCCGAAGCGCCTCCTCTAATCGATCTTGCTGGAGTAGACGCTGGGCCTGGCCGAGATACTCCTTTGCTTTTTGCCGTTGGTATTCCACATCTCCCCGCTGGATGAAGGATTGAGCACTGATGGTGCCCGTGGTGATGCCGCGCATCGCCAGCTCCAGTTCAGCCGGACTCGTCGCTTCCTCCAAAGCACTCTCTTTGGTAATGAGATTTGAGTGATACAGCTTCAGAATCGACTGGTCGAATGTCTGCATCCCATACTGCGCCGCACCTTCCATAATGAGCGGTTTAATTTCCCCAAGTTTATTTTCCTCAATCAGCGCCCTAATGGCAGGCGTGTTGATCAGGATTTCCACCGCCGGCGCCAACCCTTTACCGTCAGCTCGCGAAATCAACCGCATGGAAATAAGAGCCTTCATGGTGCTGGCCACCTGATGGCGGATCTGATTGTGCTGATCCGCCGGGAACATATCGATGAGACGGTCAATAGTCTGGATCGAGTCAGCCGTATGCAAGGTGGAAAAGACCAGGTGGCCGGTTTCCGCCGCGGTCAGGGCGGTCTGAGCAGTTTCCCGGTCCCGCATTTCACCCATCACGATGACGTCGGGATCCTGCCGCAGGACAAACTTCAGGGCGCTGTGAAAGGTTTCGGTGTCAATGCCAACCTCGCGCTGGCTGATGGACGCCTGTTCGTCACGGTACACGAACTCAATCGGATCCTCGATGGTGACAATGTGCACGGGCAGGCTTTGATTGATGTGCTGGACCATGCTCGCGATGGTGGTGGATTTTCCGCTGCCGGTGATCCCGACCACCAGCACCAGCCCGCGAGACTCAAGCGCAATGTGCTTCAGCGATAGGGGTAGGCCGAGTTCATCAAGGCTGGGGATTTTGTAGGGAACCACGCGCATGATCACTTCGAGCGACCCGCGTTGCTTGAAAATATTGCATCGGAACCGGGCGACACCAGGAATGGTGTGCGCGATGTCAAGTTCAGATTTGTCCTGCACCCGCGCGAGATTGCCATCGAGCAAGCTACCCACCATACGTTCAATATCGGCTTTGGAGAACGGCGTATCACGGAAGGGCCTCAATGATCCGTGTATTCGCACATACGGTGGCACGCCAACCTTCAGGTGGATATCCGAGGCACTCTTGGACACCGCCTCGGTCAGGAGTTGATCTAATTGAGGATCTGCCATCTCAAGCCCTTTCTCTTTATTTTCTTATATCAGCCCTGCTGGCGGTGTGCAACATCACGTGGACGCCCTCGGTTATTGAATAGACTCAATGCAGGGGGTGGGCGCAGGACACAGGAAAAGTGGAGCCTTGCTAAGCGGGAGACACGTTGAACCCTTCTTTTCGCGCGGCCTGCCGGAGCTGCCCATCCAGGCAGATAAATCCCTCTCCTTCGATCGACTCCCCACACCACGACAGAGCTGCAGCAAGTTGCACGGCATCCGAGGCGACCAAGTGATGAACTCCCAGCAATCTTTTCGCCCGCTCTCGCACTTGCTCAACCGGCTCGACCCGGACAGCATCCTTTTCAAAATCACCCAGCCTTCGTCTCGCAAACTCCAAGCTCGCAGGCGACAATGCGCCTTCCCGGCTTCTGCGCATAAGGGCGCTCGTACACTCAACCGTTGTTCCCCACCACAGCGTCATGCTTGGGTCCTGTTTGAGTATTTTCTCCACAACATTACTCTGCTTCTCTTTGAGAAGCAGAGGGACCAACGCAGAGGAATCCCAGAATTTCACAACTTCCGTTCTCTGGCTCGCTCCTCCAGCAATGCCTTCAGGACTAACCCCCGGGGATCCTTAGCAGGCGAGGGCCGCAAGAGGCTTGGACGCACGCCACCCTTCCTCCCCGGCCTGAGAATACCAGCCCTGATCAATTCAGCCATATCAGGATCAAGAGCCTTACCCCCCCTGTTGATTGGGCTCAGTTTGGCAATTGGCCGCCGGTGTTCCGTGATGTAAATGTCCATACCTTTTTTCACTTTGTGCAAATACTCGCTAAGCCTGGCTTTCAGCATGGAAACGGATGCGCTCTGCACGGTTCCTCCTTTGTAAATAATATGACTAATATGCCTGATTCATATGACCATTTGTACCCTAAATCTGATGCAACGGTCAATCGGCGACAAAGGGGAGAACGATCACTTGGCGAATCGTTTCTGGGCCAGCGGCGTCGCCTTGCGGCCTTGGAGTGAGCGAATCATAAATCCAGCTTGGATCAAATACGGCTCGTAAAAATCTTCCACGGTTTCAGGATCTTCGCCCGCGGCGATCGCCAGCGTTTTCAATCCAACCGGTCCGCCCCCGTAGCGGTTCACCAGCATATCTAGAAGTCTCCGGTCCATCTCGTCCAGCCCGTCCCGGTCAATGCCGATATCCGAGAGGGCTTGGCGCACCACTTCGACGGTCACACTCGAAGCGCTATGCGTCTGCGCGTAATCTCTGGCCCGTTTCAACAAGTGATTCACGATGCGCGGGGTTCCCCTCGCCCGTTGCGCCAGTTCCAGGCCAGCGGTCCGATCCAGCCTGCACCGTAGTTTCTCAGCCGAGGTCTGAACGATGGACAGCAACTCATCCACCGTGTAGGGTTCCAGCCGCACGATCAAGCCAAAGCGGTTCCGGAACGGCGACGAAAGAACGCCCAGACGGGTGGTGGCCCCGATCATCGTAAACCGCTCGATCGGTAGCCGCAGTTGACGAGCCGAGGCCCCCTTTCCCACAGCCACGTCCAGCCGGAAATCTTCCAGGGCTGGATAGAGCAGCTCCTCGATCGGTTTTTTGAGGCGGTGCACCTCATCGACGAACAGCACTTCCCGCGGCTTGATCTCGTTCAGTTGTGCCAGGACATCAGCGCCCCGGTTCATGGCACCGCCTGATGTGATATGCAACCGAACACCCAGCTCCCGGGCGAGGATCATCGCCAGGGTGGTTTTGCCAAATCCTGGGCTGCCATGCAAGAGAATGTGATCTAATTCCTCTCCCCTGGCCCGGGCGGCGACCAGCGCAGTCGTCAGGACTTTTTTAGCCCGCTCCTGCCCAACATACTCCTGCAGCGAGGCCGGACGAAGCACATTCTCAAAGGGGCTGTCCTGTTCCTGCCGCAGCTTGAGCATGGCCGCTCCCTTCTTTGCGGCGACCATCTTCAGCGTTTGACCGCCAGCCGGACCAGTTGTTCCAGTGAGACACCTGGGTTTCGTGCCAGGGTACGAACGGCTTGAGCTTGCGCTTCCTTTGGGTGCAGACCAAGCGCCTTCAGAGCGGCACGCAGTTCCCGTACGGCTTCGTGATTCGCCCCTTCCTCACCTTGACCTCGCCGGAACCAACGTAACAGACGCTTACGCTTTGCCGGTCCCACGCCAGGCAGTTCAGGCAAAACGGCGGGGCGCCCGTCCCGCAGCGCATTGCGGTGCGGGAGCAGCTTCAACGCGGTGGCTGCGCCAATGCCGGGAATTTTCCACAACTCTTCAAATGACTTCCGCTCCTTCGGACTGCCGAAGCCGTACACCGTCCACCGCCTGACTTGTATATCTAAGACGGTGTACACGGTCACGAGCTGTCCAAGACGTTTCGCATACCGGCTGGAAGTTGGGATCCGAATCAGGATCCCGGCGCCTCCGACCTCAAGTACAACTTCGCCACGCCCCACCTGCTTAAGGCGCCCCTTCAAGTATTCAAGCATGGCGCCTATCCAGCCTGGTGGACACCAGATGGCAGTAGGCCACCGCCAGGGCGTCGGCAGCGTCATGGGGGCGCGGAAGGGTGGCAAGCTTGAGGATTTTCTGGATCATGAGTGCGACATCGTCTTTGTCGGCTCTTCCATCACCCGTCACCGCCATTTTGACTTCCATGGGGGTGTACTGAAACACCTCGATCTCCCTTCCCGCGACCGATAAGAGCACCACGCCTTGAGCTTGTCCGACCACCATCGCCGTCTTAGCATTTCTTGCAAAAAACAGCCGCTCCATCGCGAGGGTATCAGGCCGGTATCGGTTGATGAACTTCGTTACAGCGCGGTACAGGATCTTGAAACGGCTCGGAAGGGGTTGAGTCTGTTTGGTTTGAATGCAGTCGTATGCGAGCGGCACGAAGGCACGGTTGCGCTCAGCGATGACCCCTACCCCGGTGGAGGCAAGGCCTGGATCAATGCCAAGGACGATACGGTTTTTTGATTTAGGCATTGGAAAACCCACCCTCACCAGTTGGAGCTCCACGCAACAACTCGCGTAATTCATGCAACAGGTTCATGGCTTCCAGTGGGGTCAGGGCTTCCACCTCGGCGGCCTCAAGCCGGTACCGGACAGGGTCAGGAAGCGGCTGAAAGAGCGACAGCTGCCCGCCGTACCGACCGGAGTTCTCCCGCGGTGCCGTACGTTCAAACTCCTTGAGCAGGTCCCTGGACCTTGAGATCACCGGTTCCGGCAAGCCAGCCAGTTTGGCCACCTGCACGCCATAACTCCGGTCGGCTCGCCCAGGATTAATCTTGTATAGAAATACGAGCTCATTTTTCCACTCCCGCACAAGCACATTGTAGTTCTTCACGGAAGGGTACTCGTCGGCAAGGGCGGTCAACTCATAGTAGTGAGTGGCGAAGAGCGTTTTTGCACCCAGATCTTTAGCGATGTGCTCGACAATCGCCCAAGCGATGGAAATGCCGTCATAGGTGCTGGTTCCCCTTCCGACCTCGTCAAAGATCAGCAGGCTGCGATCAGTCGCGTGGTTCAAGATCTGCGCCACTTCAGTCATCTCCACCATAAAGGTGGAGAGGCCCTGAGCCAAACGGTCAGAGGCACCGATCCGGCAGTAGATGCCGTCCACCACCGCGATCCTGGCTTCCTTCGCTGGCACGAAGCTACCCACATGCGCCATGAGGGTGATGAGCGCAGTTTGTCGAAGGTACGTTGACTTCCCGGCCATATTGGGGCCGGTGACGATCAAGATCTGCTCCTGCCAGGGCAGAAGCCGGACATCGTTACTGACAAAGGTGGATTGCACCCGTTCCAGGACTGGGTGCCTGCCTTCGATGATTTCAATGGTACCGCCAGCATCGATCGCAGGCCGTACATACCCGTAACGGGAGGCAGCTTCGGCTAGCGCGGCCAGTGCGTCCACGGCACCCGCGGCGTGTGCGGAATGGAGCAATGTGGCCACAGACTCTGCCACCTGAGCACGCACACGCAAGAAAAGTTCATGTTCCAGGCTGCACAGCTTCTCCTGAGCGCCAAGGATCTTGCCTTCGATTTCTTTCAGCTCCGGCGTGATATAGCGCTCCGCACCGGTCAGGGTTTGTTTACGCTGGTAATTGGCCGGAACGAGGTGAGTTTTTCCTTTGGACACCTCGATGAAATAACCGAACACACTGTTGTACTGCACTTTGAGGTTGGCGATGCCGGTGCGCCGGCGCTCTCGGGTCTGGATCTCAAGCAGGAAATCCTTGCTTCGTTTCGTAAGCAAGCGCAATTCATCCACCTCTGAATGGTACCCGTCCCGAATCAAGCCCCCCTCGGTGAGCAATTGCGGTGGGTCCTCAACCAACGCAGTTGCGAGCAGCGATTGAAGATCGGGGCAATCGTCCAGCGCGGTGGTATGCTCAGCGAGCAACCCAGGGGCACCTGCCTGAACCAGCACGGCCTTGAGCCGGCTGAATTGCCCCAACGTGGCGCGCATCGCTGCCAGGTCACGGGCGTTGGCCGATTGGCTGCCCACCCTAGCCGCGATTCGCTCCAGATCGGCGCATGCCTTGAGCGAATCTCTGACATTCGCGCGGTCCCCCGGATGCTCCACCAGCCATTCGACCGCATCCAAACGATTTAAGATCTCGCCAGCCAGTACCAGCGGCCGCAACAGCCACTGGCGTAACTGGCGGCCGCCCATCGCACAGGTTGTCAGATCTAATGTAGAAAGCAGGGTGGGGGTCTGGCCCGCACCGGACCTGGCCTCCACAATCTCCAGCGCATCCAAGGTGAAGGGATCCAGCCGGAGAAAGGAATTCGCCGAATAGATGGTGAGTTTTTTCAGGTGCGCCAGTCCGCCCTTGTGCGTCCGTTGAAGATATTCCAGCAATAACGCGGCAGCCTGCTGGATCACTGGCCGATCCTCGCAGCCGAATGCTGTCAGAGAGGCAATCTGGAAATGTCGTTGTAAGCTTGCTTTCGCATCTATGGGAGAGGGCACGTCATCCACAGCAGTGCTGTTATGAGAGGCAAGCTGCAGCGATGTGATCACGTCCCTGGTGGCCAGACACTCGGCTGGCTGCAAGCGCAGGAGTTCATCCCGAACATCCTCCAAAGCTGTCCTCCCTGCGTACGCGGTGGCCATAAACTCACCCGTTGAAAGATCCACCGAGGCCAGTCCGAATTCGGCTGGAGTCCCGGCGACCGCGGACAGGTAGTTGTTCACCCGTTCAGCCAGAAGGTCGCTCTCGACCAGGGTTCCCGGCGTCAGCACCCGTACCACGTCCCGTTTCACCAGACCGCGAACCTGGCGAGGGTCCTCCATCTGTTCACACAGGGCGACCTTCTCTCCTAACTTCAGGAGTTTGGCAATATAGGATTGTGCGCTGTGGTATGGCACGCCGCACATGGGAGCTTTGGTGGTCGTGCCGCTCTCACGCGCCGTCAGGGTGAGCCCCAGGAGCTGAGAGGCACGCTCGGCATCCTCAAAAAACATCTCGTAAAAATCACCCAACCGGAAGAACAGCAGACAGTTCTGATACCGGGCTTTCAGCTCCCAGTATTGCCGCATCATGGGGTTTAACTCTGAGCTGAGCAATAAGGCGACCTAGCGCGAATTGTATCAGAAATACTTTTGTGCGTATAATCGCCGCAACAGGGATTCATTGTCATGACGGCAGCGAACAGCATAGAGGAACTCAAAGGTGCGACGGCGGAGGCGCTGTCGCTGAGCAATGGCAGCGTCAAGGTGCTCAACCACAAACACCTGCGCGAGCACACCATCGACAAGTTGGCGTGGACGGTGGCCTTCAGCTCTGACGATGAAGCCCGTACCATGGCCGCGTGGCTGATCCGAGAGATTGCGCGGCAGTTCGGCTTAGGACCTGCTTCCATCAACGAGGTCTACCTTGCCCGTGGCCGCGGCGACCTCCCCCATAACTTCACCGTGCCCGCCATTAATGTCCGGGCATTCACCTATTACTTCGCGCAGGCTATCTTTCGTGCAGCCAAGCGCCACGAAGCAGGCGCCTTGATCTGCGAATTGTCCCGCTCCGAAATGGGTTACACACATCAGAGTCCATCAGAATATGTATCATCTGTTCTGGCTGCCGCCCTGAGGACAGGCTATCCCTGGCCGGTGTTCATCCAAGGTGACCACTTTCAGGTCAATGCCGTCAATTTTAAAAAGGATCCTGCCAAGGAGCTAGCGGGCATCAAGAAATTAACCAAGCAGGCCTTGGAGGCCGGATTCTGCAACATCGATCTGGACACCTCAACATTGGTGGATCTCTCTAAACCCACTTTGGCAGAACAGCAAGCGACGAACTTCCACCAGTGTGCGGACCTCTCGACGTTTGTCAGGCAAGAACAGCCTCAGGGCGTCATGGTGTCACTTGGTGGGGAGATCGGCGAAGTGGGGAAAAAAAATTCCACGGAGGCGGAACTCGACGCCTTCATGGAGGGTTATCAGCGGTGTCTCCCGCCAAGCCTCACCGGAATTTCCAAAATCAGCGTCCAGACCGGAACCGATCACGGCGGGGTGGTGCTTCCCGACGGGAGCATGGCCAAGGTGAAACTGGATTTTGACGCCCTGGCCAAACTCTCCGAGGCCGGCCGCACGCGCTACAAGCTAGCCGGCGCGGTTCAGCATGGGGCGTCCACGCTACCCATCGAATTATTTGACAAATTCCCCCAACTCGGAGCTTGTGAAATCCATTTGGCGACTGAATTCCAGAACATCCTCTACGAGCACCCGCATTTCCCTGCAGGGTTGAAAGAAGAGATGTACGCCTTCCTGTCCGAGGAATGTGCTCACGAGCGTAAAAACGAAGACTCCGACACCCAGTTCTTTTATAAGACACGCAAGAAAGCACTCGGGCCTTTCAAGTTAAGGCTCTGGGAACTGCCAGATGGCGTCCGGGAAGAACTGATAGCCGCGTTAGAGGAAAAAGTGGACTTGTTGCTCCGCAAGCTCAATGTTGGAGGTACGGGCCCACTGATCAAACCCTTCGTCAAACTCCCAGAGACACCAATTCCCAGCCCGCAGGCTGCCAAAATAGCGAAGGCCGAAAGCTTCGAGGGCGACGACTGATCGAAAAAGTCCACAGGACTTTAAACTTTAGACTTTGGACTCTTTACACCCTGACAGGACTGCTCACGTTATGCGGTTGTCTTCCTAACAATCCCTACCGGGCATCAGAGGCCAACCAGAATATCTATTACTCGACTTTTGTTGAACGGCCCAAGCACCTGGATCCTGCCGTCTCCTACAGCTCCAACGAGTATTCAATCCTGGGTCTGGTCTATGAACCGCCGCTACAGTATCACTACCTCAAGCGCCCGTATGAGCTGATTCCCGCGACGGCCACCAAAATCCCCAAGCCGGTTTTCTACGATCCAGCCGGTAACCGGTTACCCCCGGGCTCCCCGCCCGCTGAAGTGGCCACCACGGTCTACGACATCACCCTGAAAGCTGGGATCACATACGCACCGCACCAGTGTTTTGCTCGGGACGGGCGGGGCCGGCTCAAGTACCACAACCTGCCGGAAAACTTGCCCGAGGTGACGCAGCTTCACGACCTGCCGGACACCGGCACCCGGGAGCTGGTCGCGGCGGATTACGTCACCCAACTGAAGCGGCTGGCCGACCCGACGCTCGTCCCTGGCTGCCCGATCCTGCCCGTCATGGCCAAGTACATCGTGGGCCTAGGGGAATACGCCCGCCTCCTCCGCAAGGATCTGGAGGATGAACGGGCCCACCGGCGCGAGGCGGGTGGCCCGCTGTACAACGCGGAGCTGGACGAGCGGCGGCGGCCCATCCGCCTGGATCTTGATCGCCATCCACTTCCCGGGGTACGGGTGTTGGACCGGCACACCTACCGCATCACCATCAAAGGTCAGTACCCGCAGATCCTCTACTGGCTGGCGATGCCGTTTTTTGCACCCATGCCGGCCGAGGCGCTGATTTTTTATGGTCAGAGCGCGTTGATCGCCAGGAGCATCACCTTGAACCGCTATCCCATCGGGACCGGACCATACCGGATCGAACTCTACAACCCGCACAGAGAAATCATTCTGGCCCGCAACGAGTTGTATCACGGCCAGACCTATCCTCGGCGCGGCGAGCCGGGTGACCGCCAACAAGGTCTCCTGGAGGACGCGGGCCGGGGGCTGCCGTTCTTCGACCGGATCGTCTTGAAGCTGGAAAAGGAGGCTATTCCTCGCTGGCTCAAGTTCGTGCAAGGGTACTATGACGCTTCGGGAATCCCCTCGGAAAGCTTTGATCAGGCTGTGCAGTTTTCCCCCGAGGGTACTGCCGAGATCAGTCCGGACTTCACGGAGCGGGGCATCCGCCTCGAGGTCGGCGTCAATCCGACCACCTACTACTTCGCGTTCAATATGCTCGACGATACGGTGGGCGGCTACACGGAACCACGGGCGAAACTTCGACAGGCGATCGCCATCGCCATCAACAGCGAGGAGCGGGTTCAGATATTCCTCAACGGCCGGGGTGTGCCTGCCCAAAGCCTCATTCCTCCAGGCATTTATGGCTATGAGCTCAATCGCCACGGTATGGACCCCTTTGTGTACCGATGGGACGAACGCGCCGGACGTCCCGTCAGGCGTTCTCTGGAGCATGCGAGGATGCTGTTGGCCGAAGCCGGGTACCCACAAGGCAGGGACGATAACGGGCGGCAACTGGAAATTCGTTTTGCCAACCCTTGGAAAAATCCCAGTGACGCTATTCGGATTCAGTGGCTGATGATGAAACTCGAGGCGATCGGCGTCAAATTGAAAAACGAGACCACCGATTACAACCGGTTTCGGGACAAGGCGGCCCACGGCAATTTCCAGATGCTCCACTGGGGGTGGCACGCGGACTATCCGGACCCGGAGAACTTCCTCTTCCTGCTGTACGGCATGAACGGACGGGTGAAACACCAGGGCCCCAACACCAGCAATTATGACAATCCGGAGTTCAACCGGCTGTTCAAGCGCCTGGAAACCATGGAAAACAGCCCGGAGCGCCTGGACCTGATCCGTCAGGCAAACCGTATCGCCCAGCACGACGCTCCCCTGGTGTGGGGCTTCCACCCGGTAATTTTCACGCTGGCCCATGACTGGCTTAAAAATACCAAGCCAAGCGCGATCGCCTATACCGCGCTGAAGTACCATCGGCTTGACCTTCACGCGCGCGATCGCTACCGGCTGAAATACAACCGGCCCGTTCTGTGGCCGATCGTGGTGTTTCTGGGCCTCATCGCCGTGCTAACGGTGCCGGCTTTTGTCTCCATTCGGCGCCGGGCGCGGCGGGAAATCTGATGCTCAACTATATCGTTCGCCGGCTGCTCTATGCCATACCAATACTCATCGGCGTCAACGTGCTGACGTTTTTTCTGTTTTTCGTGGTCAATCCACCGGAGCGGATGGCGCGAATGATCCTGGGCGATAAAAATGTCACGCCGGAGCAAGTCCAACACTGGTTGAAAGACAAGAACTACCACCTTCCGCTGTTTTTCAACTTCAGCGACACCGGGATGAGAAAGATCACCCAGACGATTTTTTATCAGAAATCCGTGAACTTGCTGTGGCTTGAATTCGGTTATTCCGACAGGGAAAACATCGACATTGGGAAAACTATTCTCGAGCGCATGCGTCCCAGCCTCATGATCACGGTGCCGCTGTTTCTTCTTTCACTCTTTGCGTATGTCACCGCGGCCATGCTTATCGCGTACTGCCGGGGAACATATTTGGACCTGTGGGCGCTCATCGTGTGTATCACCCTCATGTCTGTTTCCATGCTGTTTTACATCATCGGCGGACAGTGGTTGATCGCCAAATTGCTTCACGTCGTTCCTGTCTCCGGCTATGATGTCGGCGTCCATGCGCTGAAATTCGTCATCCTTCCCGTTGCAATCGGATTGGCCGCCGGCGCCGGGGCGAGTATCCGGTTCTATCGGATCATCTTCCTCGAGGAACTCGGCAAGGATTACATCCGAACGGCTCGGGCCAAGGGGATGGGAGAAGAGGTGGTGCTGTTCAAGCACGCCTTGAAAAACGCCATGATTCCGATCTTGACCATCGTGGTGACCGCTATACCGTTTCTGTTCACCGGCAGCCTGCTCATTGAAGCGTTTTTCGCCATTCCCGGCCTGGGCAGCTTTACCATTGAGGCGATCCAGGGACAGGATTTCGCCATCGTTCGCTCC
Source organism: uncultured bacterium (assembly GCA_964587525.1). GTDB lineage: Bacteria > Oederibacteriota > CAKKQC01 > CAKKQC01 > CAKKQC01 > CAZPLZ01. Next base: position 14,131 of record CAZPLZ010000005.1, on the reverse strand, counting down.
ATGGTGTATTTAGGCTCGATTCTCTATATCGCCGGCTTGCTGCTCACGGACATCAGCTACACGTTTGTGGACCCCAGGGTGAGACTGCGGTGACGGCTGTCATTCTGCAAAACGCGGCCGTGCTGACCGGTGTGGTCGCGTGCGGACTGTTGATGCGGATCGCCTCGCGACGGGAGCACTGGCGGGCCGCCTGGAAGCAATTGTCGGCCAACCGGCTCGCGATGATCTCGTTGGCGGTCATCGGGTGTTATGTGGTCATCGGATTGCTGGACAGTATTGTCTGGCGAACTCATGCGGTGTCCGCGGCCGGCCGGCCCTCCATGGATACCTCGGGACGATCGATCTACGAAGCGCCGAGGTCTGCGTTGGACCGGCTGTGCAACGCCTATCTGATCCACCGGCGGGAAAAGACGTACTCAGCTCCCTTGGCGACCCATCAATACATCATGGAAACCATTGAAACCCCGGAGGGGAAAACGAGGCGCGACTACCCCGCCCTCAAGTATCCGGGTGCGCATCTGTTAGGGACCGACAAGATCGGAACCGACGTCCTGTATCTGGCCTTGAAGGGAGTACGGACCGCGCTCATTATCGGGGGGTTCTCGACCCTGCTGATCATTCCCCTCGCCATCCTGTTCGGTGTGGCGGCGGGCTATTTCGGGGGCAGGGTGGACGATGCGGTCCAGTATTTGTACACCACCCTGGCATCCATCCCCAGCATTCTCTTGATCGTCGCCTTTATGCTGATCACCGGTCCGGGTCTGATCTGGTTGTGCATTATTCTCGGCATTACCAGCTGGACCGGCCTGTGCCGGCTTTTGCGAGCTGAAACGTTAAAATTGCGCGAACTGGAATACGTGCAGGCCGCGCGCGCCCTGGGGCTGAGCGAAGTACGGGTCATGCTGCGGCATATTCTTCCGAATCTCTCGCATATCGTGGTCATCACCTTTGTCCTGCGGTTCAGCCAACTCGTCCTGACCGAAGCCATTTTGAGTTATCTGGGGATCGGGGTGGAACCGGAAACCGGAAGCTGGGGGCGCATGATCAACGCCGCGCGGGAAGAATTGTCCCGCGAACCGGTAATCTGGTGGAATCTGGCGGCAGCTTTTACGTTCATGGTGGGAATGGTCCTGCCGGTGAACCTCTTTGGCGACGCGCTGCGGGATGCCCTGGATCCCCGGTTGCGGACTTAGCTGATGGCTCAACCCCTGCTGACGGTTTCGGGCCTGAAGACCTATTTCCGTACGCCCGAAGGCACAGCCCGGGCGGTGGATGGCCTCTCCTTTCATATTCTGCCCGGCGAAACATACGCGCTGGTGGGCGAATCCGGTTGCGGAAAGTCGGTGACCGCCCTCTCGATCATGGGCCTGGTGCCCGCTCCAACAGGGTTTGCGGCCGGTGGCAGCATTCATTTCAAGGGACAAAACCTGCTTGCGTTGCCTGAAGTTGAGAAACGCCGCGTACGCGGGAATCTGATCTCCATGGTCTTTCAGGAACCCATGACCAGCCTCAACCCGGTATTCACCGCTGGCTCTCAGATCAAAGAGGCGCTCACGCTCCATCAGCGACACACCCAAGCCCAGGCCAGGGAGGCAGCAATCACGCTCCTGCGCCAGGTGCGCATTCCAGATCCGGAACGGGTCTACGCCGGCTACCCACACCAACTCTCCGGCGGCATGCGCCAGCGGGTCATGATCGCCATGGCCCTGGCCTGCCGGCCTGAGTTGCTGATCGCTGACGAGCCCACCACGGCACTGGATGTCACCATCCAGGATCAGATCCTCACGCTCATCAGCGAATTGCAGCAGGAGCTGGGCATGGCTGTGTTGCTTATCACCCACAACCTAGGCATTGTCCAGGAGATGGCTGACCGGGTGGGCGTCATGTACGCGGGAAAGATGGCTGAGGAGTCATCGCCAGAGGTCCTCTTCCGTGAGCCCAAGCATCCCTACACTGTCAAATTACTGGAATCACTTCCGGCTGAATCCAAGCGGGGCCGCGCCCTCTCCACGATTCCCGGCTCCGTCCCCAGCGCCACACGCTATCTCCCTGGCTGCCGGTTTGCCGACCGTTGCCCTGCGGTCATGCGCGGCTGCGCCGAGACCCTTCCGCGAGAGCTGGACATCGCCTCTGGCCATCGGGTAGCATGCCACCTGCATGATTCCGAATTCCAGGGAGTCCGGAAAGCAGCCGCAGAACCAGACGGCGTCTTGGCATTTCTCCCAGTGCGCCTTCAAGCTGAACCTCTCATCCAAGCGGCAGGGATCAAGGTGCACTTCCCGGTCACCGGGGGGCTGCTAAAGCGAACCACCGGCTATGTCAAAGCTGTCGATGGTGTTGATCTGGCCATTCCCCGGGGTGCGGTCCAAGCGTTGGTTGGAGAATCCGGGTGCGGCAAGACCACATTCGGAAAGGCCCTGCTTCGGCTCCTCCCGCTGACAGCGGGTGCAGTGAAGTTTCAGGGAGCTGATCTCGCCCAGCTCGCTCCCAGCGATCTGCGTCCCCACCGGCGGCAGATGCAGATGATCTTTCAAGACCCGTACTCTTCCCTGAACCCGCGGCTCACCGTTCAAGAAATCGTCGAGGAGGGGATCCTCGTGCACCAGCTTGCCTCTACTGCAAAGGAGCGAGAGCGCCTCGTATATGAAATGCTGGACACCGTTGGACTTGACGCGGACACCGCGGGACGTTACCCGCATGAGTTCTCAGGGGGCCAGCGCCAGCGGATCGGCATCGCCCGGGCGCTAGTGGTTCGCCCCTCGTTTGTGGTGTGCGATGAGGCAACCAGTGCACTTGATGTCTCGGTGCAGGCTCAAATCCTGAACCTGCTCAAAAAGCTCCAGGGGGATTTCAACCTGACGTATCTCTTCATTACCCATGACCTGAGCCTCGTGGAATATTTCGCCGACCTGGTGAGCGTTATGTATCAGGGACAGATTGTGGAAGCCGGAACGGTCCAAGAGGTGTTCACCTCACCCCGCCACCCATACACCCGGACACTGCTCGCCTCAGTTCCGCGTGTGAATATTCCCTCTCCCCCTACAACTTCATGAATTCCTGGCCGGTCTTCGGATGGATCTGGGGTCTTTGCCTCGTCACCATACTCGGCAGCCTCTCCGCCCGGAAATATGACCGGTCCACCCACCTCATCGGTTTGCTCTGCGCACTTGCAGCCATAGGGCAAGTAACCTCTTATGAGCTTACCCAACTCGTCATCGGGTATGACCTGTACATTCCGGCGGGCGTCATCCCCTTTGCGCTCTGCTGGTTGCTCCTGTGCGCCATTGTGGAAAAGTTCGGACAGCGGGAAGGACACCGAGCGGTATTGTTTGCGACGGCCAGCCAGTTGCTCACCCTCCTGACGCTGGCCGGGTTCAAGCTCTTGCCGCCCGGGCCTTCGTTCGCCGGTACCATGGAGCCTTCGGCGTGGCTACAGGCTCCAACGTCTTGGATCGCCCTGTCCTCACTCATGGGCTTTATCACCGGCGCCAATCTCTGTGTGGCGCTGTATCACATGCTGCGTGTCCTCACGGGAGACCGCCACGTGTGGTTGCGGGGCTTCTTGGGACCGTTCGTGGGAGGTTGCGTGGAAGCCTCCGTGTATCTGCCGCTAGGGCTTGCCGGGAGGGAAGCGATCGGTCCCTTCCTGCTCGCCCGCATCCTGGCCTATCTCTTCATGGCGTTCATAAGCGTCCCCTGGCTTTACGCACATCGGGCCGTGCAGGGACGACGGGCTAATCCCTGATGGACCAAAACGCCAAGCACTCTCGTGCTCTGCATGTGGCGAGCGAGGCCGCCCGCGTCGCTGGCGCCCATATCATGCAGGAGCTACCGCACATCAAACCGGACGACGTGAAAGAAAAAGGACCTGGCGATTTCGTCACCCAGGTGGATCACACCGCCGAACGCCTGATCAAGGAGCGCATCCTCAAAGATTTTCCCAACGACGCCATTCTGAGTGAGGAGGCCGGTGGAGGAATCCCAGATGCGGCAGAACTCTGGGTCGTGGATCCCCTGGACGGAACCAGCAACTTCATTCACCACTTCCCGCTGTTCTGTGTCTCCATTGCCTTCACCCTCAACCGCAGGGCAGAGGTCGCGGCCGTTTACGATCCGGTGCACGACGAGCTCTTCACCGGAAAACGAAACGAAGGCGCCTGGCTTAACGACACCCCGATCGCTGTCTCTCCCTGCCGAGATCTTTCCAAAGCCTTCATCGCAACCGGTTTCCCTTCACGGTATAAGGAAGAAGCCGACAACTACGTGCGGCAGTTCCGGAACATCTCTGGAGCGGTCGCCGGCATCCGCCGGGGCGGTTCGGCTGCTCTCGACCTAGCCTATGTCGCCTGCGGGCGGTTTGACGGGTTCTGGGAGCCCCGCCTGTCCCCCTGGGACATGGCCGCCGGCGTGCTCCTCATCAACGCCGCTGGCGGGATCACCACAGACGAGCGCGGCCATCCCTGGGGCTTGTCCTCACGCGGCATCATCGCCGGAAACCCGGACATCCATCCCCACCTCGTCCGCCTGCTCACCGCTCACGTCCCTATTGAAAGGCGTAACCGAAGAGGAGGCTGACGACCGAGTGCTGGACATCCACTGACCCCCGTGATGGAGAATCCTCATAGGCAAATGAAGTCAGGCCGAGGGCATACCGGATGTCGAACGTAAACTTGCCCTTCCCACTCATAGGGATCTCAGTGCCAATGTTGAACACCATTCCCAAATCAGAGGGCTTGATTGAGCCATCCACACCCCGACCAGCAAAGTCCAGATCATCGTGAACATTGAACGCAAAATATGGCCCGAGCGAAAGGTGCGGGCCGGCAAGGGGCGGTGTAAACCTTAGAAGAATGGGGAGCATGATGTAGTCAACGCTCAATGTGATCTCAGTTGGCTGCGCAGGAAACGGAGGGGTGTCAGTAGACGTTACGCCCAACGTGGAAAACAACACCTCAGGATGGATGGCTAAACACTTCGTGAATGGCACCGTCACAAATCCACCTCCGACGAAGTTGAATCCGACATCGGTGGAACCAGAGTCTTGACCGATGACGTCAGAGATGTTCAATCCGGCCTTGAACCCATAGCTCACGGCTTCCGCGCCACCCTCCGCTCTATCCGAGACCGCGCCGGCACGAGCTGCCCCCGGGCTACGACCTCCCAGGACAGCGGAGAGTCCCGCCCGAAATTCAGGGCCGCTGAAGTCGAGCGACCGGAAACCGCCGGTTGATGTTTTGTACACTCCTTCCGTCCTGACCCCATTAGAATCCTCAAAATCGAACCGATACTTATCGAAACTGAGCACCCGGTATCCGGCGAGAACAAAAGCACCAAAGCCCCTCCAGGCTCTCAACTCCACCTCAGCTCCCAGAAGCCCGCCAGGCGCCACGCCGCTAAGATGACGGTGCCAGTTGTAGAAGTTGAGAGGTCCACCCTCAAAACCTTCTTCTTCCGCGTCAGCGAGGGTATGCACGCCCACGCGTACCGTAAGCCCGAACCGCAATGCATCGCCTATCGTGTACAGAAAGTAGGTCCCCCCCAGTTCGGCACCCAGCGTTGTGTAGTAGTTGCCCCGATACACATGTTGACCTGATTTCGCGCCGATCCCAAAAAATTCCCCCTCCGCCTCGCTGTTGTGCAGTTCAACGCTAAGAACCAGCCGGGCTCTTTCGTTGAAGCTGTATGACACCTCGCTGCCAAGACCAAGTCCGTCGTAACGATCCACCCAATCGATAAAGCCCACCCAGGAATTGTTCGCCATGAAGGCGTTCTCACTTTCGAGCTCTTTGTGAGCGTTCTCCATCGCCAAATCTCCCCCGCCACCCCACAATCGGAGGGATACCTCGCCGGCGTTTGCTATCTGCGTAAAGGCCGGAGCGAAGATATTTACAACTGCCACAAATGTGACAATGGACAGCCGAGGGAATTTCATTGAATTATCTTACGTGAACGCGCTCATACACCGCGAGCGTCTGCTCGGCTGTCCGATTCCAGGAGAACTTGGCAACCTGTTCAAGCCCCCTCTGCCGCAGTTCCCGACGCAGTGTTTCATCCTCTAGAATTCTGACGACCGCATTTCGCCAACCAACTTCATCATCGGGATGGACAAAGATCGCGGCCTCACCTGCAACCTCCCGGTGGACCGGGATATCGGAAGCAATGACCGGGGTCGCGCAGCTCATAGCTTCCAGCAACGGCAGCCCGAAACCTTCCTTTCGAGAGGGCCAGAGAAACGCCGTCGCCCCGTGATAGAGGCCCTTCAATTCCGGCTCCCCGACATACGGAAGGAATTTGACAAGCGACTCAACCTGACGCTGTTTAACCTCGCTGAGGTACCGTGTCGCGGGGAGGTTCTCTGCCCCAGCGAGCACCAATTGTGGGCAACTCTTCCGGTTGGAACTCAACCATTCCATCACACGAAACAACAGTGGGATATTCTTGCGTTTCTCGTAAGCGCCCATCGCCATCAGGTATGGCTCCTGCAAACCAAACGTGCTGCGCACTTTATCTTGAGAGACCGGCTCGCACCGCCGGAAGGACTCCGGCAGCGCTTCATGGGTCACGGTGATCCGATCCGGGGATAGACCCAGGATTTCTTGGATTTCCTGCTTGCTCGCCTCGGATACGGTCAACACCTCACGTGCACGCCTGGCCGCGGCAGGATGCACCCAGGTTCGGTACAGGTGGCCGGCGACCTGACGGGGATACGCCACGGCGGAGATGTCCCGCCAGCGCCGCATAAAAATCACATCGTGCAATGTCAGGACAACCGGACACGCCGTCGCGACCGGACAGCCGTTGGCCGGCGCGTGCAACAAATCGAACTTGCGCGCGGCCAGCGGGAGACAGACCTGCTCCCAGAGGACGGCACCGCCAGGGCAGCCAAGATACTGGGTATCAAAATTTCCGGGTGCTGCCGGCAGGGCTGGCAAGGACCGGTCAAGCAAGAGGATAATCTGATGGCCATGCCGCCGCCGGCTCATCGCTTCGAGGAGACTTAGGGTGTACACGCCCATGCCTCGGCGGTTGCCCTGCAGGCTCCGGCCATCGATGGCGATCTTCACTCGCTCACCCTGAAAGCGCCGACCCCAATGCCTCTTTGAGTTTCACAATCTGCTCGACTGGATCGTGCGGCCGCACGGCGAACTGTTTCGGCCGTAAGTATTCCACCGAGAGCAGCCCGCTGTAGTCAACCTCATCCAGCGCCCGAAGTAAGTCTTCCAGATTCAGAGCGCCCTCGCCCCACGGCACCTGCAGTTCATCCCTTCCACCCCGGCCCGCGTCACGAAGATGCACGTGGGCCACATACGGCATGGCATCGACCCAGGTCTGGCAGGAATCGCCCTGCACCAGGTAGTGGCTCGGATCGAGCGTCAATTTCAGCCCTGGGATGCGGCGCACCAACTCCAGTGCGCCTTCGGGGCGTTCCGCGATGTTACCCAGATGCGTCTCCACGGCGATTGCGATCCCGTAACGCTGCCCAATTTCTACTTGAGGGGCCAGGCGGCTCACCGCGTCCTCCACACTGCCCCTGCCGGCTGGCAAGGTGATGACCCGGGCGCCGATCCGGTGCGCCATGAGGCACAACGCCATGACACGCCGGAGCTCCTCGGCCTGATCCAGCGTGTCACAGCCAGCGTTGACAGCGCCATACTGGACGCCCGTGCGCTCAGCGGCCTTCAGGAGACCCGTGGTCACTTCCAGGAGGTTGGCGCTCACCTCTGCCGGCTGGACGTGGCCGAATTCCCTATCGTCGAATGCGGCCAGGTCCGCAATATCAAACCCAAGTTTGCTGATGTGCCCTAAGGCATCTTCGAGCGGCAGGTGATTAAAGGTCAGCGTCGAGCATGCCAGTTGGACGGCGCCCATGACCGTCTCTTATGGCCGGTGCCACCAAAGGTGGCAGATTTTAAACAATGGTGTACCAACCTTTGCCAGACCGAGTCTTCGAGGTCACTTCAAGAAAGAACGAAGCAGGTGATGATAGATCCTGAGCCCCCGGTAGAATTCGGACAGGCGGATCCGTTCATTGTTGCTGTGCAGCAGCTTCTCCTCCTCAACCGTGCGGATCATAGGCTCAAACCCATAGGCCTTCACCCCCCTGGAGCGGAAATACCGTGCATCGGTCCCCCCGGTCAGCAGAACCGGCACCGTCACAGCCTCCGGCACATACGCCGCAACCGAAGAGATGATCGCCTGAAAGAGCGGCGAGTCGTGCGGTAGCGGTTTGACTGGTGAAGGCCGATGGAGCACCTCCAGCGTGACATCGGGGTCATCGAGCAGCGCCTCGATCTTCGCAATCATGTCCGCCACGGAGTCTTCCGGCAGCAGCCGGCAGTCCACCGTTGCCTCAGCCTTGCCGGGGATCACATTGACCTTAGGCGGCCGGCCAACACCGGCCGTCAGGGTCGTCACCGTGATGGTCGTCCGTTCCATGGCTCTGGTGATCGGGTTACTCGCAAACTTCCCCAGACGACGTTTCATGTCAGCCACCATAGCCGTATCCCGCGCGGGAGGCCGGAGCTCTGGAATGCGGACTAGGACCCGGGTTAGTTTCTCAACCGCATTGCGCGGCCCCGGCATTGATCCGCGCCCGGAGTCCCCCACCGCCGTGATCTTGAGCCAGAGGACTTTTTTCTCCTGCACTGACACCCCAAACACCACACGATCGTCGTCAGTGTAGATGCCTCGTGACCCAGCAGCCCCTTCATCCAGCACAAACTCAGGATCGAGATCCGCGTAATGGTGCTCCACCATCCATCCCGCCCCCAGCTCGCCTCCCGTTTCCTCATCGCCATTAAAGAGCAGCAAGAGGTCCCGGCTTGGCACGAATCCCTGGCGCTTAAGCAAGAGCATGGCCATCAACTCGATCACGCCCTGACCTTTCATGTCCACGGCGCCCCGGCCCCAGAGTTCACCATCCCTGATCACCCCGCTGAACGGCGGCAAGAGCCAGCGGGAGGCATCCACGGGAACAACATCCATATGCGCTAGCATCAACAGCGGTTTGCCGTGCCCCTTGCCGGGGAGTCTGGCCAGAAGGTTGATCCGCCCACGCGATTCGTCAGCGACATACCGGCGGGATGAGATCCCTTCCTGGCGGAGTATTTCTTCCAAGAAGTCGACAGCTTTGGAAACATCCCCGGGCGGATTGGACGTGTCGATTTTGATGTATTCCTGAAGCATGGTGGTGGCTTCACGCTCAATGGCTGGCCAATCGAGGGATGCGCCGGCTTTAAGCGGGCACGCCGACATCATTACCGCGAGGAACGTCAGGGTCCAGGAAATCATGGCTTTATCCTATCCTACCCGGCGTCGCACCTATCGTGCAGGTGATATTGAAGTGAGATAAGGCCCACATGTACAATGCGCCATACCATGAGCTTGTCCAAAGACGAACGGAAAGAACTCCTAAGCCTTTTTGCGGATCTCCGCGTGGCCGATGTCCGGGATGGCATGGACACCCTTCAACTACACCATGTCGGGAGCATGTCGCCTTCTATCCGGCCGTTGTTTCGCACCCGGGTGTGCGGGATCGCCAAAACTGCCCGTCATCTTCCATACCAGGGCACGATCCCCACGATGACGCCTGAAGAATACTGGAAGTGGTGCGGCGAGTACTACGCGAAGATCAACCCGTATCCATGGATGGGTGATATTCAACCTGGAGATTTTATCGTCATCGATCAAAGCGGCGTGGATGCCGGCCTCATGGGGTCCAACAACAGCTTAGCTGGCATTAAAGCAGGCGCCCGCGGCTATGTTTCAAACGGCGGCGTCCGGGACACGGACGAGCTGATCCTGGAAAAAGTCCCTTTCTGGTCAGCTTGGATCTCCCAGCCGATGGTCCAGGGTCGCTTGAAATTCGATGCCAAAGATGTGCCAGTCTCCGTCGGTGGGGTGTTAGTCAACCCGGGTGACATGGTGGTGGCCGATGGCGACGGAGTCATTGTGGTGCCCAAGCAGTTGGCCCGTGACGTTGCTCAATATGGAGCAGAAGAGCACGCCCGGGACAAAGTCGGCCGCCGAAAACTCTACGAAGCGTTAGGAATTCCGCTCGACGACACTGTAAAGTAATTCAGCGGGCCCTTCGACTCGCTCAGGGCTCCGCATCGTACGCTATTATCAAGCCAAAGCGGGAGGCGGGAATCGAACCCGCAACGACCTGCTTGGAAGGCAGGCATTCTACCATTGAATTACCCCCGCACTAAATTCACGTGGCAAGGGCCGGAATCGAACCGGCGACACCCGGTTTTTCAGACCGGTGCTCTACCAACTGAGCTACCTTGCCAATTCAGCTTTTTTGATTATAGCGCGACGCCCGGTGCCCTTTCAGTGCCCTTTTGATCCAAAAGTGACACCGCTTCGTGGAGAACATCGGGTGATAGATGTGCGTAGCGTCGAGTCATGCGCTCACTCTTGTGACCCAGGAGTTTACCGATCATGTGGAGGCTAATACCCCTGTTCGCCAACCTGGATGCGAACGTGTGCCTCAGGCTGTGAAACGTGTACCCCTTATCCTGGAGGCCAGCTCGACGAATGGCGTTGTTCCAACTGGTATAGATGCGGACGTATGGGCGCCCTTCTCCGTTGCAGAATACATAGGGTGATCCTGACTGCACGTGCTTAAAGCCCAGGGCCTCCCTCAGAGCTAACTGCGCACCTTCGTTCAAAGGAATGTTCCTGGCAGTACCATTCTTGGAATCTGTGACACGGATAACGTTCGCTTGTCGGTCAATATCCGACCATCTAAGGGCAAGGACTTCACCTCTGCGCATCCCCGTATTGAGGGCAAGCCTGGCAAGAGGCCGAGAATGACCAGTACAAGCCGCCAGGAGCTTATCGCAGTCCTCATCGCTTAGGTAAACGAGCTTTTCGTTGTGCTCTCTAAGCATTTTTACTTTCTTGACCGGGTTCTCAGTAGCTTTACCCCAATCAACGGCTTTCGTATACAGACCCTTCAGGAACGTCACTTCCCTGTTGCAGGTGCTTGGTTTTACCTGAGCCAGCCGCTTGTTCCGCCACTGCTCAATCATTGCAACGGTGATCTCAGATAGCAGCTTGTCCCCAAATACTGGGGCCAAGTTTTTATAAAGTTGCGCATCCCGCGTGAATGACCGCTTATTCACTTTCGACCAAGCAAGGTAATCCACAGCCATCTCGTCAAAGGTAACTGGCG
>CAZPLZ010000005.1:0-2852 GCA_964587525.1 uncultured bacterium | reverse complement strand
TTCACTTTCGACCAAGCAAGGTAATCCACAGCCATCTCGTCAAAGGTAACTGGCGGAGTCTCGTTAATGTCCAGGTAGCGCTTTTCCACATTGGTAGTGGTCATTTTTGCCAGCACCGCTTCGGCTTTAGCCTTCGATACCGGGCCGACCATCTTTCGGACCCGCCTCATGGTTCGTGTGTCGGTGTAATCCATGTAAAAATTCCCGTTACGCTTGTAAACCCGATTTCTCATCGTTTTCTACCTCCCCTGGGTTGTCCTGGCGCCCTCAGTCGCTCTTTCCATGTCCGGATGCGCCCGATATCGGCAACCGTGAAAGCGCGATCCCCCTTGTAGTCCCGAGAGACGTCTGTAATCCACTTACGTTTAATCCAGCGATATAGGGTTACTCGATCCACCCCGAGCATTTTTGCGGCTTTCGTAAGGTCGTACGTTACTTGTTTAACCATCATTGCTTAACGTAGCACAACGTTGCACAACGTGTCAAGCGGTCGCCGGTACTCGGTGTGCCTCTATCCAGCGGTCTAGTTCGCGTATGTCGAACCTCAAGCACCGACCCCCTGCCTTTACACATGCGATTTTCCCTGAGGAAACCCAGTTATAAAGTGTTTTGGGTTTGACCCCCACGTATTCCGCGGCTTCTCGCACTGTGAGCAGGCGCTTGCCGGGCAGGTTGGCCCTACCGGGAGCATTGATGGGGGATCCCGTCTCCGCTTCACCCACGGGCAGCCTCTTTCATCGGCGGCAACCCTGCGGCGGTACGGCCGTGATCCAGACAGAAGAACGCTTGGTAGCCGTGTTCATTCAGGTAATTTAGGTGAGTCCATTCACCGCAGTAGCACTGTCCCTTCCCCGGCTTCCCCCTAGGCCCAATGCCAGGGATGTGGTCAGGAGTCCCAGCTTTGTCCTGCCCGATGGTTTCCTTTCCTGCCTTGGGTTCTGTTCCCACCGCTGGGAACGGCATAACCCTTTGATTCGCATAGCCTCCGGGCATCTTTTCGTTTCCATTCCCCACCATAGGGGCAGGAGCGGGAAAGGAATCCACAGGGGGCGTGTCGGGTGTGTCCGGGAGGCTATAATTGTAGGGGTCGTCGCGCTTGCCTGCCCCTGTTCGTATTACAACTTCTTCTTTAACCAGGTCGCCCAAGAGTTTACCCAAAGCCTCACCCTTGCAACTCAATTCATCACGTAGCTGGCTTCGTGTCATCCCACCGGGCGAATTGCGCAACGTTTCAATGACCCGCACTTTCAACTCATTTGCTGCCACCTCGCTTGGCGTACCGGGGCAAACGTACTGTCCTTCCTTCAGCTCAGCGAGCCAGCGACTAGGTGTACTTGGTAAGCGCGAGAACGCATTCAACAATCTGCGGGTTCCTTCGCCATCACGCACGAGCAAAACGCCGATATCAACAGCAGCTAATACATCCGTCGAGCCTCTGAAGGCGTCCTCATTTTGTCCGCCACCTTTACGAGCGTGGTGGATGGCCCAGATGGCTACCCCAGTCTCACGTGCAAGTTCCAATAGGGGTACAAGACCTTTGGCGACCTGCCTAGCGTCATTTTCATCATTCACCTGCCAGAACCGAGTGAGGCTATCAATTACTACGATATCTATGTTCTGGCTTTTTATGTGGTGTGTGATGCCACGCATAACGCTGTGGTCAGCCCACAATGGCCCAGTGTGAACGTCAACAGCCTCATTCACACCCAGTTCCCTAAACCGCCTGGCGACATCATCACCGTGTTCCTCAACGCCCAGCCACAGAACGCGACCTTGTTGCGTAGATCTGTCTAGGAATGTCTTCTCCTGCACGATGGCACGGACCAAGTGGCCAGTCAGAGTAGTTTTCCCTGCTTTTGGGGCACCTGCTAGTAACGTCAATCTCCCTTTAGCCAGATACCCATTCCAAAGCCAGGGGATTTCCTCCGCGGCTTGCGATAGCAACTCGGCAACAGAAATAGGATGGAAGCCCTGGCGCGCGCCCATCGGAGCGGCCCCATTTTGGATTCGCTCAAGTTCGTTGACGACGAGCTCTTTGAGCTCGTGCGGGTCATGTTGACCACTCTTAGCTTTTTCGAAGAGCCCACTACCTACTTCCATGAGTCGGCGCATGATCGCCTTGTTGCTAATGATCCGCGCATACTCGTCAATGTTAGTGGCTAGAGGGATCTCATCCACCAGCCCTGCGATGTAGGACGTTCCCCCGGCCTTCTCCAGCTCCCCCGTCTTGCGCAGCGTCTCCGTGACCGTGATCAGATCGACTCTCTCGCCACGTTCAAACAACGAGCGGATGGCGGCGTAGAGCTTCTGATTGCTAGTGCAGTAAAAATCCTGAACCTCCAGGGTGGTGGCAACTTTGGCGATCGCCTCCCGGCTCAGGTCGGTTCCCAGAAGCATCGCGCCCAGGGCTGCGCGCTCCGCCTCCAGGTTTTGAGGGGGTACGTTCGGCTTAGTATTCACCGCGAGCCTGCCTGGCGCTCATGCTCCCTCAGTGCACTTTTCAACCTTCTCAGAGTTTCGGCATACAATGTAGGAGATACACGTGCGCGCCCACTCCAAAATGCCTGGCAATAAGTTATTCGTTGTGGGCTATCTTCAAGAACAAATCTAAGGCGATCTGCAGTTTCCGGTGTTACACGTAGGAGCAGTAATTTTTTTGTAACTAGGAAGGAAGCTAAATCCAAGTCTGAAGTAGAGAATTCTCCATAAGGTTCGTTCTTCATATTTCGCCTCGTCTGGTAAGCAAACACGTGCTTTGCGTTCTGCTGACGAGGCAGTAATCGTCGCTGACGCCCGTACGGCGGCGGCCCGTGCGCACCACTGTTGGTACGACTTCCGGTGGTGAACCGGCT
>CAZPLZ010000004.1:0-38218 GCA_964587525.1 uncultured bacterium | reverse complement strand
GGCGCTCGCAGGTTGGCGGGTCCGCATGGCTCATATCAATCCTATGTGCGTTCAATTGAAACGGTTCTTGCTACGCCGTGGCCGGATCAACTGTATAAGCGAACAAACATTTGGAATCGGATTTCCCTCTCCGGTGAAGGCGGTTTGACATGCTCGGCGTAGCGGTCACCACGATTCGACCGGGCAATTATCTTATGCTCGATGAATCGGTTTTTGAAGTCACGAATTACGAGCATGTCAAACCGGGCAAGGGTGGAGCCTTCGTCCGGTTAAAGCTTAAAAACCTTCAAACCGGCATGGTGCTTGAGAAAACTGTTCAAGGCGTTTCAAAAGTTTCCCAGGTCGAAGTGACCGAACACGTCGCACAATTCCTGTTTCGAGCCGGCGATCTATGCACCTTTATGAACCTCCAGACGTATGACCAAGTTGAAGTGCCGGTGAGTTTGTTTGCACAACAGGTTGGATTTTTGAAGGGGGATATTGAGGTGAAACTGCTTGATTGCGAGGGAAAAATCCTCAATGTCAAATTTCCCAATACCGTTGATCTGAAGGTGACAGAAACCCCACCTGGCGTGAAGGGGGATACGGTCTCCCGCGGAACGAAACCAGCCACGCTGGAAACGGGCTTTGTCGTGAATGTTCCCCTGTTTATCAACCCCGGTGACATGATTCGCTTAGACACACGTAGCGGCGAATACATGGAGCGCCGGCCATGACCGACATGCAAGGCATTGACATGAAAATCCTGAAGCGCCTCAGGAAATTTATGGATGACGCTTCGCTGGCTGAGCTGGAAGTCGAGATGGAGGGGGTTAAAGTCCGGCTCAAAAAGACCGGCTCATCAGAAGTGACGCCGACGCCAGTGGCCCTGCCGCTCTCCTCGCTGCCTCCCACCGCGTCTTCGGCGCCAGCCCCAGTCACCCCCGGCGGTGAGCCGGCAGGATCAGGTGTGGCCTCGATCAAGTCGCCCATGGTTGGGACATTCTACCGGTCGCCCTCACCACAGTCACCGCCATTTGTGAACGCCGGCGATGCGGTGCAGGAAGGACACACTCTTTGTCTGATCGAGGCCATGAAACTCATGAACGAGATCAAGGCTGAAAGGGCCGGGAAAATCTCCAAAATCCTTGTGGAGAATGGCCAACCGGTCGAATTTGACCAGCCGCTGTTTGAATTCATCCCCGACAATTAGCGCCATGAGCTCGCAGACTCGCTCTGGCAGCTGACTTTCACCGCGTTGTGTTTAAAAAAATTCTGATCGCAAACCGAGGCGAGATCGCCCTGCGAGTCATACGGGCCTGCAACGAATTGGGCGTCCGTACGGTAGCGGTCCACTCTTTAACTGACGCCGACAGCCTCCATGTCCAGTTTGCCGATGAAGATGTGTGCATCGGTGGACCGTTACCGGTGAACAGCTACCTCAATATTCCTGCCATCGTCAGCGCGGCGGAGATTACGGATGCTGAGGCGATTCACCCCGGCTACGGTTTCCTGGCTGAAAACGCCCATTTCGCCGAGGTGTGCCAGAGTTGCAAAATTGCCTTCATCGGTCCGCAGCCGGATGCTATTTGGGCTATGGGCGATAAGATTGCCGCAAAGCAACAGATGCGGAAAATCGGCGTCGCCGTGATCCCAGGAAGCGAAGGGCTCATCAATGACGACAGGGAAGCCATCAAAATTGCGCGGCACTTTGGTTACCCCGTCATCGTCAAAGCTGCAGCAGGTGGAGGCGGGCGTGGTATGCGGGTAGCCCACACCGATGTCAGTCTCTCCAGTGCGTTCACGACGGCGCGTGCCGAGGCGGAGGCGGCGTTTGGTCATTCAGGTGTGTACATCGAAAAATTTTTTAATGATCCACGACATGTCGAAATTCAGATAATCGGCGACACATCCGGCCGGGTGATTCATTTGAATGAACGGGACTGTACCATCCAACGCCGGAACCAGAAGCTCGTGGAAGAGGCGCCGTCGCCGCTGCTACCGCCCGATGTGCGTAAAAAGATGGGTGAGGTAGCCGTGAAAATTGCCGAATCGGTGAAATACACCAACGCCGGTACGATCGAGTTCCTCCTTGATCGGGATAACCGGTTTTATTTCATGGAAATGAACACCCGGCTGCAGGTAGAACACGGCGTGACGGAGATGGCACTGGGGATCGACATCGTGAAAGAACAGATCCTCATTGCGTCAGGTGAGCCAATCAGTTTGCCGAAAAAGCCGTTGGATTTTCGCGGACACTGCATCGAGTGCAGGGTGAACGCCGAGGATCCAGAAAATGACTTCGCGCCATCACCAGGGACTATTCAAGCCCTTCACCTCCCCGGTGGTCCAGGAATCAGGGTGGACACGCATATCTATGAAGAGTACACCGTGCCGCCATACTATGACTCGCTTCTGATCAAGGTTATGGCGCATGGCAGAGACCGGAGCGAGGCCATCGCGCGCCTGTCCCGTGCACTTGGTGAGCTTGTTATTGAAGGCGTCAAAACAAATATTTCGTTCATGCAGGAGGTCGTGGACAGTGAAGCCTTCAAGCGGGGTGACTATACCACACGTTTTCTAGAACAATTCCGCAAACGAGAAATCTAACGAATCGATCCCTGACCCCAGAGAGGCGGAAACTTGTCCGGATGATGGACGCCAACCTGAACCGGGTGAGCGAAGGCTTGCGCACCATCGAAGATGTTTTACGTTTTGGCTATGATCATGCCGCGATCAGCGCGGAAACCCGTCGCCTCCGTCACGCGTTTGGTGCAATCCTACGCAGGCTTATTCCCCGCTGGCAATTGTTGACGAGCCGGGAGAGTGCGCGAGATGTTGGGGCCGGCCACTGGCAAGCGGGAGCGCGCCCCAGGCTTTCCGATCTCGTGTGTGCGAATTTTCACCGGGTACAGGAAAGCGCACGAGTGTTGGAGGAAGGCGCGAGGTTTCTTCATGCCACAACCGCTATCCGGAATCTGCAACGCCTCCGTTACCGGTCCTATGGACTGGAACGTAAAACTTGGATGGTATTGCAAAAACGAGGACTCTCCTGAAGCGGGCCCTGAAGGCGCTGAAGGCCACTGGGCTCTGTGCCATCCTGGATGACAGTTTGGGTTCTCCATCCGCGTTGGTTCGTATGGCCCGGACACTGGCGCGAGCAGGTATTCGCGTGTTCGAGCTCCGCGTCAAAATACTTTCGGATGCAACGTTTTTAAGCCTGGCGGCGCGTTTGCGCTCCTGCCTCCCCCGATGCGCCTTGCTCATCAATGACCGGTGCGATGTCGCGGCGGTGGTTAAGGCGGATGGTGTCCATCTGGGCCGGGAAGATTTCCCGATCCGAGCTGCACGCCGGCTCCTGGGACCCCAGACGGTCATTGGGGCATCCGCCGGGTCACCGGGTGAACTCGCTTCCGCCCTGCGCGAGGCGCCCGATTACGTCAGCTTGGGACCGGCCTTTCGCACTTCAACAAAACGGGATGCCGGCCCCGCGCTGGGCTATGCTGGCTTTCAAAGGCTCGCGCGGGGTATGCGGGCTGGAGTCCCCAAGCTTGCAGTTGGAGGAATCACTCCCGATAATGTAGGTATCCTCGTGCGTTCCGGTGCAGACGCGGTGGCAGCAGCTTCCTGCTGGTGGCGCGCCGGCGACCCAGGCCGGACCGCAAGGCGGTTTCTCGCAACGATTGCGAGAGCGAGACGTCATCGAGGTGAAAAACTAAAGGCTGCTTGAAGCGGTGCATACACGGGAAACCGGAGGGATAGCATGGTGATTGTCAACTCGATTCTCATTACGCTGATGGTGGTGCTCCTGTTGATCGCGATCGTGCAACTGTTTAGGGACACACAGAAGCTTAAAGAAAACGCCGGAACGATCGTCGGGATGATCGTATGGCTGCTGGTGGTGATCGCGATTGGGTTTCAGGAGCTTCCTTGGCTGCGCGCGCTCATCGAAAAGAAGACCTGAGAGGGAGGACGGCCGCAGGACAAACCGTGGTCGAGTACGGACTAGCGCTCGCCGTACTTGCGGGGATTGCGGGGATCTTGGCATGGGCGCTTCGGGTCTGGCTCACGGTCATGCGATACGGGGCGGAGCAGGCCGCAGCAATCTCCGGTATATATTTTTGAAGTGCCATAACCATAAGGCAGGCTCCGTGTCAACTCATGGTGTATTTCCCCCGGTGAGAGCTCAGATTATCTTGGGTGGCGGTGCGTATGCGTAACACCTCACGCTTGAACCAACGCGGTCAAACGCTCACGGAGTATGCTTTGATTGTGGTGTTGGTCGCGGTGGCGATCCTCGTCACACTCAAGCTGTTTGGGACTCAGATCAAGGCCCTGTTCAGCACAGCCACTCAGGAGATCGCAGAAACCACCGGTATTAAGCCCACGTCCGTTCCGTGAGCGCCTGAGATTTGAGCTGGCACGCGAACACCGCACCGGCGGATGCGCTGTTGCTGGCGTTGTTGGCCGCCAGCATCGTGACGGATCTTAAAAGCCGAAAAATTTACAACGCCTTCACCTACCCCGCCATGCTCGCGGGCCTCCTGCTGAATCTGCTGAACGGTGGAGTTGAATTTCTGAGCGCAGCGGCGGCGTGTGCACTAGGGATCGGCGTTTTTTACCCGTTCTACCGGGCCGGTGGGATGGGCATGGGAGACCTGAAATTGATGGCGGCGATCGGCGCCCTGAAGGGCACTCCATTCTGGGGTGCAGCGATGGTGGACAGCGCTCTGGCCGGGGGCGTGCTTGCTCTGGCCGTGACCGCGTACCAGGGCACCACGGTGAAAACCCTGACCCGGTCGGTGTCTTATTCGTGGGCTGCTGTGACCTCGTTGATGACCGGACGGCGCCCCCTCATGCCACGCGGGCCTCACCCAACCATGATCCCATATGGGACAGCTATCGGCGCTGGGACCATGGCCGCTTGGTTCTTCCACTGGCCGTGGTGATCTTGCGAAACGCCCCTCGACAGGCTCGGGGCGCCCTGAGCGAGCGTAGCGAGTCGAAGGGCGAAGCGGGACAAACTGTAGCAGAACTGGCGCTCGTCTTGCCCATCGTCACACTCCTCGTGCTGGGGTTGCTCCAACTTGGATTGCTCGGGTACGCGTCGGTCATGGCACGGTACGCGGCGTTTACCGGGGTGCGGGCGAGCGCCATCTACGATTACTGGTGGGGGGAGCGAGCGGCTCAGAGCGCCGTTGCCGGTACGCTGGCCCATGTCCCAGGTGTCCGCCTGGTGTCCGTCAGCCTGTCCCACACGCCGCTGCCGCTCCGTGATGTGGCAGCGCCATGGCAGCCCCGGAGGACCTGTCGCGTGCGGGTTTCAATCCCACGGCTCCTGCCGGCTCCATATCCCCGAGTTGCCGAAGCCAGTTGTGCTTTGCTCCTGGAGCCTTCATTTGAGTAAGCGGGGCCGGATCCACCGTTCTCGGCTGAACGTGGACGGCGAGCACGGACAAATTCTCCCTTTTGCGGTCATTGGGATCCTGGGGGCGGTTTTGTTAACCAGCCTGATGGCTAGGGGTGCCATGACCATGTTCGAACGCACTCGCACTCAGACTGCGGCTGACGCGACGGCGCTCTCGGCCGCCACGGCGTACGCGCGGGGGTTGAACATCTGTGCCGTGTCCAATCAGGTGTTGTTTGGCGCTGCGGTCGTCGATGTCGCGGTAACAATATTAACCGGCCTGATGGCCAAGGTGGGACTCCCACCTGACCTGAGCGCGACGGAACTCGTGATGAAGTTCCAGGATATGTGGGTAGGACTTGCGGGGTATTCCCCCGGCATCGCTCCAGTCATGATGGACACAGCGGCGTACGTTATTGGCGCCGAGAACGAGCTTGGTGTCATCGTGTTGTGGAACGGCGGCGGGTGGGCATACGGCAGTGCCTTTCCGTCCCTGAATGTTAAGCGCGCTACCCTGGCTGAATTTATGGCCCTGCTAGCCGGTGGCAGGATCACGCCGCGCGGAGGCGGCCGCAGGCCACCCCCCCTGACCATCACGAAGGAGACGGAAGAGAGGTATTCATACCAACCGAGGGCTGGAGGCCCCCGGGTAGAAGTGTCTAAGAGCCGGGTTGAAAAAGTTTGGTTTAAGCGGGGAGGGAAAACAGTTGTGCAATACCGCCTCAAGACGACAGGTGGTGGAAAAGCTGGTCAATTTGTGAGAGCAGAAAGGAAAGCAGGAGGAGGTGTCGGCTCCATGAAAATCATACTGCCGCTCATCGAAAGCTCACCGATTCACGAGGTGCTGGTGATCGGCCTTCATGAACGGTTTCTCCGGTCAGTATCCGCCCGTGCTGAAACTGGTGGCGGCGAGGTTTTTAACTTGCCGTTCTTTGGCGATCCGTATTACGATGTGCGGCTGATCAAAGTCCCGGTTGGGCTTGGCGATCCCGCTCGGCTTTTCTCGTCATGGTGAGCCCTTCGACTCACTAAGGAATAAGCGAGTCGAACCATGACGGCGGCGCTGTTTCTCGCGCTCTTTGCCGTCTATCTCGTCACCTGTTGTCCCTCCGTCTCCGTGGATGATTCCGGGGAATTTTGCATCGCCGCTCTTGAGCTTGGGGTGCCTCATCCTCCCGGATATCCGCTCTACACGCTTCTCCTGGCCTTATGGAGATGGATTCCGGCAGGATCAGTGGCGTTGCGCCTCAACTTGCTCTCCGCGGTTCTGGTGGCCTGTGCTGGCTGCCTCATGTTCCACCTCTTAAAACGGGCGATGGCCCCATTAGACCGCCGCAGCCTAACGAAGTGGATCGGATGGGTCGGCGCTTTCCTGAGTGCGCTTTCCCTGGGCCTGTGGAGCCAGGCGGGGACCGTCAAGGGCGGCGTATATGGGCTGAACCTCTGTCTGATTCTGGTGGTGGTGTTATCGTTCATGAGCATCGGCGGCCGGGGACACCTGCTCCTGTCCGGGGCGCTCGGAGCCGGGCTTGGGCTGGCCAATCACTGGATGAGCGCGATCGGGCTTCTGCCAGGCCTAGCCTGGGTGCTGGCCGGTAGCGCGACTCGCCACTGGCGCGGTGCGACCCACAGCTCGTGCGGTGGGCACCCCGCCGCTAACGACGCCTGGCGCCGGACAGCACTGGTCGGCGGCTTCCTTGTCCTTGGCGTTTCACTCTATCTGTGCCTCCCACTGCATGCCATCCGGAAACCGTTCCTCAATTGGGGAATACCGGACCGGTTGTCTCAGTTATCGTTCGTCGTCGTCCGCCAACAATACCTGGGGTCAACGCCAGAAGAGAGGGAGCCGCTGGCCGGGCGGTTGAAACAGGTAGGCCAGGCGCTTGACGGCGCTGCGCCATGGTGGCTCCTGTGCGCTGGCGGAGCAGCCGGCTTTGCCTGGCTTCTGCGCAGCGCGCCGGGAGGCGCCATCGCCACACTCATCTTTCTTCTCGTCTTCTACGGCAGTTTGCTCTGGTACGGTCCCTTAAGGCCTGGTGCGCCCTGGTATATGGAAATTTTCTCGATTCCCGGAACTACACTGCTGTTCTGGTCTGCCACCGTGGGCGTGTCCGCCCTGGCCCTCAGGTCTTCGCGCCGGCTCGGCCCCTGGGTCATGTTCGGGTTGGCCGGTTGGCTGGCCCTCACTGCGATTCCTGAGCGATGGAAGAAGTGCGACCGCTCCCGGGAATACCTCACAAACGACCTCGCGCTTAACGTAGGCGCGCACACCCTGCCGCGGAACCTGTTCTTCGCGCAGAGTGACGCTGTGGTGTTCGGCGGCTGGTACCTTTGGCTAACCGGCATGCGACTGGATGGTGCGATCGTTGTCCCTTCACCGCTGTTGCCGATGCCGTGGATCGCGGAAGGCTTCGCGCGACGGGTCCCCGGTTTGCGCGTCCCATATCCAGCTCTCAGAGTTGGCGCCGAATCCGTACCGACGCTGATACGAGCCTGGGTTGAAGCCAACAGCCCAAAGTTCACCGCCTACACCTTCATGACTGACGCCGCTCGCCAGGCTTTCGGCCGTGACTCCATGATTGAACACGGCTTGGTCTACCGTGTTGAAATGAGGGAGAGGGGAGGGAGAGGGGGAGGATCGCCTCCCCGGTTGCAACGTTTACGATTCCGAGGCCTGTTCGGCGAGGAACTCCACCGTCTGCCACGCAAGCAAGCCTCCATTCAGCCGATCTACTTCACCGGCTTGCTAGCGCAAGGATCCGGAGCTGCGCGGCCCGGAGCCCTGCGGGCCGGTGTCGATTTGGCGCAAGCCCGGCGCGCACTCACAATGGCCGGATGGCTTGCGGCATCAGTGGAGGATCAGGCCGCTGTCGCTCTAGCCCAAGGCAACTTTGCGGTCAGCGAAGGCCGAAATGATGAAGCCGTGGATCTTTATCAAGAAGCGTACGCCAAAGACCCATCGCTCACCATCGCCCTCAGAAATCTGGCCATGCTGTACTTAAGCCAGCGCCGAAACAGCCAGGCGCTTGAAATCATGAAACGGCTTCAAGAGCAGGCGCCTGACAGTGAAGAAGCCCGCGAGCTCGCGCCCATCGCGTTGCAGCTTGAGCGCGCCCGGCAGCATAGGCGATAATAGGCCCCTTATTACCTAGAGGAGGACCTTTTCTCATGCCAGCAAAAGTCGCCATCAATGGGTTCGGACGCATTGGCCGCCTGGCTTTCCGTGCCGGCCTGTCGTCAGACGCGTGGGAAAAAATGGATCTCGTGGCCGTCAACGATATCACGGACGTGAAGTCGCTGGCCCATCTGTTAAAGTACGACTCCGTGCATGGGCGGATCAACGCCACCGTTGAGGCCAAGGACAGCCACATCGTCGTCAACGGGAAGCCTATCAAGGTTGTGTCCGAACGGGATCCGGCAAAACTTCCGTGGCGTGATTTGGGCGTGGACCTCGTCATCGAATCCACCGGGCTGTTCACCAGCCGGGAGAAAGCCCTGTTGCACCTGCAAGCCGGCGCTAAGAAAGTTATCATTTCCGCCCCTGCCAAAAATGAAGACATCACCATCGTGCTGGGCGTGAACGAAGAACGGTACGACCCTGCGAAGCATCACATCATCTCCAACGCCTCTTGCACCACCAACTGTCTGGCCCCCGTATGCAAAGTGCTGCTGGACTCCTTCGGGATCAAGCGGGGTTTGATGACCACGGTGCACGCCTACACCAACGACCAGCGCGTGCAGGATCTTGGCCATCCGGACGACCTGCGGCGGGCCAGGGCGGCGGGAGAGTCAATCATTCCGACCACCACCGGAGCGGCCAAGGCGGTGGCGCTGGTGCTCCCCGAGCTCAAGGGCAAGATGCATGGCTTTGCGATGCGGGTCCCGGTGGCCAATGTCTCCGTTGTTGATCTGGTTGCGGATCTGGAAAAACAGGTGACGGTGGAGGAAGTCAACGCAGCTTTCAAGGCCGCTGCGGCAAGCGGCAAGCTTAAGGCTTATCTCGAATACATTGAGGAGCCCCTCGTGTCTAAGGACTTCAACGGCAGCTCCAAGTCATCAATCGTGGATGGGCTCTCCACCATGGTGATGGATGGCAACATGGTCAAGGTTGTGGCCTGGTATGACAACGAGTGGGGATATTCCAACCGCATCGTCGAGCTGGCCGTCATGCTGGCCAGTAAACTCTAGGAACCGTTACCCCCTCTCCCTCCCCTCTCCCCTGAAGGGGAGAGGGGAGGGAGAGGGGAACAGTGCCCATGCCAAACCAGGATAAGAAACTCACGGTAGAGGACCTAGACGTTAAAGAAAAACGGGTCCTCGTCCGTGTCGATTTCAACGTACCGCTGGACGAGGATGGCCACATCACCGACGACACGCGCATTCGGGAAGCGTTACCGACCATTAAATTCCTGATCGAGCACAAAGCCAAAGTGATCCTGATCTCGCATCTGGGGCGGCCCAAGGGCAAGCCCTCCGACAAGCTTAAGTTAACGCCGACAGCTGTCCGACTGGAAGAGCTGCTTTCGCATCCAGTGCGCAAAGTCAACTCAATCGTCGGACCTGAAGCGAAAAAGGCGGCGCAGGAGCTTCAGCCCGGCCAGATCATGATGCTGGAAAACGTTCGGTTTCACAGTGAAGAAGAGGCGAACGATGAGCACTTCTCGCGCGAGCTGGCCTCGCTCGCCGAGCTGTATGTCAATGACGCCTTTGGCACGGCCCACCGGGCGCACGCCTCCACCGTTGGGGTTACGAAGTTCCTGCCCAAGGCGGCAGCCGGGTTTCTGATTGAAAAGGAGCTGAAATACCTAGGGATGGCGATCCACAATCCCAAGCGGCCCTTCACGGCGATCCTGGGAGGAGCCAAAGTGTCCTCCAAGCTTTCCGTCATCACCAAGCTGGCTGAAAGGGTGGATAATATTTTGATCGGCGGGGGGATGGCCTACACGTTTCTGCGTGCGATGAACATGGCTGTTGGCAAGTCACTGGTTGAGGAAGACCGAATCAAAGACGCCAAGGAAATCCTCAAACTACTTATTGACAGAAATGTGAAGTGGCTGCTGCCTTTCGATCACATCGTCACGGAGCGTGTCACGCACGACGCTGTGCCGAAAATCGTCACCCGTGAAGGTATCTCTGATAAGCATCAGGCGGTGGACATTGGTCCCAGCACGGTGGAGATGTTCGGCAATGTGCTGGCGAAGTCGAAAACAATCATTTGGAATGGACCCATGGGCATCTTCGAGATGGTCCAGTTTGCTCAAGGGACTCACCGGATCGCCCTCTGGATTGCCGATTGCCAGGCTACCACCATCGTGGGTGGAGGGGATTCAATCGCAGCCATCAACCAACTGGGCATCGCGCACAAGTTCACCCATATTTCGACAGGCGGTGGCGCCTCCATGGAATTTATCGAAGGCGCCACCCTCCCTGGCATCGCCGCACTGACCAACAAGTAATACCATCATGGCGGGCCGGTCAGCGATTGTCGCTGCCAACTGGAAGATGTACAAAACTCGTGTGCAGGCGGCAGAGTTCATTGCGGCATTTCGCAAGCAAGTGCTTACGAGCGGGCGAGTGATGATTGTGATCTGCCCACCATTCACCGCACTGGAAACGGTGCGCAAAGCCTTAGAGGGATCGAACGTTAAGATTGGCGCGCAGGATTGTTACAGTGAAAAAGACGGCGCATTCACCGGTGAGGTCTCGGCAGGGCAACTCAAGGAAGTTGGCTGCACATATGTGATCGTTGGCCATTCGGAGCGGAGGCGTCTGTTCGAGGACACCGATGAGTTGATCAACCGCAAACTCCAGGCCTGTCTGCGCGAGAGGTTAGTGCCGATCTTCTGTGTCGGGGAATCCCTGCCTGACCGTGAGGCGAAGCGGACGGAACAAGTGATCTGGGCACAGTTAACACATGGCCTTGTCGATATCACCCCCGAGCAGTTGAAATCGTTCGTAATCGCTTATGAGCCAGTGTGGGCCATTGGCACAGGGCGGAACGCTACCCCTGAACAGGCTCAGGAAGTACACGCTTTCATCCGAAGTTTTCTACGAAACGTTGAGGCTGGCATTGACGAGATAGTCCCCATTTTGTACGGTGGGAGTGTGAAGCCGGATAACATTGAACCATTAATGCTTGGGTCCGATGTGGACGGGGCTTTGGTGGGCGGCGCCAGCCTGGAGCCCTCGGACTTTGTCGCGATCGTCCAGGGTGTTGCTGAGACGAGGCGCCCATGATCTGGACGGTTCTCATCATCATCCATGTCACCATTAGTCTCTTCCTGATCCTGGCTGTGTTGATCCAGCAAGGCAAAGGCGCGAGTATGGGAATCCTATCCGGGGCTGGGCAGACCTGGTTTGGCCCCGCCGGAAGCAAGACGCTGTTGATGAAAATCACCGTAGGGTTGGCGTGTGCGTTCCTGCTGAACTCGCTCCTGTTGAGCCTAGCGTCACGGCGGCAGACTATGGTGGTTGCACCGCCAGCCCCACCACCCCAACAGGCTCCTCCGCCGAGCCCCTAGAGGTCGTAAGACCGACACGTAAACCAAACGGTCTGTCATGCCAACATACGAGTACCGGTGCGAATCGTGCGGTCGATTTGAGGTCTTTCAGGGCATCAAAGAGGCTGGACTCACCCGTTGCCCCACCTGCCAGGGTGCGGTGACCCGGGTGATCACCTCCGGCGCTGGTTTGTTATTCAAGGGCAGCGGGTTCTACACCACCGATTACCGGACACCTGAATACCAGAAACAGCAGAAGGAAGAACAAGGAAAGAAAGACGGCACCACTGACGCCAAACCACAGAGCACCGGCACCGAGCAGCCAAAGTCCGGTGAGAGCACAAGTTCCAGTTCAAGCCAGCCGTCCAGTACTGGCTCAACTTCATCCTCTAGCTCAAGTGAAGGCGGGACCGGGAACAAGCCATCCACGTAAAGAGGTCAAAAACTTCATTGTTTTTGCACTGCGGTGATCCCTTTGCCAAAGCAAATCGACGCGCTATTGTTAGTTGAAGGCGAAATGACATGATCGGGGCTGTTAAAAAATATGCTTGACTCACGACGGAAGCTGTTTATCGCGGGCGGGGTCGCGGTTGCAGCCATCTTGCTCCTCCTCCTGTCTCTTAATCTGTGGTCAACGTCGTGGCTTCAGTCGTTGTTCTCACGGAGAGGGGCGGACCTCTCTGCTGTCTTGAAGACGAACCAGACGACGATCTACCGGACACAGATCCACGCCGTCACCCCCCTGTGGGGAGTCAAAGACAAGACCACCTTGGTTGCGAACATGGACTTAAAAATCCGCTGTCGCAACCAAGGGGCAGAGGTCGCCGGCTGGATTCCAGTGGAATCAAAGATCCTGGAAGGCAGCTGCGAAGTTGACCAGAAGCCCCGCGCACTTCAACTGGCTGGGAAAAAACTTTCCTATAGGTACAGCGCGCTGCGCCGGATAGCCCGGTGGCAGGGTTTGCCATTTCCATCCGGGGTCGAGCTGCTTGAAATTGGACCTCCAAAGGGCCGGGTCAAAAAGGGGGAGAGGTGGAAAATCGAAGTGAAACGCATCCTGCTGCAGCAGCAGGAGGAGATCGGGTTCGATAAATTCTTCACCTATGTGGGCGAAGACACCCTGAAGGGGAAGCTGTGCCACAGGCTGAGCGTGAGCGTCCCGACAACTAACAAGAAATTGAGTACCGGTGCTTTTCTCAAATTCGCAGGATCGGGTGAGGTTTGGATTTCCAAAGATGACGGGACGATATTTAAATCTACAGAGATCCTGGAAGGGCAATTGCGTGACGAGAAACTCTCAAAGGAGGCCGGCCGGTTTGCCCAAGCCATGACCCTCTATGAGGCAACCGTCGCTCCGCCAGCGCCTCCTGCTCTGCTCGCTACGTCAGCCTCAGCTTCCTCCACCGCAGCGCGTGGATCGGTGGCAGATGTGGCTGCCGCGACGCCCCCCCCTCCGCCCAAGGCTGCGGTACAAGCTCCCGCACCTCCGCCTAAAGCTTTGGCCAAGCCGGCAGCCAGTGCACCAGTCGCTAAACCTAAAAAAATAGAACGCCTGGTCTTCGTCAGCAATGCAACTGGCAAGCGGGAGATCTGGTCGGCGGCAACCGACGGGTCAGTCAAAGAGTGCCTGACTGGCTATGGCTACGCGCACTGGGCGCCCGCATTGAACTCGGAAGGCCGAGTCATGCTGTGTGTCTCCAAGCGACCCCGCGGCGTCAACCTGTGGACATTCGATCTCACCACCGCTGAGGGCAGTCCGCTGACCGAGTTCGCCGAGCAGGATAACATCCAAGCGGGATGGTCGGATGGTGGCAGACGGTTCGTGCTGCTGAAGAACGGCATACTCTGGTCGGTCCACCGGGACGGCTTCAATCTTCAAACCTTTCAACTGGATGGACGGGTGGTAGACTTCGCCGTCACCCCGTTAAACGCGCAGGCAGCCGTGGTTATCAACGAGCTGAATCAGAATAAAATTCTTCTGGTCAATGTTAAAAGCGGTGTCATGCGCGAGTTATTCAAGGGCGATTTGCCATCCTGGTCTCCTGACGCCAAAAAACTAGCCTAT
Source organism: uncultured bacterium (assembly GCA_964587525.1). Taxonomy (GTDB): domain Bacteria; phylum Oederibacteriota; class CAKKQC01; order CAKKQC01; family CAKKQC01; genus CAZPLZ01. The sequence continues at coordinate 24,267 of CAZPLZ010000004.1, read as the reverse complement.
CGCAATCATGAAGCGCTGAATGTGGCAAACGCCGACGGATCCCTATCCCGGCAGGTGCTGAAAGCTTCTATCGCCCACGCCCCGATCCTGTGGAGCCCCTCCAGCAAAAAACTCGCCTGTACGGTCCTGGAAGGCGGTCTGGCGAACGTTCAACTTGTGCCGGACACAGTTTCCGCCATGGCGACCAAGGTGACGACGCGCGGGGGTGAAGCACACGCGTTTTCCAAAACCGGTAACCGGATCGCCTACCTCCTTCACGGTGACCTGTGGATCGCCTCCATCGATGGTCAGGTGCACACTCGCGTGACGAGGGATGGAGCGACAGAACCTCCAATCTGGTGGGGTCAACATTATGTTCCTTGACAAGTTTCGTAATCTACCGGCCAAAACCACCCGCGTTATTGCTGCCGGCTTGGTGGTGATTGTCGTGGCAGGCTTCTGGGGATGGTGGACATGGAGCTCTAAGGGCAAGGAAACCACAAAACAAAAGCGACCAAGAATCACTCAGAAGAAGAAGGCGCCGCTCCCACCCGGCGTTGTGCTCTACACATCACAGGGCAAGCTCTGGAAACTAAGCAAAGGCGAACAACCGGAGGTGCTTCTGGAGGGGGCGTTTTGGTTCCCTGCCGTGAATCGTGAGGGGACCCGAATGGCCTACTGGGAAGACCATGGGACGACGATGAAGTTATCCGTCATGAATCTCGTGAGCCGTAAGACCCTCGAGGTCGGCGAGTGGTACACGCTCGGCTCGCTGGGGCGCAATCTGAACATGCGCAATGCTCCATGCTGGCATCCAAAGAAGGACGTGCTGTATTTTGCTGATGGCACGCAGATCTGGCAAGTGAACAGCGACGGGACTGATCTGCAAACCCTGTACGAGCACGACGCGGGCGGTTGTTACGGTGTCACCGTGTCACCGGACTTAAAAACCTTCGCCTTTGTCGGGGTCACAGAAACCAGGCAGAATCTCTGGACCTATTCGACTGTTTCCAAACACGCGCGATCCATCACCGACTACACTTCTCAACAGGGAATGGTGGGTGCCCCCGCGTGGTCGCCCATCGAGGGTAAGACCATTGTCTACGCGCTCTACAAGGCTGAGCAAGTCAACCTCTGGTCCATTCCTGCCAACGGCGGCACCGCGGTTGCACTGACCAAGGAGGGGAGGACGAATTCCCCACACTGGGATCTGCTCGGGGAGAAACTGGCCGTGTCTTCGGGGACGCAGAACCCGCTAAGTTGGCAGATCGCGTTGGTGAATGCCAAGGACGGGAAGTTCCTCAAACAGCTCACGAATGCCCCAGCCGGCGCGTTCTCTCCTTCTATCACTGGAGCCTGGTAACTAAAATTATCCCCCCGCTCCTTCCCCTCTCCCTCCCCTCTTTCCCCAAAAGGGGGAGATAGATAGGGCGAGGGGGTCCCGTTGATGTATCATGAAAGGGTAACGCCACAGTGTTCATGCAGGGGAGGGTTATCTTTTGACAACTCACGTGGCCGATAAACTGGCCGGCATTGATTTTGAGACGATGGCTGGAACACAGGTGCTGGAATGGGGTCTGAAAGAATTTCACCCTCGCATCGCGCTGGCATCCAGTTTTGGCGCTGAGGATGTTGTCCTCATTGACATGCTGGTCAAGATCAACTCGAAAGCCCGCGTCTTCAGTCTGGACACCGGACGGCTGCCCCAGGAGACCTACGACGTTATGCATGAAATTCAGCGTAAATACGCTATCACCATCGAGGTCATGTTCCCCGACGCGACCCGGGTTGAGAGCATGGTCCGCGCGAAGGGCATGAATCTCTTCTACGAATCCATCGAGAACCGCAAGGAGTGCTGCGGCATTCGGAAGGTGGAGCCGCTCAAGCGGGCGCTGTCCACATGCGGCGCCTGGATTACCGGACTGCGGCGTGACCAGAATGTCACCCGGGCGACGGTGAACAAGGTCGAGGTGGACGCCGACCATAGCGGTATCTTAAAGCTCAACCCGATCGCCGACTGGACTTCCAAAATGGTGTGGGACTACATCAAGCAGCATGCCGTGCCATACAACAAACTGCATGACCACGGGTACCCCTCTATTGGCTGTGCGCCTTGCACCCGGGCTATCAAGCCAGGCGAGGATGAGCGTGCAGGCCGGTGGTGGTGGGAGAATCCGGACACCAAGGAGTGCGGGTTGCACGTCACAAGCCCTGGAGGGAAACGCGATGGCGCAGGTGGCTGAATCCAAGGTGGTGACCACGGATCAACTGGCCCAGATGGCCTGGAAACTGCGACGGCATAGCGTCCTGATGACTACCGAGGCTGGCTCCGGGCACCCGACCACCTGCATGTCCTGTGCTGAGATCATGTCTGTTTTGTTCTTTGCTGAAATGAAATTCAACCCAGCCAATCCTGATCAGCGAGACGCTGACGCCTTCGTGCTCTCCAAGGGACACGCCGCTCCTATCCTGTACGCCGCCTTGAGAGAAGCCGGTGCTATTGACGATGACTTGCTGTCACTGCGGAAGTTCACAAGCCGTCTCGAAGGCCACCCGATGCCCCGGCTACCTTGGGTTAAGGTTGCGACAGGTTCACTGGGCCAGGGGTTGTCTGCTGCGGCGGGGATCGCCTACGCAAAAAAACTGGACAAACTGCCCGCACGGGTCTACGCCCTTCTGGGGGATGGTGAGAGTGCAGAGGGGTCGGTCTGGGAAGCCGCTCAATTCGCCTCTTTCAACAAACTCGACAACCTGGTTGGGATCGTTGATCTCAATGCGCTTGGGCAGAGCGGCCCGACGATGCATCGCCACGATGGGGAGGTGCTGGCCGCCAAATTCAGGTCGTTCGGCTGGGAAGCGGCGGTTATTGATGGACACAACGTGAAGGAGTTGATGGCGGGGTTTGAGCACGCCCGGAACACCCAGGGGAAGCCGTTTGCCGTGATTGCCAAAACTCAAAAGGGCAGGGGGGTCTCATTGCTGGAGGGGAAAGAGGGCTGGCACGGCAAGCCGCTGAAGAAAGGTGACGAGGTTGAAAAGGCCATTGCGGAGATTGGCGACCCCCACGTCACCCTCACACCGCCGAGTCATTCCTGGCAATCCGCTGCGCCTTCGGCAAGCGGCTCGGTCGCGAGCCCGCCGCTGCCATACAAACCTGGCGACCAAGTGGCAACCCGGGAAGCGTATGGCGAGGCCCTCGTCAGGTTAGGCAAGGCAGATTCCTCCGTTGTGGTCATTGACGGTGAAGTCAAAAATTCTACATTCGCTGAGAAATTCATGAAAGCTTACCCCGATCGATACGTCGAGGGGTATATCGCAGAGCAAAATATGGTTGGCGTCGCACTGGGATTGGCCACTGAGGGCAAGAAGGTGTTCGTCTCTTCCTTCGCGTGCTTCTTCTCACGAGCCTACGATTTCATCCGGATGGCTGGATACTCGCATCCCAAACACCTCATCCTCTGCGGCAGCCACGCCGGCGTCTCCATCGGCGAAGACGGCCCCTCGCAGATGGCGCTGGAGGACTTGGCGATGATGCGGCCCATCTTCAACATGAGCGTGCTGTATCCCAGCGATGCGGTTTGCGCGGAAAAGCTCGTCTTCGAGGCCGCTCAGGCAGACGGCCTCGTCTATATTCGCACCAGCCGGCCCAAGACCAAAATCATCTATGGCGATCAAGATTCGTTCCCGATCGGGGGATCTAAAGTGCTGCGGTCATCTCCGCAAGACCGGGCCGTGGTGATAGGCGCCGGGGTCACACTCTACGAAGCGCTGGAAGCCCACGACATCCTCAAGGGCGAAGGCGTCGCCATTCGGGTGATCGATGCTTATTCCATCAAGCCACTGGACGAAATCACGATCAATAAGGCGGCGGCGGAAACCAAGTATGTGGTGACCGTGGAAGATCACTCGCCGCACGGCGGATTGGGCGATGCGGTCTGCCAGGCGGTGGCCGGCCGGGCTCCGGTACGCGTACTTGGGGTACGGAAGGTGCCGCAGTCCGGGGTGGCGAAAGAGCTGCTCGCAGCTTATGGCATCGACGCCAAGGCTATCGTCGCCGCCATCAAAGAACGCCTCTAGAAGAGTGAATGGGTAGAGTCCTGCCTTTCTTTTCCCTCTCCCCCCGAAGCGGAGAGAGGGGAGGGAGAGGGGGATGAAAGCAGTAGTCTTCCACGAGCCCGGAGGGCCTGAGAAGCTCCGGCTCGAAACCTTCCCCGATCCCAAACCTGGTCAGGGGGAAGCTGTTGTCCGCGTACGCACCTGCGCGTTGAATCATCTCGACGTGTGGGTCTTAAGCGGCATTCCTGTATACAAGATTTCTCTCCCGCACGCACTGGGTTCGGATGTCGCAGGGGTTGTGGAGACGGCGGGGAAAGAAGTCAGCGGCATCAAGCCCGGGGACCAAGTCATCGTCGCTCCCCTTAACGCGTGTGGTCAGTGTGCGCAATGTGGCGCTGGACGGGAGAACCTGTGCGAGCGGCGAACCGTGCTCGGAGCGGGTCCGCGCTGGGGGGGGTATGCGGATTGTGTGTGCGTTCCTGCCTCCGACCTCTTGCCGATGCCCGCGGGGCTCACCTTCGAGGAAGCCGCCGGCATCCCGGTGACATTCCTCACGGCGTGGCACATGCTCATGACCCTTGCCGAGTTAAAGTCCGGTCAGTCCGTACTGATTATGGGCGCCGGAAGCGGGGTTGGGGCGGCGGCGCTCTCCATCGCCAGACACGCGGGAGCGAAGATCCTGGCCACAGCTTCATCGGAGGTCAAGCGAAAGCGAGCCTTGGAATTGGGGGCGGCGGTAACTTTGGACCATACGAATCAGGATTTCTGGAAAACGGTGCGGGAGGCCACTGACGGGAAAGGGGTTGATGTGGTGTTCGAACACATCGGTCCCGCCGTCTTCAAGCAAGCAATACAATGTTTGGCATTCAACGGGGTGCTGGTGACGTGCGGCGCCACCACCGGTCCGGAGGCCACGCTGGACCTGCGCTTTATCTTCTCGCGCCAGCTCTCTATCCGTGGCGCTTATCTGGGTACCAGGCAGGAACTTGAGGCGGTCCTGAAGTTGTTTAATAAAAGAGAGCTGAGTGTCACGCTGGATTCAACGTTTCCGCTGGATCAGGCCCGCCCAGCTATGGAGAGATTGCTGAGCCGCCAGAGTTTTGGGAAAATAGTTCTGAAGCATGATCTTTAATTTAGGGTGAGAGGAAAAACATTATGTCGTTATCTAAAGAGGAAATCTTCCGGTACAGCCGGCACCTGATTCTCCCGGAAGTGGGGATGCAGGGCCAGGAGAAATTGGCCGCGGCAAAAGTGCTCGTGATCGGGGCCGGAGGCCTTGGCTCACCATCGTTGCTTTACCTGGCTTCCGCGGGGGTGGGCACCCTCGGGGTAGTGGACTTCGATGTGGTGGATCTCACGAACCTCCAGCGCCAGATCCTGCACGGGACAGACTGGGTGGGCAAACCAAAAGTTGAATCCGCGGTTGTGCACCTCAAGGCTATCAATCCACACGTCACGGTGAACACGTACCAAGAACGGCTTTCCTCCGAGAACGCGATGCGGCTCTTCAAGGAGTACGACATCATCGTGGATGGAACGGACAACTTTCAGACCCGGTACCTCTCCTGCGATGCGGCTTACTTCCTCAAGAAACCGTTGGTCTATGGATCCATCTTTCGATTCGAGGGACACGCCACGGTTTTCATACCCGACCAGGGACCGTGCTACCGGTGCATGTATCCCGAACCGCCTCCGCCGGGCTCGGTGCCGTCCTGCGCCGAAGGCGGGGTGCTCGGTATCCTGCCAGGCATCATCGGGGTCATTCAGGCTACCGAGACGATCAAGCTCATCTTGGGCAAAGGGAAAACTTTGCAGGGGCGCTTCATGCTTTTCAACGCCATGGATATGAAATTCCGCGAGGTCAAGCTGGCCAAGGACCCGAACTGCCCGCTGTGCGGCAAGAACCCAACGGTCAAAGGGCTCATCGATTATGAGGCGTTCTGCGGGATCACCCGTGGTGAGGAAGCCAAGGTGGATGGGGCTGGAGTTCCTGAGATCTCGGTGCTGGATCTCAAGAAGCTTATGGACGACGGCAAGGCGCCGGTGGTGATCGACGTACGGGAGCCTGAAGAATGGGAGATCGCTCGCATGCCGGGAACCAAGCTGATCCCGCTGGGGACGCTTCCTGAACGGGTCAACGAACTGGACTCAGCCGATGACATCGTTGTTCATTGCCACACCGGTATGCGCAGCGCCCGGGCTGTCCAGTTCCTGCAGCAGATGGGTTTTACGAAAGTGAAAAATCTGGCCGGCGGCATCGACTCCTGGTCTGACGCGGTGGACCCCGACTGCCCGAAGTATTAAAACGTCCGCCCATACCCAAGCCATCTGGGAAGATGCTCCTCACACCAGCGGCGATAGCTGGCCATGGTGTCAAAAGAACGGAAAGGTTCGTCATCCATGACCGGCTTGTATGTATGAATAAAGGCGTAGTTGAGGCGTTGTTCCAGAGACCTTTTCGCCGCAGCCTCAAAATCTCGGATCCATTCCTGAGTTGTTTGTTCTGTTTCTGAAGATGTGCGCTTGTCCGTCATGTGTAAGTATAGATTACCGTAAAAATCCAGGGTCTTGACAGGTGAGGACATTACGCGTTTAATTGGATGAGAACATAAACGTCCTTTAAGCCGGTCCGGTGAGGCTGGCAAGGAGCAACGATGAATTGCAAGATGTCCAGAAAGTTGAGCGGCCACGTGGGTTCTAACCTGCGCGGCTTTTTTGTTGGCCATGGTGTCTGATAACAATAGCTCTGTGCTTATGGACGCCGTGGCCATCGAGCGATCCCTGGTGCGCATCGCCCACGAAATTCATGAGAAAAATCGGGAGCAGTGGGCCGATGTTCTGCTCCTCGGGATCCCAGCCCGTGGGGATGTCCTCGCCAAACGGATCACGGAATTTCTCAACCGTGATCACGGTGTTAAGGCGCCACTCGGCGTGCTCGATATCACCCTGCACCGAGACGATGTGGGTACCAAGCCGGTGTTACCCAAGACCACCGACATCCCTGGCTCGATCGATGGAAAAATTGTGATTCTGGTGGATGACGTGCTCTTCACCGGCCGGAGCGTTAGGGCCGCGATGGATGCTCTGGTTGATTACGGCCGGCCGCAGGCTATCCAGCTCGCCGTGCTGGTGGACCGGGGGCACCGGGAGCTGCCCATCAAGCCGGATTATGTGGGAAAAAACATTCCAACGACCACTGGCTCCAACGTCAAGGTGGAAATCACCGAGGTGGACGGGCGGGACCAGGTTGTGCTGGAAGGGCCGCTCTGATGGGCATCCTGGAACGCACGCAGGAGGTACAGGTTGAAGCGCCGGTAACCCGGCTGGCGCATAAAGACCTGCTGGATATCGAATCACTCTCCCGCCAGGAGCTCGAACTGATCCTCAACACGGCCGATTCACTCCAGGATGTCGCCAAACACCCTATCAAGAAAGTTCCGGCGCTCCGTGGAAGGACGGTGGTCAACCTCTTCTATGAGCCCAGCACCCGGACCCGGACGTCATTCGAGCTTGCGGCGGTCCGGCTTTCCGCAGACGTCGTCAACATCGACGTCCAGGTCAGTAGTGTCTCCAAAGGAGAGACCTTACTCGATACCGCGCGGACCCTGGAAGCCATGAGCGTTGACTTTATCGTGATGCGGCATGCCTCATCCGGAGCACCGCATGCGTTAGCACGGAACCTGAAGGCGTCGGTGATCAACGCCGGTGATGGCCAGCACGAGCACCCCACTCAAGCTCTTGTGGACCTTTACACGGTGCGGGACAAGCTGGGGGGAATTGAAGGAAAGACAATCACCCTGGTTGGAGACCTGTTGCACAGCCGGGTGGCGCGATCCAATCTGCTCGCGTTCACGAAGCTGGGTGCGAAAGTCCGGTTCTGCGGACCGCCGGCGCTCCTCCCGTCTGAGTTCAAACACCTCGGTGCGGACGTCTATCACGATCTGAAAGCCGCCCTGGATGGCACGGATGTCATCTACATCCTGCGCCTGCAGTTCGAGCGGCACCGGATGGGACTTCTTCCGTCGGTCAAGGCCTACGTGCAGCACTACGGCATCTCCATGGAGCGGACGAAATGGGCTAAACCTGGGGCGCTGATCATGCATCCCGGCCCCATGAACCGTGGCGTTGAGATCGCCCACGACGTTGCCGATGGCCCCCAGTCCGTCATCGTGGATCAGGTCGCGAACGGCATCGCGATCAGGATGGCGGTGCTGTACCTGCTTGAAACCAGCCGGGGAAAGATAAATGGCTGAGAGGGAAAAGTCTATCTTGCTGCACGGGGGGCGGGTGATTGACCCGGCGAACCATCTCGATGGCGTTCAGGATGTCTTGATCAGGAGTGGCAAGATTGCGGTGATTGGCTCAAACCTTAAGGCGAACGGCGCTGAAACTCTTAACGTCAAGGGGTTAGTCGTCACGCCCGGATTCGTCGATATCCATGTCCACTTGCGGGAGCCGGGCCAGGAGGGCAAGGAAACCATTGCGACCGGCACCCGGGCGGCAGCCAAAGGGGGGGTCACGGCGATCGCCTGTATGCCCAACACCACCCCGCCACTGGATTCGCCCGCGATGATCGCCTACGTGCTCTCCAGAGCGGCACAAGACGGTGCCGTCAAGGTCTACCCCATCGGGTGCATCAGCCAGGAACGCGGAGGGGAAGTTATAGCGGATCTGGTCGGATTGAAAGAAGCCGGCGCGGTGGCATTTTCGGATGACGGAAACAGCGTGATGAACGCGCTGCTCTCGAAGCGGGCCATGGTCAATGCGCAGGCCCTGCGCACCCCGTACATCGAACATGCGGAAGACGAGCACCTCATCGACAGCGGGGTGATGCACGAAGGCCACGTGTCACTCAAACTTGGGCTGGCGGGCCGGTCGCCACTGGCGGAGGACGTGATCGTCGGACGCGATCTCCTGCTGGCTGAGGCCACCGGCGCGCATCTGCACATCGCGCACATAAGCTCCCACAGGAGTGTTGACATGATCCGCGCAGCCAAGCGGCGGGGGGTGCACGTCACCTGTGAGGTCACGCCCCACCATCTCGCGCTGACGGACGAGGCGGTCGGGGAGTTCGACACGCAGGCCAAAGTGAGCCCGCCGCTGCGGGATGAAGAAAACCGGCAAGCGCTGATCGCCGCTGTGACCGACGGCACCATTGATGCCATCGCCAGTGATCATGCGCCGCATGGTCCGTTGGACAAGGATGTGGAGTTCAACCTGGCGGCCTCCGGTATGATCGGGCTGGAAACACTCCTTGCGCTCTGTCTGAAGACTCTGGTGCATGCTGGCGCGATCACCCTTCCGGCACTGGTCAATCTTCTTGCCACGTCACCCGCCCGCCTGCTGAACCTTCCGGGTGGCTCACTAACGGTAGGGGCGCCTGCCGATGTCACGGTTTTTGACGAACAGGCCGCATGGATCGTGGACACCGGCAAGCTGGCCTCCAAGAGCAAGAACACGCCGTTTCATGGCCAGACCATGCGTGGGCGGGTTGTGCATACCATCGTCGCTGGGGACATCGTCGTGCGGGAAGGAGAGCTGATCTGATGGCGAGGAAACGGCTTCCCGCTTGGCTGGCCCTCGAAGATGGCTCGGTCTATGAAGGTTTGTCCTTTGGTACGGCTGGAGAGACATCTGGTGAAGTCGTGTTCAACACCTCGATGGCAGGCTACCAGGAAGTGCTGACCGACCCTTCCTACAAAGGCCAGATGGTGGTCATGACGGTCGCCCATGTCGGAAATTGCGGCATCAATCCTGACGACGTGGAATCAACCCGCCCCTATGTGGAAGGGTTTATCGTGCGGGAGGCATGCGCGGTCCCCAGCAACTGGCGGAGCCAGGAAAGCTTTCCGGATTATCTGGCGCGGCATGGAATTGTCGGCATTGAAGATGTGGACACCCGGGCGCTGGTCACCCGGTTGCGGATGAAGGGCGCACTGCGCGGCGTCATCTCAACAAGCGAACGGCGGCGGCAAACGCTTGTTGAACGTGCCAAGGCTGTCCCACCCATCGAGGAGCGGGACCTGGTCACGGAAGTGTCCTGTGCCAAACCGTTCTCGTGGCAGGACCCGGTCAAACCTTTACTCACTGACTCGGATCCACAACGCCAAAATCCTGAACAGATGGAATTTGAAGGCAGCGGAGGCCCCTTTCACGTGGTGGTGGTGGACTGCGGGGTGAAATACAATATCCTTAGATCGTTGGTCAGCGCGGGGTGCCGTCTCACGGTCATCCCCGCCTTTTCTACCGCACCGGATATCCTTGGCTACAAACCAGACGGGGTGGTGTTTTCCAACGGCCCTGGCGACCCGGAGCGGCTCCCACAGATCTGTCAGACGGCACGAGAGCTCTTCGGGAACGTGCCAGTGTTTGGCATTTGCTTAGGCCACCAGGTGATCGGGCGCGCCCTCGGGGCTAACACGTTTAAGCTCAAATTTGGCCATCACGGTGGTAACCATCCCGTGATGCATAGGCCCTCAGGGACGGTGGAGATCACGGCCCAGAACCACAATTTCGCGGTAGACGCCGCGACATTGCCGTCCGGAGTAGAAGTCACCCATCTCAACCTTAACGACCAGACTGTGGAAGGCCAGCGGCACAAAGAACTGCCGCTGTTTTCTATCCAGTATCATCCAGAGGCGTCCCCAGGACCACACGACGCCAGAAAGCATTTCAAGAGTTTCGTGAAAATGATTCAAGCAGCAAAATACGGCACATCGGTCCCTCACCCGTCAATAATGGACTGATGCCGAAGCGGAACGATATCAAACGGATCCTGATCATTGGATCAGGGCCAATCGTCATCAGCCAAGCCTGTGAATTTGATTATTCAGGGACCCAGGCTTGTCAGGCCTTGCAGGCTGAAGGGTACGAGGTGATACTCGTCAATAGCAATCCCGCCACCATCATGACGGATCCGGAGAAAGCCTTGAGGACCTACGTTGAGCCCATCACGCTGGACATGGTGGAGAAGGTCATCGTCGCTGAAAAGCCGGACGCCTTGCTGCCCACACTGGGCGGTCAGACCGCCCTCAATGTGGCCATCGGTCTCGCCGAGCGTGGCGTTCTGGCTCGCCACAACGTGGAGCTGATCGGGGCCCAGCATGACGTCATCCGCCGGGCTGAAGACAGGAAACTCTTCAAAGAAACGATGCTCTCCCTGAGATTCGATGTACCGCGAAGCCGGGAAGTAACCAGCGTGGACGAAGCGCTGGAGGTGGCTGGTGAACTCGGCTTTCCCCTGGTTCTCCGTCCAGCCTTTACGCTGGGAGGAACGGGAGGGGGCATTGTGTACAATGCCGATGAGTTGCGGGAGAAAACGCGTTTCGCTCAAGACTTAAGCCCAATCGGGCAGGTGCTGATTGAGGAATCTGTGCTTGGGTGGAAAGAATTCGAGCTGGAGGTGATGCGCGATAAGAAGGATAACTGTGTGGTTGTCTGCTCGATTGAGAACTTTGATCCGATGGGGGTCCACACCGGCGACTCGATCACCGTCGCTCCAGCACAAACACTGACAGACAAGGAATACCAGAAGATGCGTGACTGGGCTTTTGCCATCATGCGCGCCATCGGCGTGGAGACTGGCGGCTCCAATATCCAGTTCGCCGTGAATCCATCCACTGGGCACATGGTTGTGATTGAGATGAACCCCCGGGTGTCCCGGTCCTCAGCCCTCGCCTCAAAAGCGACGGGGTTCCCGATCGCCAAGATCGCAGCACGGCTTGCCGTCGGGTATACGCTTGATGAACTGCCCAACGACATTACCAAGTCCACGCCGGCCAGTTTCGAACCGACGATCGATTATGTGGTCACCAAGATCCCCCGGTTTGCATTTGAGAAATTTCCTGAAGTCGAGCAATGGCTGGACACCCAGATGCGTTCAGTGGGGGAAGTCATGGCAATCGGCAGTACGTTCAAAGCCTCACTGCAAAAAGCGCTCCGGTCACTGGAAAACGGACTGAACGGCTTGGAGGCGGGCCATCTCTCAGGCGCCAAACTCGAAGAACTTAAGGAACGTGTCGCTCGGCCCAATCCCGATCGAGTGCTGGCCATTCGTGAAGCCCTCGTTGCGGGTCAAACTATTGAAGAACTGAACCAGCTCTCGCACATCGATCCATGGTTCCTCAGGCAGATACAAGAAATCGTTCACACCGAACAGGAACTCATTGCTGTTATCAAGCGGCGGGCGAAAGGGGAAGCGGGCAAGCGCAAGCAGGTCTTCAGGCTCACGGCTCGTGAGATGCTCCGAGCGAAACGGATGGGATTTTCTGACACGCAGATCGCGAAGTGGATGAACGTAACGCCGGAGAAGGTGACGCGCGCACGCCAGGCCTTTAACATTCACCCCTCCTACAAGATGGTGGACACCTGCGCGGCAGAATTCGAGGCCAGAACGCCGTATCTCTATTCAACGTATGAATCGGAAACTGAGGCGCCGCCAACGGCCCGCAAAAAAGTTGCGATTCTAGGCAGCGGGCCAAATCGTATTGGCCAGGGGGTGGAATTTGACTACTGCTGCGTGCATGCGGCTTATGCCCTGCGGGAGGAGGGCTTCGAAGTCATCATGATCAACTGCAACCCGGAAACGGTCTCCACTGATTACGACACTTCTGACCGGTTGTATTTTGAACCGCTGACTTTGGAGGACGTGTCTGCCGTTCTGGAGCGTGAACTCAACCCTCCGGTGATTCTCCAATTGGGAGGGCAGACACCGCTGAAACTCGCTAAAGGACTTGCCGCCTCCGGCATTCACATCCTAGGGACCTCACCAACGTCTATCGATATCGCCGAAGATCGGAAACGGTTCGACGCCCTCCTGAGACGGCTGAAGCTTAACCGGCCACAGGCCGGGACGGCGCGTTCCCTCACCGAAGCCCGGAGTGTGGCGAACCGGATCGGGTATCCGGTGCTGATGCGCCCCTCCTATGTGCTCGGTGGCCGGGCTATGGACATCGTGTATGACGGCAGCCAGATGGAAGCCTCCATGTCACTGGCCATGCTGGTCTCGCCGGAATATCCTGTCCTGATCGATAAATTCCTTGAGGATGCCATCGAGGTTGACGTGGATTGTGTGGCGGATGGGTCACGGGTTGTCATTGCCGGGGTCATGGAGCATATCGAGGAGGCGGGTATCCACTCTGGCGACAGCGCCATGGTTCTCCCGCCACATACGCTGACCGAAGAGATCATCGAACAGATCAACACGCAAACCAGAGTGTTGGCGCTGGCCTTAAAGGTTAAAGGCCTGATGAATGTTCAGTATGCGGTCAAAAACGAACGAGTCTTTGTGCTTGAGGTCAACCCGCGCGCCTCCCGGACCGTGCCGTTCGTGAGCAAGGTGACCGGCATTCCCTGGGCCAAGGTTGCCACCAAGGTCATGATCGGGCGATCCCTCGCTGATCAAGGAATCACCGGCCCCCCAGTCTTTCGTCATATTGGGATCAAGGAATCGGTGTTCCCGTTTGATCGGTTTCAGGGAGCAGACATTATCCTCGGGCCAGAAATGAAGTCCACCGGGGAAGTGATGGGGACCGACACGACATTTGGCGCCGCGTTTGCGAAGTCTCAGCTCGCAGCGGGACAGAAGCTGCCTTCCGGGGGAAGCGTGTTCGTCAGCGTGAAAAACAAGGACAAGCACGGCATCACCTCCGTCGCCCGGCACCTCGTCGGTCAAGGTTTCAAGATCCTTGCCACGGAGGGGACCGCAGAAGCCCTCATGCTCAGCGGCATCACCGTGACCCCGGTGCCAAAAGTTCATGAAGGTGCCCGCCCCAATGTCCTGGATCTGATCACCAACGGTGAAATCCAGCTCATCATCAACATCCCGCAGGGTAAAGGGCCGCGAAGCGACAATTACGCGATCCGTTGTTCCGCGGTGATGCACCAGATACCCTGTATCACCACCCTGGCCGGTGCCCAAGCTCTCGTGAGCGCCCTGGACAGTGTCAAATCCAGTGCGTTGGAAGTCAAACCACTCCAGGAGTATCACGCCCTCGCAGTGGTTCCCCCTCTCCCTACCCTCTCCCCCCAAAGGGGGGAGAGGGTAGGGAGGTCGTCTGCGGGCCGAGTCCGCGAGGCCGGGGGCTAGTCAGAAAATGCCTTACGTCCCCGGGCTCCTAGTGAAATCAAAAGTCCTCGCCAGGCGGACACTAGAAAACCCTGAGTACTGTGAACTTGATTTACGTTCGCCGGAGGTTGTCCGGAAGGCAACACCGGGGCAGTTTGTGCACATCCGGTTGCCCGAGGCTGACCCTGCCATGTTACGGAGGCCATTCAGCATCGCGGGCTGCGATGGCGAGACCCTGACCCTGTTATTCAAAAAAGTGGGTAAACTCACGTATGTAATGGCAGGGATGAAACCCGGCGATACCATGGATGTGCTGGGGCCATTGGGGACCGGATATCAGTTTGACGGTACCACGGTGAAGAACGCGGTGCTCATCGGTGGAGGATACGGGGTAGCACCGCTGCTGTTGCTGGCTAAATATCTCCGCGATCGCCGACTCGCTGAACGGATTTCTCTGCTGGTTGGTGCCCGGACCGCCGATCAGTTGCTCTGGCGGGACCGGTTAGCGAAGGAGCCGTGGCTGAATTCGCAATTTGCCACTGAAGACGGCGCTGTCGGGCTGCATGGAACGGTGATTGATCTATGCGCTTCATTGCTCTCCGGTATTGCTGGCTCAGTGCGACTGTATGGCTGTGGTCCGATGGGCATGCTGGCCACGTTGTCCAAACGGTGGAAACACCTGCCCGTACAAGTGGCGGTGGAAAATCAGATGGGTTGCGGGGTCGGCGTCTGTCTGGGGTGCGTCCTACCCGTTCATGGAGCGGAAGGTCATGGGCGGTTTGTGAGGATCTGTTGTGACGGTCCGGTGTTTGACGGCCGGACGATTGACTGGACCGCATGCCCCCTCTCCCTATGACGGAACCAACACTCGAAACTGACATAGCAGGCATTAAGTTTAAAACGCCTGTCCTCGTAGCTTCCGGTACATTTGGATACGGGGAGGAATTCAGCCAATATTATGATCTCAACCGGCTGGGCGGCCTCATTGTGAAAAGCCTTACCTTGGCACCCCGGGAAGGTCATGCGCCACAACGCATCACTGAAACGGCAAGCGGCATGCTCAACGCCATCGGGTTGCAAAATGTCGGTGTGGAAAAGTTTCTGACCGATAAACTTCCCATGCTTCGTCAATTGAGTATTCCGGTGATCGCCAATGTGGCAGGATCCACCATGGAAGAATACGAGGAAGTCTGCAAACAGCTTTCCGGTGCAGCAGGGGTGGCGGCCGTTGAACTGAACATTTCATGTCCAAATGTGACATGTGGGGGGATGGAATTCGGGGTGGATCCCAAGCTGGCGGAGGAAGTGACCAGGCGGGCCAAGAGGGCGTTGCGCCAGCCCCTGATCGTGAAGCTTTCACCAAACGTGACCGACATCGTCGCCATCGCTCGGGCCGTGGCAGCCGGCGGGGCGGACGCCCTCTCGCTGGTCAACACCTTTCTAGGAATGGCCATCGATGTGCAGACGAAAAAACTAAAACTATCATCAGTGTTTGGGGGGTTGTCCGGGCCGGCGATCAAACCGCTGGCGATCAGGTGTGTCTGGCAGGTTACTGAGGCGCTACCCCTGCCAGTCATCGGAATGGGCGGCATCAACTCCGGTGAGGATGTCATGGAGTTCTTGCTCGCCGGGGCCACCGTGGTGGCGGTGGGAACCGCCAATTTCCTTGAGCCGGCGGCGGCGGTCCGGATCACCGGGGAATTGACGGACTGCCTGCGCCACGAGAAGGTGGGGCGCGTTACCGACTTGATCGGGGCGGCCCACCCGAAATGAGGCTGCTGCGAATCGTCGTCACCGCCATCGTTGTGTTGGTGCTAGGCGGGTGTGTGCCTCAAGACGCGCGGCAATACAAGTATGGTCAGAAGGCGAAGAAGACCAGAAAGGGCGGCAAGGCCTGGGCCGGATACGTCGAATACGGACTCGCCTCCTGGTACGGGATGCAGAAGGGTGGTGTGTACGAGCACGGGAGACAGACGGCGAGCGGAGCCCGGTACGACATGCACGCCATGACGGCGGCCCATAAAACGTTGCCGCTCGGAAGCCGGGTCAAGGTGACGAATCTCGAGAACCGGCGCACGATTGTGGTGGTCATCAACGATCGCGGGCCATACATCAAAGGCCGGATTATCGATTTGACCCTTCGCGGCGCCCGGGTGTTGCGTTTCAAGGACAAAGGGACCGCGAGGGTGAAGATACAGGTGCTTCGTTAATGCTGACGATGCCAACCCGGGACCGTCTCGCGGTCCCCCTGGACGTTGACGACCCTGACCAGGCGCTGGAGTTGGCGCGAAATCTGGCGCCGTATGTCGGAGTGTTCAAGGTGAGTCCGGCCCATGTCTATGCGCGCGGCGAAACCTTCATTGCGGCAGTCAAGAAGCTTGGTCGAAAAGTGTTCCTGGATCTCAAGCTCTACGACATCCCCAAGACAGTTGGCCGGCTGTGCCGGCAGGTCGCCCGCATGGGTGTCGACTACGTCACGGTGCATGCCGCGGGTGGGAGCAAGATGCTCGAACGGGCCAGGGAAGCGGCAGGAGAGATCGCTGGGTCGGAGCTCAAAATCCTGGCCGTGACCGTGCTGACCTCGTTCGACCAGGAGCAGCTCGAACGGGAGTGGAAATTGTCCGAGCCGCTGACCGAGCGCGTTCTGTTCTGGGCCGAACTGGCGCAGAAGGCGGGTGCCGCGGGCATAGTTTGTTCGCCGCTGGAACTCAAGGCCATCCGGAGCCATCTAGGAAACGGCCTGTTCACGGTGGTTCCGGGCATCCGGTCCGCCACCGACGCCAAGGGAGACCAGCGCCGGACGCTTACTGCGCGCGAGGCGATTGCGCAAGGAGCAGACCTGATTGTGGTTGGACGCCCGATCCTCAAACATCCTGACCCTGCGGCAGCCGCGCAATGTACTGTCCAGGAAATCGAGGCTGCCTGTCCCCCCTCACCCTTCCCAATCGAACCATGACCCCAGAAGAGGTCATCGCCATGCTGGAAGAAACCGGAGCACTGCTCAAGGGGCATTTCGAGCTCACCTCGGGGCTGCACAGCGACCGGTATGTGCAATGTGCCCAGGCTTTTAAATACCCGCAGTCGGCTGAGCGGCTTGGGAGCGCCCTGGCCCGCCGCTTCGCCGACAAGCAGATTACTTTGGTGGCCGGCCCAGCAATTGGAGGTATCATCCTGGCGCACGAAGTCGCCCGTGCCTTCAAGGTCCCATGTATTTTTTCTGAGCGGCAAGACGGAAGGATGGCGCTTCGCCGTGGGTTTCATGCTGAGCCGCAGGATAAGGTGCTGCTGGTCGAGGATGTCGTGACGACCGGCGGGTCGATCTTGGAACTTGCCGAGCTGATCAGCAGTGCCGGAGCTGCCGTCGTGGGAATCGGGTGTGTCGTGGATCGCAGGGGGGACAAGTCAAAACTCCCGGCTGAGTCACAGGCGTTGTTGAAGCTGCCGCTGGCTACGTACCAGAAAGCCTCCTGTCCGCTGTGTCAGCAGGGATCTCCGGCGGTCAAACCCGGCAGCCGCCTGGTAACCTCTTAAGAGAATGTTGAAAAAATCCACATCCTGTCTATCGTGAACTGGGTGCAGCGATCGCTCGACGGGCTTGCGGACTCAAGTTTCTCTCACCTTGGCCACGTCTACCTCTGGCCAGGACATTTCGTGAAATTGTCGCCGCTGGAATACCTGGGATGCCTCGTAGCGGGTTCCCTCTGGGTGCTCCTGGCGGGCTGGGTTGCATGGCGGGTGCTCGCCGGCCGGCGGCGAAGGTCGTCCGCGAGCCGAATCACAATGGCCAGCGCCCTTCTCTTTGCCATGACGGGTACGTACGTGACCTTCGTCTATCTTCCGACCACAGACGAACCGCATTATCTGCAGATCACGGAGAGCCTGGCTGTGGATGGCGATCTGGAGCTCTCCGGCAATTACGCATCAGGTTCCCACCTGAAGTTTTACCCGGTGCGGGAGATCGACCCACACACCGTGATCACGCCGGATGGAGCTCAATACTCACAACACACTGCAGGATTGCCGTTGTTCGTCCTCCCGGCGTACACGCTGGCTGGCCGCTGGGGGGTGACGCTCGCACTGGCGGCCCTGGCTGCCGGATTGCTCTCCGTGCTGCACCGGCTCTGCCGTCTGGGAGCCTCACCCCGATCCGCGCTGGTCACCTGTGTTGCGCTGGGCACCTCCAGCCCCCTCCTGTTCTCGTCCACCCTGGTTTTCACGGAGGTGGCGGCGGCTGCGCTGACCGGGCTCGCCCTCTGTCGGTTGGGTTCTAGTCAGGTCGTAGCGACCTGCGCGGCAGCGCTACCCTGGCTGCATCCCCGCTATGCGCTGCTCTCAGCCGGACTGGCAGCATTACATTGGTATCGTCAGGGCACACACGATATGCGAAGGCACGTCCCGGTCTGGCTGATTGCCGGCGCCCTCTCCGGGGGGGTGTTTATGAGCGTGTATCACGGGCCGGCATTGCTGGCCGTGCTCAACACGCTCACGGAGAAGTACCCTGCCGAACTTAACAGCCTGACCGCAGGTTCGCTGGCCACTCAATCGTTCGGCAACCCGCTCGTCAGCGCTCTGGGGAAACTGTTCGACCGGGATTTTGGCCTTATCCCGTACGCGCCCTGGATGCTGGTTCTTCTGCCAGGAATTGTGGTTGCCCGTTCATCGCGCCGGGTGTCGCACGCCTGGTTCTGGATCGGGGGAGCGGCCTACGTTGCCCTTACACTGGTGTTCCGCAACTGGGGCGGTTCCTCCTATCCCGGCCGCACGCTGGTGCCGTTGCTCCCGTTTGCGGCGCCGTACCTCGCCCTGGGTGTGGAGTGGGCGCTTCAGCGACCATGGCGGCGGCGAATCTGGTACACGTTGCTGGCTCTGTCCTTGGGCATCTCTTACCTGCTCACCGTGTGCCCAGTTCTTAGATATACCAGCGGCCGGGAGTGGATCGCCGCTCAACTGGGCCTCGCCTGGCTGGCGATGCCGTTCAACTGGTTTCCGTCCTTTCAGTGAACCTTCTCTACCTCTGCGCATTTGTCCCGTTTCCGCCCAGCGACGGGGACCGGGTCCGCGCGCTCGTGACACTTAAAGGATTGGCTAAGTTTCACCAGATTTACGGATTTTTTCTTGATCCGGATGGACACAACCAGCTTCCTCCAGAGATCCGGGCTCTCTGTCAGGACACGGAAGTGGTGCCGGTGAACCGGCTGTGGAAGGTGCGGGGAGCCCTCAGAGCCTGGATGAACCGCGAACCTGTGCATGCGGGAGCGTTCTGGTCAACACGTGGGCAGGAGTGGCTGGCTCATACCCTTCGATACTGGCCGGTCACCGGCGTCCATGTGCACAGGCTGCGCATGATGCCTTACGCGGAACGGCTGAACCTGCCATACGTCCTGGATGCGACGGATTGCATGTCACATTACTATCAACACGCCGCGAAGGTAAGGGGCTGGCGCCGGTGGTACGCTATGCTGGACCTGCCGGCACTCAAGAGAGCCGAGCGCCGCTGGGCTAACCGGGCGGCGGCATGCCTCGTGGTTACAGAGGTGGAACGCACGCGGCTCAAATCGCTGGGGGTCACACGACCAATCATCGTGGTCCCCAACGGCCTCGATCTTAAGTTCTGGAAATTCTCGCCCAGGCCGCCTCGATCCAACACGCTGACCTTTCTGGGCAACATAGCTTATCCACCGAATACCGAAGGCTTGAGCTGGTTTTTTACGAAGGCCGCCGCGGAACTGGTGCGGGCATGTCCTGATGCCCAGCTCCATGTCATTGGTGGTGGCGCTCCAGCATGGCTGATCCGCCAGGCAAGAACGTGTCCGCTGCCGGTCCGATTTCTGGGGTACCAGGCTGATGTCCAATCGCATCTTAAGCGCTCCAAAGTGTTGATCTGCCCGCTTCCCCTCGGAGTGGGATTGAACAACAAGGCCATTCAGGCCATGGCTTGTGGTTTGCCCGTCGTGGCCACCTCCAACGTGGCCGCATCCCTCAGCGCCAGACACGGTGTGGAGCTGCTGGCCTCTGACCAGTCCGCCGCCTTTGCCCGATTCACTGGGCAACTCCTCATGGATGTTCCGTTGAGCCGGAAGATTGCCGCAGGCGGACGGCGACTGGTGGAGAAGCGTTTCAGTGAGGCACTAGCGGCCCGGTCGCTGCGCCGTGCCTACCGGAATCTCTCCTTACCATCTCACCCTTTTGGGGGGAGAGGAAAAAAAAGAGGGGGGCACTGGAAGTAACTTCATGTGCGGGATTTGTGGCATGGTCGCGTTGGACGGAAACACCCGGATCCACCGGGAAGTCCTCAGCCGGATGAACGAACGCCTGCGGCACCGCGGTCCCGATGGGGAAGGTGAGTTCCTGGACGTATGCGTCGGGCTGGCGATGCGCCGTCTCGCAATCCTGGATGTGCAAGGCGGTGGCCAGCCAGTGTTCAACGAAGACCGTACGGTGGCAGTGGTGTACAACGGGGAAATCTACAACGCGCCTGAGCTGCGCAAGCGGCTCGAGGCAAACGGCCATACCTTCCGCAGCCACACCGATACCGAAGTCCTGGTCCATCTGTACGAGGATCAAGGAGAGGGATTCATCGAAGCGCTACGTGGCATGTTCGCATTCGCGATCTGGGACAAGCCCAACCGCACCCTCCTGCTCGCCCGGGACCGGATCGGCAAGAAACCTCTGTATTACGCGCAGGCCAAATCCTTGCTTGCTTTCGCCTCGGAATTGAATGCACTTCGCGCCTGTCCAGAGATCACGCTGAGCCTGAATGAAGAAGAAATCCTCAAAGCCCTCGTTCTGCAATACATCCCCAGCCCTGGAACGCCGTTTCACGGCGTGCATAAGCTTCCACCGGGTCACCTTTTGACTGTTCGCAATGGTGCCGTGGAAGTTAAACGATATTGGCGGCTGACCGCGGCCCCTTCGAGCTTGTCGTACCAGGAGGCGCGAACCAACCTGGACGAACAGCTTAAGGAAGCCGTGCGTTTGCGCCTGCTCAGCGATGTCCCGCTGGGTGCCCTGCTGAGTGGCGGGGTGGATTCCTCCGGCGTCGTTGCATTAATGGCGAAGATGGCGCCTAAGGTGGCGACCTTTTCCGTCCGGTTTGACCACCCTGGAGGAGAAGAAGATGCGCGGTTTGCGCTTGAGGTCGCTGAAAAATACGGATGCGATCATCATGAACTCCACGTGGGTGACGCGGAAGCTATCGAAGCGATCCCCAGGGTGTTCGATGCCCTGGATGAACCCATCCTGGACCCTGCGTGCTTGCCAACGTATCTGATATGCCGCATGGCGCGGGAGTACGTGACCGTTGTCTTAACCGGTGAAGGTGGTGACGAAGCCTTTGCAGGCTATGCCCGGTACCGTCTCGCCAGGATGCCGATCCTGCCTGGGCAATGGCTCAGGGCCGCTGTGGATCAGGCCTTCACCCATGAACTGATCTCAACCAGACACGTGAAGGGCTTTCATGCGATCACTGAGCCTGACGTCCCCACCAGCCATACTTTCGCCGTTTCGGCCTTCGCTCCGTCGGAGCACCGGCGCCTGTTTCGCCGGGATGTAAGTTGGATCGTTCCGGTCTTCAGGCCGCTCTTTGCGGCTCATCCAGGATCAGACCGTTTGAATCAGACCCTGGCCGTGGATATCGAGACTTGGCTGGCTGATGACCTGTTGCAAAAAGTTGACCGAATGAGTATGGCTGTATCCCTGGAGGCTCGGACCCCGCTGCTGGACCATAAGCTGCTCGAGTACGCGCACAGTTTGCCTGGGGCCTATAAATTAAACGGGAAGACCCATAAAAGAATATTTAAAGACGCGCTGGCCGGGCTTCTTCCACCTGAACTGCTGGCCAGGCGCAAGGTGGGATTCGAGCCTCCCTGGGGCGCCTGGTTCAGAGGCCATTTGAAAGAGATCCTGCGTGACGCACTGGCGAGCCGTCCATTCCGCTCGTGGGCTTTTATTGACCATACGGAAGTCAACCGCCTGCTGGAACGGCATCAGCGGACCGGCCGGTACGGGTTACAGCTCTACTGCTTGTTCGCGCTGGCTGAGTGGGGGAGACGACATGCGGCCAGCGCCTGATCCCAGCCGAGCCGTGTGCTTTAGAACTGACCGCATCGGGGATCTATTAATGACCATGCCGGCCATGGCTGCTCTCTCCCGCACCTATCCACACTGCCGGGTGACCGCGGTCGTTTCACCTCTCACCCGTCAACTCATCGAGGGACAGCCCTGGGTGCACGAAGTGTTCGTCTGGGATCACACCCAGCCGCTCGCACCCTTGACTGATTTTTTACGACGTAGCTCGTTTGACACCGCCGTGCTGTTCTACCCTAGGTTCAAGCCGGCGCTGGCCGCCGTCCTCGCCCGCATTCCGGTCAGGATTGGAACGCTCTACCGCTGGTATTCATTCCTGTTTACCCACCGCGTGGCCGTGCATCGCTCGGCCAATATCCATCATGAGGTGGAATATAACCTCGAGCTGCTCCAGCCGCTGCGTATCTATTTCTCCCCTTCAAAGGAAGTGGGGGGTAATCTGATTGCGCCGGTGATTTCGGACGAAGCCTCCGCTGAAGCAGAATCACTGTTGCAGCGCCAGAAAATCCCCAGACCCTATCTGGTTGTGCATCCAACATGCGGCGGCTCCGCATTGAACGCAACGCCAGAACATTACGGGGACATCGCCAGGCTGTTAGAGGGCGCCGGGTACTTCGTGGTGTTAACGGGTACCACGGGAGAGTCAGCCCAAGTGCTTGCCGCCACCCGGACCGCCGGCCTTCCAGAAAGCCGGTTTATAGCGCCGGGCAATCTCTCCGCCCTCGCTGCGGTGTTACGCGAAGCTTGCGCCGTGGTGGGTCCTGCCACCGGCCCGCTACACCTGGCCGCCAGCCTCGGTGTGCCCACGGTCGCACTCTATGCGCCAATGCATACGCAAAGCCCGGTCCGCTGGCGCCCGCGCGGCGATCGTGGGGTCGTCCTGCTGCCGCACCCAGCCGTCTGCCCCAGTTGTCTGGGCCCGCGCTGCCCCATGTACAACTGCGTCAACACCATTGATCCGGACCGTGTGCTGGATGCCGTCAGAAGTCTTCTGAAGAAGTAAATGGTCCCTGGGGGGATCTTATTGCTCAGTCGCCTGCTGTGGCTGGCCAGCCTGGCGGCAGTGCTGAGCGAAGCGGCAGCGCGAACGGGAGCCGGGATGCTCCCCTTTGTGCTCCGTCGGCCCCCCTCTGCCCTCGAGCGCTTCGGACTCGGGCTTCTATTGGGCTTTGCCACCCTGGGCTTTGTCTACTTCGGCTTAGGGCTCACGGGCCTCTTCACCCCCTTGGCGCTCACTGCGGCCAGCCTGGCACTTCTGGCTGGCTCCCGCGCCATGTGGCAGCGGCGCCTCCTGCTGGTCGAAGCGATCAGGGAAAGCCGGGCTGCAGGAGTCCTCGGGCTGGTGGCGCTCGCCCTGGGGCTTGCGCCCATGGCTTGGAAGCTGCTGCTGCCTGAGGTGAATCCTGATAGCTGGGCGTACCATCTGGGGATCCCATGGCAGTATCTGCAGGCGGGCCGGGCGATGTATGAGTACGTGCCATTGGCTTTCCATTACCCCTCGCCCTTTGAAACCGCCTTCGCACTCCCGCTGATCACCGGGGATGATCGGCTGGCAAAGGTCATGGTGTTGCTGTGCTTTATGGCCTCAAGCATGGTGTTTGCCGCGCACTGCCTCAAGGTAGGTCGCCCCAACGCCGCATGGCTAGGGCCGCTGCTGGTGATGTCCTTCGGCTCGGTGGCGTGGCTGTCCACCGTGAGCAAGAGCGACGTACCGGCAGCAGCGTTGTTCATAGCTGGCGCAGTGCTGCAGCTGCAAGGGTTGTGGGCACCCGGGGCGCTCCTGTTGGGATTGTGTGTGACCTCAAAGCTGGTGTATGGCCCGGTGGTGGCAGTGTGGGCGATATGTTTTCTGCCGCCGCGGCGGTGGCTTGGGTGGTGGGCCGCATTGCTGTTGCTGCCCTTGATCCCGTGGTTGGTGAAGAGTTACCTGGTGATGGGGAATCCCTTGTACCCCCTCGCCAGCGAGTGGTTTCCATCGCTGGACTGGTCAGCAGCCAACCGAGAGGTGCACCAACAATATCTGGGAGTGGAACTAGAGAGCCGGGCCTTGCAGCGCACCGGGCTACTGGTGGCGTGGTTCA
>CAZPLZ010000003.1:17024-41794 GCA_964587525.1 uncultured bacterium | reverse complement strand
GGAGTCGCACTTCACATAAAAACGACGCCGGTTAGAAGATTAACGATGGAACTTTTTCAGCGGCCTGCTAAGGTGCGCTCGTGTCCTCCGGAGCTTCCAGGATCACTTCAATGTTAGGTGAAACCCCGCCCCGCCACCCTGGTCGGTACGGATCCACCGCCAGCACCCTGAACACGTACCGGCCCGCCGGCAGGCCAGTCAGCGAATACTGCGTCTTCGTAACCGGCCGGCCGGTGAGCTGCACGAAGTCCTCATCCCCCTGACTTTTGATGAACACGTGAAAGGCAGGGGCTTTCCCGGTCCACATCAAGACCGGCTCGCCGCCACGCTTCGTCACCCGTAACCTCCCGAGCTGGACCAGGTGGATCCCTTTGAATTGCACGCTGAGCTGGAACCGTTGAGAGGTGCCAAGCTCGCCGGACGCCGCCGTGGCGTAGTCCAATTTGACCAGCATGGCCGTGCCGAACCAGGTCATCGGGTACCTCAGGCCCAGCCCCAGGGTCCGCCCGCCCAAGGCGCGGCCGGCACGCCGGGCCCGCCAGCCAGCCCTTAACCCCAGCATGTTGAATGCCTCAACCTCCACCCCCATATTGGCCTGCAGGCTCGTATCCACCGAGAGCCGCGTGTCAACCGCGTAGATCGCTCGAAAATCTCTTCCCAGGACCCTCGCGTAGCTCGCCCCCAGCGTCCCATTGAGCGGGAGCCGGGCACTGATGCCCGTGAGCGCGCCCACATTGTCAAGCAGGAGGCCCACCCGAAAGCCTGTCATCGGCGTATCCCACAACACTCCGCCTCCCACACCCATCCCCACGAGCGTGTTGCCGGTGAGCTGCTGGAAGGTCAGCTTCACCGTCGTGCCGATCCTCACACGTGACATGCCGAACTGCGGGGGCAGGGCAACTCCCCAGCCGCCGATCAGAAACAGATCCTGGGGGGATGCACTGCCGAACTCTCCACCGTACAGCCCGTCCGGTCGCTCGATCGCCCGAGGAATGTTGCCGTAGTTGAGAATGTTGAGCGATCCTGCCACCGTGCCAAAAGCCGCCAGCGGCTGCGCGTAGGCCAGCACCTGATAACTGGTATCGGCCAGATACTGCGTGTGCAGGAGGCTCAGCTCCGGCGAGCGGATCTGGGCCAGCCCAGCGGGGTTCCAGTAGAGGGCGTTCAGGTCATCGGCCAGACCCACAAAGGCGCTCCCCATGGCCGTCGGCCGGGCGCCCACAGACAGTTTCAGGCCCGTGGCTCCGGTACTCCCCGGCCCGCCTGCAACAGCACTGGCAGCGGCCAGCACAAGTAGGGCGACTCCCACTTGAAAGCAGTTCGTTCGTACCGTCAAATTCCTTAAACCTCGAATAAAGTATACGTCGGGTCTAACGGACGCGCCCTCCCCGATTGCTCCGGCCGGTGCCACCACAGGTGGCAATGTTTAAATTGTGGGTTACCATCCATTGCCGAGACGAGTCCGCGAGTCTACAATGGTGAGGCCTCATGGCGCTCACCAGCAAAGATGTCGAAGCGATTGCGCATCTCGCGCGCCTGAATCTGACCCCTGACGAACTACACCGCTTCGGCACGCAGCTCGAAGCCATCCTGGGCTACATGGAAACCCTTAACAAGCTGGACCTTGAAGGGGTGGAGCCCACCACCCACATCCTCTCCTCCGTCACCAATCGGTACCGGGAAGACACCATCCGGCCCGGCCTCACCTCGGATGACGTGGCCGCCAACGCGCCTGACTTCAAGGCAGGGTCGGTACGCGTGCCGCGCATCCTGGAGCAGTGATGTCCGATCCGGCGGCGCTGACAATCCACGAGGCCAGCCAGCAGCTCAAGGAACAGAAACTCTCCTCGGTGGAGCTCACCCAGGCGGTGCTGCGGCGCATCGAGGCGTACGATCAAAAAGTCCACGCCTATCTGACGGTTACCGGCGAGGAAGCCCTTCAACAAGCCCGCGCCTCGGACCAGCGCCGGGCCACGGGTCACCCCCTAGGACCCCTGGATGGAATCCCGACCGCCCTCAAGGACAACCTGTGCACCAAGGGGGTGAACACCACCTGCGCCTCCAGAACCCTGGAAGGCTTCGTGCCACCATACGACGCCACGGTGGTATCCAAACTGCGCGAAGCCGGTACGGTGTTCGTGGGCAAGACTAACCTGGATGAGTTTGCGATGGGCTCGTCCACCGAGCACTCAGCCTTTGGCCCGACCAGAAATCCCTGGGATCTTCAGCGCGTTCCGGGTGGTTCCTCCGGCGGCTCGGCCACCGCGCTGGCTGCCGATCTGACCATCGCCGCCGTGGGCTCAGACACCGGTGGCTCGATCCGCCAGCCCGCCGCACTCACCGGTGTCGTGGGCCTCAAACCCACCTACGGCGGGGTGTCCCGGTATGGTCTGGTGGCGTTCGCCTCCTCCCTGGATCAGATCGGCCCGCTGGCCAAAGACGTTCAGGACGCCGCCCTCCTCCTGGAGGCCATCGAAGGGTTTGACGAGCGGGACTCCACGTCGGTGGACCGGCCTCTTACGCGCTACACCGAAACACTGGCTCAATCCTTGCAGGGCTTCAAAATCGGGATCGCGAAAGAGTGGTTCGGCGAAGGCTTGGACCCCGAAGTCCGGGCTGCGGTGAACGCAGTCCGGCCGGTGCTGGAAAAACTGGGTTGCACCTTTAAAGATGTGACCATTCCCCATCAGGACTACGCCCTCCCCATGTATTACCTCATCGCCCCCGCCGAGGCCTCCTCCAACCTGGCCCGATACGACGGGGTGCGTTACGGGTTGCGCAAGCCAGGCGGCCACATCATCGAGATGTACAAGCGGACTCGAAGTGCCGGGTTCGGGCCGGAAGTGAAGCGCCGCATCATCCTGGGCACGTACGTGCTCTCCGCGGGGTATT
Organism: uncultured bacterium; assembly: GCA_964587525.1. GTDB lineage: Bacteria > Oederibacteriota > CAKKQC01 > CAKKQC01 > CAKKQC01 > CAZPLZ01. The sequence continues at coordinate 38,902 of CAZPLZ010000003.1, read as the reverse complement.
ACGACGCGTACTATCTCAAAGCCCTTAAAGCCCGCACCCGGCTACGCCAGGATTACGAAGCAGCGCTGACCGAGTGTCACGCGCTGCTTTCCCCCGCCACCCCCACCCCCGCGTTCAAGTTGGGGGAAAAATCCGAAGACCCGCTCCAGATGTACCTGAACGATATTTACACGGTGTCGGTGAACCTGGCGGGGCTACCAGGCCTGGTGCTGCCCTGCGGGTTCTCGCATGGCGGGCTGCCGATCGGCATGCAGCTCATCGGCCGCGCATTCGACGAAGCCTCTCTCCTGCGCATCGGGTACCAGTACCAGCGGGCCACTGACTGGCATCTTCGGAAACCCCCTCTCCTCCCCTCTTCCCCGCAACGTGATCAACCCCATGCCTGACTTCGAGACCGTGATCGGACTGGAAGTGCATGTGGAGCTGTCCACCAAGACCAAGGTTTTTTGTAGCTGCCCTACGAAATTCGGCGCCGCACCGAACAGCCAAGTCTGCCCCATCTGTCTAGGGTTGCCGGGTGTGCTGCCTTCGCTCAACGAGACCGCGCTTGATTACGCCCTCACGGTGGGCCTGGCACTCAACTGCACGATCGCCCCGCGGTTCAAGTTCGACCGCAAGCACTACTACTACCCGGACCTGCCCAAGAACTTCCAGATCTCCCAGTACGACATTCCATTCGCCGGCAACGGCCACGTTCAACTGGAAGGCAATAGGCTGATCCGGGTGAAGCGGGTCCACCTCGAAGAGGACGCCGGCAAGCTCATCCACGAAGGGGAGGGGGAGAAGATCGGTGGCGGCACCTCGGCGCTGGTGGACTACAACCGGTCCGGCGTGCCGCTACTGGAGATCGTAGGCGAGCCGGATCTGCGGGTGCCCAGCGACGCCGTTGAGTACTTAAAATTTCTCCAAACGCTTGTCCGGTATCTCGGCGTCTCCGACGGCAACATGGAGGAGGGCAGCCTGCGGTGCGACGCCAACATCTCCGTCCGCCGTGCAGGTGACACGGAGCTGGGCGCCAAGGTCGAGATCAAGAACATGAACTCGTTCAGGGCCGTGGAGCGGGCGCTGACCTTCGAGGCCGCACGCCAACGCGAAGCCCTAAGGAAAAGCAAACCCCTCACACAGGAAACCCGGCTCTACGACGAAGACACCGGCGCCACCCACTCGATGCGGAGCAAGGAAGGCGCTCACGATTACCGCTACTTCCCTGAACCGGACCTGCCAGCCTTCACCGTGGACGAGGCCAAGCTCGCACAACTGCGCGCTCGCCTGCCAGAGATGCCCGCGGCCAAAAAGGAAAAATTCATCTCGCAGTTCGGCCTGCCCGAATACGATGCGGGTGTGCTCACCGCCCAGCGCGAGGTCGCGGAGTACTTCGAGGCAACCGTCAAGGCCGGAGCTCCCCCCAAGGCGGCCAGCAACTGGATCATGACCGAGCTGTTGGGTGCGCTCAATGCCGCGGGCCTTTCGATCAGGGACTCCAAGGTCTCTGCACCGGCCCTGGCCGAGTTGCTGGCCTTAATCGAAAGTGGAACCATCAGTGGCAAGATCGGCAAGACGGTCTGGGTCACCATGTTCGAGACCGGTCGCAACGCCACGGCGGTCGTCAAAGAGCAGGGGCTGGTCCAGATCACCGATGAGAGCACGCTCAACGCGGAGATTGCGAAGGTGCTCTCGCAGCACGCAGGGCCGGTGGCCGACTTCAAGGCCGGGAAAAAACAAGCCATCGGCTTTCTGGTCGGCCGGGTGATGAAAGCCACCGGCGGCAAAGCCAACCCGCAAAAGGTCAACCAACTGCTTCAGGAAGCATTGAACAAGTCATGAGCTTCACGTACAGAGCCGCCGGCGTGGACATCGCCAAGGGTGAGGCGCTCGTCAAGTACATCAAAACCTTGACCAAGGGTAGCCGCGACCGCAACGTGGTCGCCGGCGTCGGGGGGTTCGCAGCGCTGTACCGGGTGCCCCGCGCCAAGGGCAAACCGTCCCTCCTCGTGGCCAGCACCGACAGCGTGGGTACCAAACTGAAGGTGGCCTTCCTGACCGGCAAGCACGACACCGTGGGGCAAGACTGCGTGGCCATGTGCGCCAATGACGTGGCCGTGCAAGGCGCCCGGCCGATGTTCTTCCTGGATTATTTGGGAGTCGGAAAACTCACCCTGCCGGTTGGCAAACAGATCATTCGGGGCCTCCTGGAAGGCTGCCGGCAGGCGGGGTGCACCTTGATTGGTGGCGAGACCGCCGAACTGCCCGGCCTGTATGCCCGTGGGGAGTACGACTTGGCAGGCTTTTGCGTAGGTGCCGTGAAGAAACGTGAGGTCATCGACGGGAGCAGGATCCGACCTGCCGATGTCGTGATCGGGGTCGGCTCGACGGGGCTGCACAGCAACGGTTACTCCCTCGCCATCAAACTTTTGCTCAAGATCAAGCGCCTCCCGCTGAAGCGCAAGGTGCCGGAGCTGGGCTGCACCCTGGCGGAGGAACTGCTCCGCCCCCACCGCATCTACGTCAAGACCATCCACCGTCTGCTCAAGAGAACCCCTGCGCTGGGATTCGCGCACATCACCGGTGGCGGGCTTCCCGGCAACGCCCCGCGTATCCTGCCCCGGGGTTGCGGCGTGAAACTCTACCGGGGAACCTGGCCAGTCCCACCCATCTTTAGCCTGATCAAGCGGCTGGGGCGGGTGAGCGAGGCGGAGATGTTCCGCACATTCAACATGGGGATCGGCCTGCTGGTGGTCGTCAAAAAAAATCACACCGGTGAAGCGCTGAAATGCCTGCGGAACGCAGGCGAGAACGCGCAGGTCGTGGGCGAAGTCGTCCGGGGGAGGCCTTTCCGTCTAGAATAAGTGCATATGCGGGCGTTGTTTTCCAAACAGCCCATGTGCGCCGCAATCGCAATCCTGACCGCTGTTTTCCCGCTGACCATGTGCGCACCACAGGCCTTTGCGCGAACTGTCCTCACGGCCCAGAGTGGCCTGGTGCCCTGGAAGGGGGCCACCTCGATCCCCAATCTGTCCGCTCGCACCAGCTTTGAGAGCTTTCTCCGCACCCACCCCGGCGTGGAGGTGGTGGCGTTCGAGCAGCTCAGGTTGCCCGGCGTGCACGAAAACGCCGTGCAGGTCATGAGCATCGCCGGCACCGCGGGGCCCGATATTGCGCTGGTGTTCTTTCCTGACCTGGGCGGTTATGTCCGCGAGGGCTTGATTCAGCCCCTGGACGACCTCGTCGCGGCCTGGCCCGGAAAGGATCGCTGGCCACCGTCACTCGTTTCTGACCTGAAACTCGAAGGGCGGGACTGGGGCGTGGTAGTGGGTGCGTCCTACGCGCTGCTCGCCGGCAACCGTGCCACCTTCGCCGATCACGGCCTTAAGGCTCGCGACATGCCAGAATCATGGGACGACCTGGTCAAACTCGCCACCCGGCTGACCTCCCCCGGCCAGCGGGCGGGGTTTGGAATCGTCGGTGGGAAACCCCTGGCCTATCTCTGGATGGCGCTGACGAGGCAGGCGGGCGGGGAACGGACGGTACGGCTTGAGCGCCACGGGCTGGAGGTCAACCTGCTGGACGACGCATCGCGCCGTGCTGCCGAGTTCATCGCCCACCTCGGCCAGCAATTCAGGGATGCTGGCCCGGGCGTGCTGACCGTCACCGACACCGGCAAGGGGCTGCGTCAATTCGCCCGCGAACGTCGGATCGCGATCGCCCTCACGACCGATGGGGATGCCGTCCTCACCACCGACGAGGGAAACCGCTACATGTACCCGCAGCCACCGTTGCTGTCCGCTATCCCAGGCGCCTTTACCACCGAGCCGCTCGCCTATGCACAAAGCGGGCAATTTGTTATCATTCCCAGCTTTGTCCGCGACGCTCGCCGCCGCCAGTTGATCTGGGAATTTCACACCACCGGGAGCTGGGCCGGCGTACCGTTGGAGCAGACCTGGCTTGAGATGGCTGCCCGCACCGGGGGGCGCATCCCTCCTTACTTCACCATTCGGTACCCTGATCACCCGGCCGTGAGAAATTTTCCGTCCGAGTGGGGCCCGGCGATGGAACGAGCCACCGCGCAAGCCCGGCCGATGCCGCCGGATCTTGAATTCGAGCAGCTCGCTGAAATCCTAGGAAAAAAACTCACCGGGTTGCTCCTTCAAGGTGGGGATCCGGTTGCAGTGCTGCGCGCGGCGCAGAAGGAATTCGACTCGACGGTGCGGCTCACAACGCGGCGGGCTTCCTGGACCTGGCGAGTGATCGGATGGGGTGCGCTGGGGCTGTTCGCTGCCGCTTTTGGATACGGCCTGCTGCGGCTCGGCCTGACCCTGAGGGACGAACTCAAAGAATTGCGCGTAACGCCGGCTCAGGCCATGACCCCAACGCGCTGGCTGTTTGCCCTGGGACTATTCGCGCCTGCGGTGTCCCTCGCAATCGTGTTCGGCGTCCTGCCGCTCTTGAAAGGACTCTACATGAGCACCTTCGCGCATGTCCTGCGAGACGGCGGGACATTCACGGGTTTGACGAACTATCTCGATGTCATCGCGAGCCCGGTCACCCATGGCGCGGTGCTGAACACCCTGTTCTACCTCCTGCTCTCGTTCTTCCTGGGCTTTGTGGCGCCGCTGCTCCTGGCGCTCGTACTGGCAAACCTGCCCTGGATGAAGTTCATCATCCGTACCGCCTTCTTCTTTCCCGCCGTGGCCAGCGCGGTGGTCATCGCCATGATCTGGCAGCAGATATACGCAGGGCCGTTCAACAGCCTGGTCACCCTGCTCGGCTTCTCACCCCGGAACTGGCTGGGTGAACCTGGCGTGGCCATGTTCAGCGTGGTGCTGGCGCAGGCGTGGTCCACGCTGGGCGTCAGCGGGTTGATCTACCTGGCCGGGCTCTCCGCCATTCCCGAAGAGCTGTACGAAGACGCTGAGATCGCCGGGGCTGGCCTGGTGGAACGGTTCACCTCCGTCACCCTTCCCTTCCTTGCGCCCCTGATCGGGATCAGCCTGGTGGGGTGGCTGATCTCTGTCGCGCGCACGTCGGAACATGTATTTTTAATGACCGGTGGTGGGCCCGCAAAGGCCACGTACGTGCTCGGGCTCGACATCTTCACCCAGGCGTACGTGAACATCCGGTTCGGTTACGCGATGGCGGAGGTGTGGCTGTTGGTGTCGGTCATCCTGATCTTTTCTATCTACCAGATGCGCGCCATCCGGCGCGGGCAACTGAGGCTGCTGGAAGAGTGAGGTAAACCAACCATGCCACTACTACTCCCCTTCAAGCGCGCCGGCATCCACGAACGGGTTTTCCAGGCGACCATCTACCCGGGGATCGCCCTGCTGGCGTGCCTGATCCTGGCGCCATTTGCCTTGATGGGCGCGCTCTCCTTCGGCGACCCGACCGACTGGTGGGCGGGCCGCAGGTGGCCCAATCTCACCTACCTCGTCAACCCCAAGCGCCTGTACGTGTATTACCTGACGATCCGGTACGACTACTGGCCCTCGATGACCGGTTTTAACGACTTCTACGGGGTCGAGGTTTCGGACGTCGACACCATTCTTGGCATGAAGGAAGCCCCTCGGCTCTCAGGTAACTGGCAGCAACGGGCACAGGACGCCTTGGCCTGCCTCAAGGAGCGGATGCCCTGGACACACCTGCAGGTGCTGTTCACCGGATGGGGGTACTTCAAAATCGAGATCCCGTTCACCGCCTACACGGGGTTGGGTGAGGAAGCGTGGAAAAAATACTTGAAGCGAAAGTACCGGACCATTGCGACCGTTAATGAAAAATTTCAATCCGAATTCCTCACGTTCGCGCATGTGCAGGTCCCGGAAACTCCCAATCCCAATCTGCGCCAGAGATACCCGCTGGACGACACCTGGCTCATGGAATACCGGAACTTCCTTGAGCACGCGGTGCGTCCGGCCTGGCGCCTAGCTCAGCCTAGTGCCCGGTTTTATCGAGCGTATCTGCAGTCCCTCCCGGAAATTGGCACAGAGCTGAGCCGGCTCAACGCCCAGATGGGCACCACGTACACCTCGTGGCAAGATGTACACCTGCCCGAATCCGTGCCAGCCGAAGCGGCCCAACGGCGGTCCTGGGAGAAGTACGTACGTGAAGTTATCAACCCCTATTTCCTCGAGATCAAGGCCACCGAGGGGGTCGTGGCCAAATTCAGGAAGTTCCTGCTTCAGCGGCACGGCACAGAGAACAAGGTCGTCGCCGTATACGGCGTGCCCCGCGACCGGGTCTCGCTCCCGGCCACGGCGCACGAGATCACAGCCTCGTCTGCATTTGATGACTGGGACGCCTTTGTCCGGATCGCGCCACTCGAATCGCTGCGCGTGTACAGCAGCGAAGTGATCTGGCAGCGCTACCTGAAGGAGAAGTACCAGACCCTCGAAGCGCTTCATGTGGCACACGGAACAGCTTTACGCCGCTTCGAAGATACCCCCTGGCCGCAACCGGCCATTGACCGGTTGGATTGGGAGGAGCATAAGGTAGCCTACCTGGGGGAGATGGTGTTCAAGAACTACCGGCGCGCTTGGAATTTCATCGTGATCGCGTCCCCGGCGCTGTGGAATACTGCCAGGTTCACGCTCCTGTTCACCCTGCTGTCGTTGTTCATCAACACCACAGCCGGTTACGCGCTCTCCCGGTTTGCGCTGGGGCCGGGCCAGATGGTGCTCATCGGCTTTCTCGCCCTGGCGGCCTTTCCCATCGAAGCGATCGCGGTGCCCAACTTCATACTGCTGAGAGACTTAGGGTTGCTCAACACGGTCTGGGCACTCGTGCTGCCCACCGCCGTCAACGGGTACTACATCTATCTCATGAAGAGCGTGTTCGACAGCATCCCCAAAAGCTATCTTGAGCAGGCTCAGGTCGAAGGTGCGGACGATTGGGCGCTCTTCTGGAAAGTCTCCCTCCCGTTCGCGCGCCCCATGCTGGCGGTGGTCAGCCTGTACGCGTTTCTCTTCTCCTACTCCAATTTCATCTGGGCCCTGATCGTCTGCCAGCAGCGGTCCCAGTGGACGCTGCCCGTGTTCATCTTCAACGTGAACTCGATGGAGGCTGCCGGCCCCCTCCTGGGAGCCCTGATGGCGCTGGCCACCCTGCCGCCGCTGGTGGTGTTCGTCTTCGCGCACCGGACGCTTCAGCGCAGCCTCGCGCTCCCCCGGACATATGGCTGACGCGAAGATCACAACGAAGATCGAGACGCTGCGGCGGCAGATTCGCCAGCACGACCGGAAGTACTTCTTGAAGGCCAGGCCATCCATCCCCGATGCGGCCTATGACCGCCTCATGCGGCAACTTGTAGAGCTCGAGGCCCAGCACCCGGAGCTGGTCACGCCCGACTCCCCCACCCAACGGGTGGGCGGCGCGCCCACGAAGAAATTCCCTGTGGCCAGGCATGATCCGCCCATGCTGTCGCTCGAAAACACCTACGCGGAAGACGAGGTGCGCGAATGGGCGGAGCGGTGCCGCCGGCTCCTGCCGGGGGCGCGGTTCGAATACGTCGTGGAGCCTAAGATTGACGGGGTCGCAGTTTCCCTGTCCTACGAGGAGGGCCTGCTGGTGCGCGGGGCAACCCGGGGCGATGGCGAGTATGGCGATGAGATCACCGGCAACATCAAAACCATCCGCGCGGTTCCGCTGCGGCTGTCCAGTTCAGGCGGCCCCGTCCCAAAATTTCTGGAGGTGCGCGGCGAGGTGTTTCTCTCCCGGGAAACCTTTCAGGCCATCAACGAAGAAAAAGAAGCGGAAGACGAAGAACCGTTCGCTAACCCCCGCAACGCCGCCGCCGGCTCGCTGAAACTCCAGGACCCGAACCTTGTAGGCCGGCGGGGGCTGAATCTTTTCATCCACACGCTCGCGCGCTCCGATGGCCGGACATTCACAACCCATGCTGACGCCCTGTCGGCCTTTGCCACATTCGACCTCAAGGTCGTCAAGGAGTGGACTCAAGCCTCTTCGCCCGAGGAAGCTTTGGCCATCTGTGCGAAGTGGGAAAAACGACGGGACACCCTGCCCTACGACATCGACGGCATGGTGATCAAGATCAACTCCTTTGAACAGCAGCGCAAACTGGGCGCCACCACCAAGAGCCCCCGGTACGCCATCGCGTTCAAGTTTCCCACCCGGCAGGCCACGACCCGGCTCAAGGCCATCGTGGTGCAGGTGGGGCGCACCGGCACCCTGACGCCTGTCGCGTCGCTGGAGCCGGTTTCGCTGGGCGGCACCACCATCAGCCGCGCCACCTTGCACAACGAGGAGGAGATCAAGCGCAAGGACATCCGGACCGGCGACCTGGTGGTGATCGAAAAGGGCGGTGAGGTGATCCCCAAAGTCGTGAGCGCCGTGACGGAGCAACGAACCGGCAAGGAGAAAACGTTCAGGATGCCCGGCCGGTGCCCGGAGTGCGGGGAGCCCGTCACCCGGGCCGAGGGCGAGGTCGCGACCCGCTGCGAGAATGTCGCCTGCCCCGCTCAGGTCAAGCAGCGTATCGAACACTTTACCCGGCGGAAGGCGATGGAGATTGAGCACGTTGGCTCACAACTGATCGCCCAGCTTGTGGAGAAAAAACTGATGTGTGACTGTGCCGACCTGTATTCCCTCACCAGAGAACAGGTGGAAGGCCTGGAGCGGATGGCCGAAAAATCTGCGGAGAACGTCCTCGAGGCCATCGCCGCCAGCAAGCAGCGCCCACTCTCCGCCCTCATCTACGCCCTGGGGATCCGGCACGTCGGCTCAAGGGTGGCGGAGATCCTGGCGCAGCGCTATCCCAGCCTGGACAACCTGGCGGCAGCCTCCACGGAGGGGCTAACCGACATCCACGAGGTCGGTCCCATTGTGGCCGCCTCCATCACCGCTTTCTTCAAGCAGCCGCAGGTCAAGACCATTCTCAAGAAACTGAAAAGGGCCGGCGTGAACACCAAACGGACAAAAGACGAAGCGCCTCTCTCCGATGCGCTGGCTGGAAAAACGTTCGTGTTTACCGGTGAACTGGAGGGGTACTCCCGCACCGAGGCGGAAGCCCTGGTGCGCAAGCTGGGCGGCAACGCCTCCGCCTCGGTATCAAAAAAGACGGACTATGTGGTGACCGGCTCCGGGGCAGGCTCGAAACTGGCAAAAGCAAAAAAATTAAACGTGAAAGTCCTCGACGAGGGCGGATTTAAAAACCTGATCGCCTCGGCGAAATAAAATAATTGCGCTGAGGTCGAACCAGCAGGTTGTGAATGAACCCACTTACAGCATTATGGCAAGCGTGGTTCGGTCACGGGTGTCACGACCCCGGTCAGCCCTTCTTCCAGGAATTTCACGAGATCCTCTTTCTCCTGCGCGGTTAGTTCGAGAGGCTTCATTTTTCCCGAGAGCCATGTATTCGGATGGCCGCCCTTATCGTAGAACTCGACAACCTCCATAAGCGTTTTCTGGCTGCCGTCGTGCATAAAGGGAGCCGTCTGGGCGACGTTACGGAGCGAGGGGGTCTTAAATTTGCCGCGGTCCTTCTCGTTCTTGGTGACCTCCTCGCGCCCGAGGTCCGGCTCTTTCTTGTCCATCCCGACACCGATGTTGTGAAATTCCTCGTCAGTAAAGTTCTGGCCATCATGACACAGGTTGCAGCTGGCCTTCCCGAAATACAGCTGGCTCCCGCGTTCGGCCGACGCGCTTAACTTGTGCGCGTTGTAATCGGCCAAGACTCGCTCACGCCGTTTGCGGTCCTCGGGCGACTCGTTCTCATCCGGCTCACCACCCAGGAAGAATTGGGCCTCTTCGTAGTAATCCTGTGGGCTTGCTCCGGCTAAAACAGTCCGTTCAAACGCCGCGATTGCTCTTCCAATGCGCTCAGGCGTCGCCGGGCCACCAAAGATCTTCTTGAATTGCACTTCGTATCCAGGAATTGAATTCAAACGTTTCGCCGCCTCCTCCGCTGAAAATCCCATCTCGATAGGGTTGCCAATTGGACCAAGCGCCTGCTCTTCCAGCGACGCGGCACGGCCATCCCAAAACTGGGTCTTGCCGAAGATCCGATTCATGACCGTTGGCGCACTTCGCCCGCCCTGCTGACCGCCAATCCCGGTGGAGACCGGGGCATGATCTGTCCACCCCTTTGAAGGATGATGGCACGTCGCGCATGAAATCGTTTTGTCCTTTGAGAGGCGTTGGTCGAAGTATAACTGTCGACCAAGCGCAACTTTCGCTTTCGTGATCGGGTTGTCCTTGGGAATGCTGGATGGATCTATCGTGAGGCCAAGCGGGGCTTGGGGAACAAACGGATCGTGAACGCCTGACGCGCTAAGCATGTCCTGAATTTCCTTCAGTGAAAGCGCTGCACCGTTGGTTTCACGACTCGCCTTTTCACTGGAACATGTCGAGAAACATATGGTGAAGAGAACGACTGAGGCAAAGAGAACCATGACGGATAAGCCCTTTGGTTTCATACCATCACCTCCCATACCCGTTGCACACATAACCTTGAATGTCCCCAGTTCACTAGACTACTCAATGATGTTGCCCACCACGGGTTCCACCTTCACGCCCTTCTTGGCCAGATAGGTTAGACCCTTGTCAAGGTTGGGCTTGGTGCCTTCCAGCTCCAAGACCAGCTCGCCCACGGTGGTGGTGACCTTCGCCCGGCGGATGTTCGGCACCAACTTGTACTTCCTCGCCATCTGAAACGTGACCGGCTCCTTGATGAGCCTCGTCGGGAAGGTCAGCTTCACCCACTGCTTGGCCACGTCAGCGGCCTCCCGCAATCGCGGGGATGATGGATACCTCGTCGCCATCTTTCAGCGGGGTCGCTTCGCCCTTCTGGAAACGCACGTCTTCCTCATTCACGTACACGTTCACGAACCGGCGCACCTTGCCTGTCTCGTCACAGACTCGCTCCTTAAACCCAGGGTACTGCCGCTCCAGGTCCTCAATGAGATCCTTGAGCGTGGCCCCACCTCCCTCCACCTCTGCCTGGTTGTTCGTAAGCTTTTGTAGCGGCGTAGGGATTCTCACTTTGACTGCCATAGTTCCCTCCTCACGGTTTATTGCACCCTCAAATCATATCATCAAGCTTTCTTGTGTTTGCGGCCGACCTGCTGCTCAAAGGAGTCGATGTTCGGCCTGATCGTCACCGGTTTCCCGATCGACGCGAGCAACGGCTCCTGGGTCTTCAGCCCGTTGCCGGTGATACACAAAACGATGGATTCGTGCCTGGGAATGTGCCCGGCCTCGATCAGCTTCTTGGCCACCGTTAGCGTGACCCCGCCTGCGGTCTCTGCAAAGATCCCCTCGGTCTCAGCCAGCAGCTTGATGCCGGCCACGATCTCCTCGTCTGACGCCTCATCCCCGGCGCCGCCGGTGTGCTTGACGGAGTCGATGGCGAAATAGCCATCCGCCGGATTCCCCATCGCGAGGGACTTGGCAATGGTATGGGGCCGAACCGGCTTGATCATCTCGGAACCTTCTTTCAAGGCGGTGACCACCGGCGCCGCTCCCTGCGGCTGCGCGGCGTGGATCTTCGTCTTGGGCTCGTCGATGAGGTCCAACTGATGCAGCTCCTTGAACGCTTTGTGAATCTTGCACAGGAGCGATCCCGAAGCGACCGGCACCACCACGTGGTCCGGGGTCTTCCACCCAAGCTGCTCGGCAATCTCAAACCCCATCGTCTTGCAACCTTCGGTGTAGTAAGGACGAATATTAATGTTCACGAAAGCCCATTTGTATCGCGACGCGATCTCTGAACAGAGCCGGTTCACCTCATCGTAGTTTCCCTCCACCGCGACCAGCGTTGGATGATAGATAAGGGAGGCAACGATTTTCCCGTGCTCCAGGTCTGCGGGGATGAAAATGATGCGCTGCAACCCTGCCTGGGCGCCGTGGGCGGCCACCGCGTTCCCGAGGTTGCCGGTGGAGGCGCAGGAGATCGTGTCGAACCCAAACTCCTTCGCCTTGGTGACCGCCACGGACACGACCCGGTCTTTAAAGGAAAAGGTCGGATGAGAGACCGTGTCGTCCTTGATATACAACTCTCTCACCCCGAGCGCCTTGGCCAGATTGTGCGCTTCCAGCAGCGGGGTGAACCCGGAGTGGAGCCCAGACTGCGGCTCGCCATCCACAGGCAGGAGCTCCCGGTACCGCCACAGCGACTTAGGGCGTTTGGCGATCACGTCCCGGGAAATAGCTTTCTTGATGCCAGCGTAATCGTACGTCACCTCAAGCGAGCCGAAACAGAACTCGCAGACATAGATGGTGGTTTTGGGATACTCCCGCCCGCACTCGCGGCAGCGCAACCCTTTCACAAACGACATGGGCACTTACTCTACCACCCCATCTGTCAAGCGGACGACGCGCGGGTGGAATTTCTTCTCCTCTTCGTTGAACAACCAACAGGTCCACTCGGCGACTTTCCCCTCCCGGACCGAGACGATCATGTACGTTAAGTCACCCCATGCGCGCTCCAGATCGGTTGTGGACGGACGTGCGGGATGATCGGGATGCGAATGGTACACCCCAATAATCGAGAGCCCCTGAGCTCGCGCTTCCTTCTCCGCAGCCAGCAATTCCCGCGGGTCCATCTCGAAGCGGTCGTGAGCCCGCTCCGTGTTCAGATTCGGGATCGGCCGGATCCCAGTGACCTGGTCCGATTCGCCCCGGCGCCCGAAGAACACCCCGCACGCCTCGTGCGGGTAGTGTTGCTCCAGGTACCGGAAGATCTCACCGGCGTGGTTTCGTGACAAACAGATCATCGCCCTCCTCCCACAAGTGCGTGCCAAGATATCGCTCGCCCGAATCCGGAAAGATGATCACGATGACGCCCTCCGCAAGCTGGGCCGCCACCCGGAGGGCCGCCTTCAACGCCGCCCCCGAGGAGTAGCCCGCGAAGTACCCCATCCGGGCGAGCAGCCGGGTCATCTCATAGGCGTCCTCGGTTTTGACCAGGACCCGCTCATCGGCGAACCGCTCGTCCCAGATCTCCGGGATGATCGAGCTGGGCATGTGCTTCATCCCCTCGAGACCGTGCAGCGCCTCTTCTGGCTGCACCTCGATCACACGGATCTTGGGATTGTATTCCTTCAGGCGCCGCCCGGTGCCCATGAGCGTGCCGCCGGTACCCACGCTGGCCACGAAATGCGTGATCCGCCCTCCAGTCTGGCGCCAGATCTCCGGGCCGGTGGTGCGATAGTGCATCTGCCAGTTGGCCGGGTTGTTGTACTGGTCCCCATAGAAATACCGGTCCGGATGCGCGGCCACCAACTCACGCGCTTGCCGGATGGCCCCGTCCGAACCTTCGAACGGGCTCGAGTACTGCGCGGTGGCCCCGTAGGCTTGGATGATGCGCTTGCGCTCCTCGCTCACGTTGCCCGGCATCACCAGCTCCACCTTGTACCCGCGAACCGCCCCAATCATGGCGTACGCGATGCCGGTGTTGCCGGAGGTCGCGTCCAGGATGATTTTGCCCTTCGTCAGAACCCCGCGCCGCTCCCCGTCCTCGATGATGGACAGCGCGGCCCGGTCCTTGACCGCCCCCCCGGGGTTGAGGTATTCCAGCTTGGCCCAAATTTCAACTTCCTTATAGTGGGCTTGCTCAAGCTTGACGAGGGGGGTATTGCCGATGAGCGCCGTGAGAGAATCCTTGAATTCCCTGCGCTGGCGTCCGTGACCCCCCTCGCGCTGGGTCGCTCTCGCTCGCTTAGCGCGCTGAATCATCTTATTAAAGTAGCAAGAAAACAACGGGTTCCCTGGTCATAAGTCAAAAACGCCCCTAGGATGCTGAAAAACCCCTCGCCGGCCGAGCGAGGAGCGAGGCCGCGCGGAGCATGGCTTTGCCATACTCCGCGGCAGTGCTTGCGTATCAAGCGATTCCGCGAAGCGGAATCGCACTTCACATAAAAACGACGCCGGTTGGAAGATAACGATGGCACTTTTTCAGCGGCCTGCTGAAGCACCGCAATAAATGGCCTTACGACAACGTTCCCTATGATAGAGGCGCAGTGGACGATGACAGGCTGCTCATTCAACGCTATCTCGAGGGCAACATCAGCGCATTTGACGAGTTGTTCCGAAGGCACGCTGGAAGCGTCTACACGTTCATTCTGCACCATGTCCGGGACCGGACGCAGGCCGAGGACACGCTTCAGGAGGTGTTCATCCGCATGCTGACGCACCTTCACAAGTACCGGCACGAGGGACGGCTGCGAGCCTGGCTTATTCGCATCGCCTTGAACTTAATCGTTGACCAGGCACGCCAGCACAAAGCGGCCAAACTCGTCTCCATCGAGACGCACCCGGTGAGGGACCCGGAACGCGAAGATGGCCCCACCCTGGGCGAGCTGCTCCCTGCGCCGGAGCGACAGCAGCCTGAGCGGATCGCTGAGCGGCGCGAGCTGGCGGCGGCGGCGAAAGAGGCGCTGGCGGGTCTGGCTCCTGCCCAGCGGGATGTGTTTCTCATGCGGCAGGCGGAGCTCTCCTTCAAGGAGATCGCCCGCCTCCAAGGTTGCTCCATCAACACGGCGCTGGGACGCATGCACCACGCCGTCATGACGCTGCAGCGTCGGCTGGTCATCTTCGGGGCGAGTCCTCGAGCCCGAAAACTGGCGTCATGAGTCCTGCTTGCGAGCGTGCCCAGCGCCTGTGGTTGAGAGAGCAGGACGGCACGCTGGGACGGTGGCGCGCCTTCAAGCTCAAGCGCCACCTGGCGACCTGCCTGCTCTGCCGGGTGTTCGTCGATGAAGCAGCTATGGTCACCAGCAGCCTGGCGACGCTTTCCGCAGCCGGGCCGGGTCCCCAAGTCCAAGAGGCGCTCCACGCGCAGGCCGCCAGTGAACTGGACGCCGCCCGCCAGCGGGTCAGGGACGAGGAGGCCAGGCGCTTTAGCCGCGCGCTGGTCGCCGGCACAGTGGCTGCGGCAGTCGCCGGTTTGCTGGTCGCTGTCCTGAGCCCTGGCCTGTTTCAGGGCCACCAGGATCCTGCCCGCCAGATTGATGAGCGCCTGGCGCTCATCCAGCAGGAACTGTCACGGGGGGAGCCGCCTTCCATGGCCGGCCTCACCCGGCTGTCGCTGGATGACCGTCTTAAAGAAATGGAGCAACAGCTTCACTGCCTAGAATTGGAGATTGACAATTTGACTTGGAACTCACTGCAAGGAGGAGAACCATGCGCCGACTCTTGAGCCTGACCCTGGCCGCACTTCTAGCGAGCCTGATGTCCACGAGCCCCGCAACCGCAGATGGACTTGATAAGGACGAACCCGGCGACCGCCGGGTCCGCCACGCGCAATGGCGAAAGCACAAGCCGCCGCGTCACCAGCCAGAGGAACCAGCCAAAATCCCAATCATGTTTCAGGAAATTTCCCCACACCGGGCGAAAAAAATACAAGGGATGGCTTCACGTCACCCTGAAGAGCACCGCCGCATCGTGCGGCGTCTCCACCGTATGGCGCGGGAGATGGAAGAACTACAACTATTCAATATGGAAGAGTTTGAACGGCGCATAGAAATGATGAAGATGGAAGATCAAGTCGACGAGCTTGCGGACCGGCTGCGCGAGGCCAAGAACGACAAAGAACAAAACAACATCAAGCAGGAACTTGGAAAGAAACTGGCTGAGCTCTTCGACCACAAAGAAGCCGCGCAGCGGGCGCGTATCGCGCGCATGGAAAAGGAAATCAAAGAACTCAAAGTGAAACTGGATCGCCGCCACAGGATGCGGTCCAAGATCATCGAGAAGCGGCTCAACGAACTCAAAGGGGACGAAGACCTGGAATTTTGAACCAAGCCTTAGGAGGGCAAGCTTCACATCAGGCTGGTGGTATCGTGAGGGGACGATGCCCGCTGTGGCGCTCCTTGGCTTCGCGCTCCTCTACCTGGGCTTCCCGACCTACGACTACTACTTTGATGGGCTGACCTTCGCCATGGCAGTGGAGGGCGTGGCCGCCGGGGGCGACCCCGACTGGCTCCTCCACCCGCATCACCTCCTGTACAGCCCGCTCGCGTATGCGGCATACCAGCTTGCCTGGGCATTGGGCCTGAAGGTGCGCGCCTGGCTGATCATGCACTGGCTCTCCTCGCTCTTCGCACTGGCGGGCTTAGGGCTCTTTTACCGCCTCCTGCGGCAACTCAACCTCTCCACCTCTGTTGCGACAGCCGGGATGATCCTGCTTGGGTCGTGCTACACCTACTGGCATTTCGGGACACAGGGTGAGACCACGATGCCCGCTACCGTGCTCCTGCTGGCGCTCCTGAACGTGGTGGCCGGTTACCTTGCCGCCCCGACTGGCGTGGCCGGCGCCGTCCGCATGGGCCTGCTCCAGGGAGGCGCGGCGCTCATGCATCAGACCGCCGTGCTGTTCATTCCCGCCGCCTGCTGGGCGCTCTGGCACACGACTCCCCCCCGCAACCGTACCCGCACATGCCTCACCTTTCTCGCCATCGCCGTGGGAGTGACCGCCGCTGTCTACCTCATCGTCGGAATCCTGGTCCTGCAACTACGGACACCCGCTGATCTGACTGTCTGGCTTCTCGGATATTTCGGTGCGGACCCGCGTACGGGGTACCAGGTTTCCTACGGCGCGTGGCATCTCTCCAACGTAGGTGCCACCGCCCGGGCCTGGGTGCAGAACTTTATTGGTTCCTGGCCGTATGCGCAGGGGGCTGCCGGCTGGCTCTGGTATAGCCTGGCCGGCGCCAGTGTCGTCGCCATTCTCAGTTGCCTGCTCTTCTCTCTTCGGGGTCTTCAGCGCGTGTTCACTGTGTTCCAGCGCCGGTCCAAATCTCCGCAGATCCTTTACCAAACCCTGCTCATCTGGCTCGGGATACACGCCATCTTCTTCACCTGGTGGAAACCCGGCCACGTGCGCTTCTGGCTCCTGGCGCTGCCCGCGTGGTGCCTGCTGACACTCCTCGGGTTTACCAATTGGCGAAAAACTCTAGGCATCTCCAACACCTCCATGGCCTGGGGCCTGGCCCTGTTGGTCGCCGCTACGACTGCTCTGGGGCCGTTCCGCTTTGAAATTAGTCCCAGCTGCAACCGGTTCCTCTCCCTTGCCAATGCGCTGGCCACACACACAGAACCGCACGGCACGATCATCATCTCAGGCGTGGGCCCGTACACCGCGCTCAAGGCCTATGTTCCATATTTCTCCCGGCGCAACATGCTCATCCTGGACTGGGAGTTCGCCGACAAAACCATTCCCCCTGCACGCGCACTCGTTGCGCTGGATAAGAAGATCAGAGACCTTACCAAGGCCAGCCCCGTCTATCTGATCTCGGAAGCACTGGCCAGGGATCTTGACCAACACTTTCAGGCCTATCATGGGATTTCAGGTGAAACCCGCCGCCAATTTTTCGCCGCGTTTCCCAAAGGGTACGCGGTCGAACTTGAGCCCGACCTCACTCTTATTCGCCTGAGCCAGTGACCAATGAGCCGATTTTCGAGCGGGCGGTGTGTTACACTCGCGCTGTGAAGCCGCCTGCCAACAGCCGGATCCTTCGTACAGTCTGCGTGGTGGTGGCGCTCTTGCCCCGCTACGCGCTGGCTGGCGACGCGTGGGATCCCTGGCAAGAGAAACCCACGTCTTTCGAATCGGAACGCTACTCACCGGCATGGTTGAACCGTACCTTGAGCGAAGCCACACATCCCACGAAGTTGGTCGGTCTCTTCACCATCCGTATGTATCAGAGCTTGCTCGGTTCGGTGCTCCCGTCCCAGTGTCAGTTTCATCCCTCCTGCTCTCGGTACACCTTCGCAGCCGTGGCATCCCACGGGCTGCTCAACGGAACGATTCTAGGTGCCGAGCGGATTTCCAGGTGCCACTCGTTTGCGATCCTGGGCGGATACCCAGTACGATCTCATCACCATCTGCTGGATGATCCTATTGAGGGAAAACGCGCGCCTCTCCCTTACCTCCAATGGCTTGGACTCTAGTTTTCTGCTTGCTGGCAGGGGCAGCGTTCGCTGAACCGAAAACCGAATCCGGTCATCTAAGGGAATTTGCGGAGGGGCTCTTCAGCCAGGGCGAGTATTTCCGTGCCGCGACGGAATATATGCGAATGCTCTCCTATCATCCCGCCCCACCAGAGGCTGATGAGATCAAGTTCAAAATTGCGCTCTGCTCGTATAAGGCCCAACGGCACGGCGAGTCAGCACATCAATTTGCGCGGCTGGCGGTCCTGACCTCTTCGACGGAGCTTAAGGATCGCTGTCAGCTCATGGCGGCAGCCTCCCGCTATCAGGAGCAGGCCTACGGCGACGCCTTTGCGATCTGCGATCAGGCCCTCGTGAATTCTCCAGAGTCCCGCCACCGCGACCGGCTTTCGTACCTGAAAGGCTTGAGTCTTCTCCACCTAACCCGGTGGGAAGAGGCGCGCGAGGTGTTCGGCACGGTTCCGGCTGCCAGCACCCTGGCCGGATCCGCTACTGACTTGGGCGCACTGGCTGCACGCGCCACCCACCTGCCACACCGTCGTCCATGGGTGACAGGTGTGCTCTCCGCGCTGGTGCCCGGACTGGGCCAGATCACGTGTGGATACTATTGGGATGGGCTGTCAGCCCTGGCACTCTCCGGCGCGAGCCTGGCCATCGCGGTCGCGGGGATCCAGAAAGACAACAACACCCTCAAGGCCACCGGGTTCTCGCTCTTCGGTCTCTGGTACACCGCCAGCATCTACGGCGGGGTCAACGCCGCTTCCCGGTACAACCGGCAGGCTGCCGTAAAGCTCCTCGCCGAGGCGGACGCCACCAGCACCCTTTCGCTGGACTGAATCCCACTCATCGAAAACGCGTCCTGATCATTCGACCTGCCTGACCTGGTGCTGCGGGTAGCCCTGATTCCCGTTCGTTACAATGGCGAGGTGACCACCCGGCTGACCATCCTGGCGGCGCTGCTTCTGGCGCCGCTGATCTGGAGCATGGCTAATGAGAACACGGCTTTAGTGAAATCGTTCGCCTTGGGCGTGTGCGGAGCCTTCGTGCTTCTTACGACACGGGTCAAAGATCTCTGGACGGTCTCACGGAAGGTCACCCCGGCTTACTGCCTTCTCGTGTTCGCCTTGCTCAGCGCCCTTCGCTCTCCTTCACCTTCTTTCGCCTGGCCCGTGGTCCTGCTCGTCCTGAGCCTGGGGTTGCTGGCCGTAGCGTCCTCCCTTCCGCAGCCGCCGGGCTTCTGGCGGTGGGCTATAGCCCTGACGGCCGTGCCGCCAATCCTTGTGGGACTTCTCCAAGCTGTGAACTTGGATCCTACCCCGTGGAATCTCATCCTGCGGGAGCACTTCCACGGCCGCATCTGCTCCACCTTGGGAAACCCGAATTTTTACGCAGCATTTCTAGTCGGTGTGCTGCCATTCCTGGTGTGGGGGGCTGCCGACAAAACCCTTGAAGGGCGACTCCGCCCGATGTTCCTGGGCTTAAGTGCTGCAGGGCTCGTGACCCTGCTCCTCGCCGGATCAAAAGGCGGCCTCTTAGGGCTCGCGGCCGCCGGGGCCACGCTGGGACTCGCCATGCACCGGGGCGGTCTCTGGAAGTCGAAAATTGGAAAGGTGTCTGGACGCGCTGTCGCTGGCGTAGTACTCCTCCTGATCCTCGCCGGTGTGGCCACCATGGCTGTCATGCCAGGGCGGGTCCGAGACCGCCTCTTCCTGGCCGTCCCGGAGGAGGCTCAGATAACCGGGGCTCTCTCCATCGCACGCAACGAGTCGGTCCGCTTCCGGGCCCTAACCTGGACCCAAACTTTAAGGATGGTGCGGGATGCGCCGGTGCTCGGTCACGGCCTCGGGCGGTTTCAGGTTGTCTATCCTCGCTACCGAGTGCCGGAAATCATCCGGATGTTCGGCCAGCACTCTTACATGACGGACCACCCGGAAAACCTCACCCTGGAAATCACCGCTGAATTGGGCCTCATCGGGCTCGGTTTCTGGATCTGGTTCATCCTCCTCATCGTCAGGACGCTACGGGACAAGTTGGCCGCGCCGGAAGCCCACCGGCGCTGGCTGGGCGCCGCCTGCGCCAGCGGGCTCGCAGGGGTGTTCGTCACGAACAGCTTCGGTGTGGATATCCACTACGGGGCCACCGCCATCCTGGCTGCCTGTCTCATTGGAGCTGCCCTGGCGCCACGGCCATGTCAGGGCTCAAGATCGGGGTCCAAAAACGAAGCTGGATCCGTGGGACCGGTCTTCGGCCTGGTGCGTTGGGCACACGCCGTTCCAGCGCTGCTCTTAGCCATGGCCTGGACTCACGTGTACGCCTCCGATGCCGCACTGGCGCGTGCGCTGGCCCATTCGGCACAAGGGGCGTGGAACTCTGCCATCGGTTTCTACCGCTCCGCGGCGCGCCTTAACCCAGGCAATGTCATGGCCAGGTACTTCGGCGGCGCGGCGCTGCTCGACCGTGGCCGGGAGGAGGACCTGCCTAAGGCGCAGCGCTTGTTCGACAGCGTGCGCCGTGAGGTGCCGGACTACGTGCTGCTCAACTACAAATACTGGCTTCTGTATAATAGGCTCGGGTTAACGCGCAAAGCGCAGGAGGCGCTCGCACGCCAGATCAGACTGGACCCGCTCGCAGCTGTCTTCTATCTCGATCGCGGCCGCCTGGCTCTGGACGAGCAGCGCTGGGAGGAAGCCTATCAGGACTTTGAAACCGCAACCCGTGTGGAACCCGGCAATCCGTCCGGCTACCAGTATCTCGGCAACCTGATGGTGCTGCGCGGCCGTTATCAGGATGCCCTCACGGTCTACGCCGAAGGCCTGGATCGAAACCCCGGTTCGGAAGAACTTCACTACAACGCCGCCGTGGCCGCGTTGAAGCTGGGGGACCGGGAGCAGGCCCTAAGCCACGCAAAGGCTGTGCTCCGGAACAATCCCGGCCACACCCAGGCGCAATTGATCCTTTCCAAGACACAACCATGACGAAAATCGGTGTGCTCGCCTCCGGTCGGGGATCCAACTTTAAGGCGTTGTGCCAGGCAGCCCAGCGCGGCAATCTGGGCGGCCAGATAGCCATCCTCATCTCTGACAAACATGACGCTCCTGCGCTGGGGATCGCCCGGGAGTTCAGCATCGAGCCGGTGACGCTCCCCGCCCAGGATTACCCGTCACGCGAAGCGCACGAGGAGGCGGTTGCAAAAGCCCTAGAAGCACGACAGGTAAACCTGATCTGCCTGGCCGGCTATATGCGCCTGCTGTCTCCTGCCTTCGTCCGCCGGTTCCCGGGCCGGATCCTGAACATTCACCCCGCGCTCCTCCCCGCGTTCCCAGGCCTTCACGCACAACGGCAGGCGCTCCAGCACGGCGCGAAAGTATCCGGTGCGACGGTTCACCTCGTGGATGAAGACTGCGACACGGGGCCGATCGTCCTGCAAGCCGCGGTCCCCGTCGAGAACGGGGACACCGAGGAAACGCTGTCCGCCCGTATCCTAAGGGTCGAACACCAGCTCTACCCTGAAGCCGTGCGATTGTTCTTAACTGGGCGACTTCGGATCGAGGGGCGGCGGGTTAGAATCCTCCAGCCCGAGGAAGCAGGCACGCACTCGTGAGCACCATCACCCGGGCCCTGCTCTCGGTGTCTGACAAAACCGGCCTGGCTCAACTGGGAAAGGAGCTGAGCGGGCTTAAGATTGAGCTGCTCGCCACCGGGGGAACGGCCAAGGCGCTCGAAGGCGCCGGCTTAAAAGTCGTGCACACTGAATCTCTGACCGGATTTGCCGAGCTGCTGGACGGCCGGGTGAAAACCCTGCACCCCGCGATTCACGCCGGCATCCTGGCACGGCAGGACGACCCCAAACACCTTGACCAGCTCAGGGCAGCGGGGTTCGGACCGATCGAACTGGTCGTGGTGAACCTGTACCCGTTCGAGCAGACCGTCGCCAAGGCCGGCGTGTCCCTCGAAGAAGCCATCGAGCAAATTGACATCGG
>CAZPLZ010000003.1:0-17014 GCA_964587525.1 uncultured bacterium | reverse complement strand
CTGCTCCGCTCCGCCGCGAAAAACTATGACGGGGTGGCGGTCGTGGTGGATCCGGCCGACTACCCGCTGGTCCTGGAAGAACTGAAGGGAAACGGGCGAGCACTCTCCTCAACAACCCGCAGGCGGCTGGCGCTGAAAGCCTTTGAGGCGACCGCGTCCTACGATGCGGCCATCGCCGGGTTCCTGGGCACCCGCTTTCACGGCCCGGATGACCAGGGTGGATTCCCTGACCGCTTGCTCCTCGCGCTTAAGAAAAAGGCCGTACTCCGTTACGGTGAAAATCCACACCAGGCCGCGGCGATTTACCTGGATGGCAAATCGCCGCCAGGCTCGCTGGCGACGGCGGAACAAGTACACGGCAAGGAGCTGTCCCACAACAACTACCTTGACTTCGACAGCGCCCTGTCCCTCGTCCAGGAATTCTCGGAGCCGTGCTGCGCGGTCATCAAGCACCGCAATGCCTGCGGGTGTGCCAGTGCGGACTCGCTCGCTAAGGCTATCGAGCTGGCCGTCAAGGCGGACCCGCTCTCGGCATTCGGCGGCATCGTCGCCGTGAATCATGAGGTGGACGTGAGCGCCGCCCGGGCCATCCTGGCGGCCCTCAAAGATGCAAAGAAATTCGACGGGCTGGCCGCCCCGGATTATTCCGGCGACGGCTTCGCCATGCTGAAAGAAAAGAAGAATTTGATCATCCTGCGAACCGGCCCCCTGACCGGCCATCCCCTGCCGAGGTATTCCATGCGTAGCGTCAGCGGCGGGCTCTTGGTGCAGGAGCTCGACACGAAACAGTTGCGCCAGGATGAGCTACGCATCGTCACGAAACGGGCTCCCACGCCCCAGGAAGAGACCGACCTGCTCTTCGCCTGGAAAGTGGCCAAGCACACCGTGTCCAACGCCATCGTCCTGGCTCAAGGGCGTTGCACCGTTGGGATCGGTGCCGGTCAGGTGAATCGGGTGGGTGCCGTGATCCTCGCCACCCGCCAGGCGGGCGAGAAGGCGCGCGGCGCGGCCATGGCTTCGGACGCATTCTTCCCCTACCCGGACGGCATCGAGGAAGCGGCGAGAGCCGGGGTCACCGCGGTCATCCAGCCGGGCGGGTCAATCAAGGATGAAGAGGTGATCCGGGTCGCAGACACAGCAGGAATGGCCATGGTGTTAACCGGCATCCGGCACTTCAAGCACTGACCATGAACCCTATTAGACCTCATGCAAAACGCGCAGCCTCTCCTGAGCGAGGTCTAACGGGGTGAATGTCCTCCTGATCGGTAGCGGCGGCCGGGAGCACGCGCTGGCCTGGAAGCTCAAGCAGAGCCCGCACCTGACCCATCTCTTCTGCGCGCCGGGGAATGCCGGCATCGCACGGCTCGCCACCTGCGTACCGGTCAAGCCCGACAACGTCAAAGAGCTGCTCGACTTCGCGCGCGACATGAAGGTGGAACTGACGGTGGTCGGGCCCGAGGCGCCGCTGGCGGCGGGCATCACGGACGCTTTTCAAAAAGAAGGTCTGCCGATCTTCGGACCCACCCGCGCAGCCGCCCAGATCGAGGCCAGCAAGTCGTTCGCGAAGACCATCATGCGGCGTTGTGGAATCCCCACCGCAGCGGCGAAGCGATGCACGGATCTTCACATGGCGCTCAAAGGCCTGGACGAGTTCAAGCCGCCGTACGTGATCAAAGCGGATGGGCTGGCCGCAGGCAAGGGCGTGACCATCGCACCGGACCGCGCCAGCGCTGAGCGGGCCATTCACGAGGCGATGGAAGTCAAAGTCTTCGGGGACGCCGGCAGCCTCATCCTGCTGGAAGAACACCTTCAAGGGGAAGAGCTGTCCATCTTCGCGCTCTCGGACGGGGTGCAGGTGCTACCCATGCCGCCCGCGCAAGATTACAAGCGCGTCTTCGACGGCGATGCGGGCCCCAATACCGGGGGAATGGGAGCGTATTCGCCGGTTCCACACCTCCCCACCGGCGTGATCCAGGAGGCGCTGGACAAGATCCTGCGGCCAACCGTCGAAGGACTCGCCGAGCAAGGCACCCCGTACCGCGGCCTCCTGTACGCCGGCCTCATTCTTACAGGGGAGGGCCTCAAGGTCATTGAATTCAACTGCCGGTTCGGAGATCCCGAAGCCCAGGTGATCCTCCCCCGCTTGCAGGATGACTTGCTCTTGCTGATGATGGAATCTGTCGGCACCGGTCTCAACCGGACGAAGCTGAATTTTTCGGACGATGCGGCGGTCTGCGTCGTGGCAGCCTCCGGCGGCTATCCAGGGCCGCACCAGACCGGACGCCTCATTGCGGGCCTCGATGAGGCGGAACAGGACGGGGCCCTGATCTTTCACGCCGGCACCACCGCGCAGGACGACAAGGTGTTGACGGCAGGCGGACGGGTACTGAACGTCGTGGGGCTCGCGGCCGGTTTGGACGAAGCCGCCGGGCGCGCCTACGCGGCGCTGGACAAGATCAACTTTGAAGACATGCACTACCGCCGGGACATCGCGTCCCGCGCGCTGAAAAGGAGCACAATGCGAACGTGACCCAGCCACTCGTTTCTATCGTGATGGGATCGGACTCTGACCTGGAAATAATGAAGGAGGGTGCCGTCATCCTCGAGCAGTTCGGCGTCCCGCATGAAATCCGCGTGCTCTCGGCGCACCGCTCACCGAACCTGCTGACGCGCTACGTGAAACAGAGCGAGCGAAACGGCGTCAAGGTGTTTATCGCAGGAGCCGGTTTCGCCGCAGCACTGCCCGGGGCAGTGGCCGCGCTGACGACCCGGCCCGTGTTGGGCGTGCCCATCGCCTCCTCGCACCTGAAAGGGCTGGATTCCCTGCTCGCGATCGCGCAACTGCCCGCGGGCACGCCGGTTGCGACGCTTGCCATCGGCAGCGCCGGCTCGCGGAACGCCGCGCTGCTGGCGGTGCAGATCCTGGCCCTGTCGAACGCGAAGCTCGCGGCGCAGCTCACGAAGTTCAAGGCCGAGCAGGAGAAGAAGACCGGGAAAAAAGACGCCCAGGTCAGAACAACTTCACGCAAGGGTTGACCTTAGGCGCCGATGCCAACCCTCAAGGTCATGACGTTCAACATCCGCACCAGTCTGGCGGATGACGGGAGCGAGGCCTGGAAATTCCTAACCGGCACCTGCGGATTCAAGGATGCGTGGACAGAGCTCGGCAAGCCGGATGAAGGTGTGACCACCTTCAACGCGTTCAAGCCGATGCCCCGGCTGCCGCTGGATAACGCGGATCAACTGAAGCGATGGATGCATGACACGTACGATCCGGTGCCGGCCTTCAAGCATTACCCGCAGCACGTGATTGATCACCGTAACTACCGGATCGACTGGATTCTGTACCGTGGTCCCTTACGCGCGACCGATGCGGCCGTAGACACCCGCACCTTCAACGGCCGTACCGCTTCGGATCACTACCCCGTCATCGCCGTCCTGGAGTGGGATTAGGGTTGCGGTTTCCACCCTGTTCGTGTCTTGATCCAACGATAGATGTCTTTGCGATTCCCAATGCCGAACACCCACACTTCTTCACCTACGATGCGGTACACGATCCGGTAATCGCCTACACGAAGCTTCCAATATCTTCGCAACTCTCGTCGTAACGGCACACCATACCGTTCGGGCGCTGTGGCCAAGCGAGTTTCCAAAGCTCTCAGAACTCGCTCCTGGACATCTTGGTTTAAAGGTTTCAGGTCGCGGTCAGCCACATCGGGGTGGCCGATAACGCGATATGGCACTAGCTGAGTTTTAGCCCCAGCCGCTTACGCATCTGGTTAATGCTGAGAGCACGCTTGCGGTCAAATGATCTCTCGCGGTCTTTAGCGAGACTCACCAGGTATTGATCCTCGTAGGTTTCAAATGCTTCCTTTAGAAGGTCACGGACCTTCAAAGACACGGATACCCCCTCTGCTTCTGCAAACCGAGTCACCCACTTATACAGCGGCGGCTCCATCACGACCATGACTCGCGGATTCTTGGCTGGCATACCCCTTAAGCTAGAGTGTAGCACTTGTGTAGCACCTAGTCAAGGTGGCGGCCCCTTACGTGCGACCGATGCGGCCGTAGACACCCGCACCTTCAATGGCCACACCGCTTCGGATCACTACCCGGTCATCGCCACCCTGGAGTGGATCTGACTTCCCAGTTCTTCCACCACAGCCAGCCGCAACCAGCGAGGGCGGCAAGCGTCACAGCCATGCCACCGATAACGCTCGCGATATAAATCGGATCCGGCCTGTTCACGATGACTGGCACCACAGGAAGCACCCACGAATGCGGTGTCGCCTCGGCCAATGCAGCCAGCCTCCAAATCCACGAATGTCTCGCGAGGTCAGCCGCAAGCAGGAGGGCCATGCCGGCGGCCATCCATGTCCACCCACGTGAGCCGGACATGGATTTGCGCAGCGCCTCCAACCTGATGGACGCCAGCATTGCGAGGAGAACCAAGGGGAGAATCAACAAGCGGGTAACAACTCGTTCAACAGCCAGCATGGGGATATCCGAAAGCACCCACCAGTACACCTCCCCATATGACAGCAACGCCATGCCGACCAGAGGAAGATCCAGCCTGCTGTAGCGGGATTCACCTGCGTGCGAACGGATCCTGCCCATCAGCGACATCACGCCAAATGCCAGCAGAATACCCAGCCCGATCACCCCCACATACATGTCATACTCCCACCAGCCCATTGCATTCACAGTCGGATGTTGGGGCGATCTGAGAGAAACAAAGGCCGCCACCAGGTGTTGCAGACCGGGGTATCCAACAGGGTGTCCATGCTTCAATCTTTCAAATGCAACCAAAGCTGGAACCAGCCTGTAGGCCATCAGGGCGCCGCTGGCGACTGCCACCAGGCCGGTGTACTTTAGCCATCCTGATTTTCTCAACCCCAGAAGGCAGATAAAAATCATGCACCAGCTGCAGAAATGAAACGAACCTGGCAGGCTCGCTCCAAAGATCGCGAGGGACATGCCGAGCGCACACCGCACAGAGGGACCATGTTCAACCCACTCGAGCGCAGCGAGAAAAAACCAAGGAAGGAAGAAATACCCTGTCCACCAGACCGTGTGTCCCACCGCGAGATGAGATGTGAGATAGCCGTTGAAATTAAACAACACAAAGAACACGAGAAAACTCGGCCAGGAGAGCCGGTACTTCTTCTTCAACAGCATCCCTCCGAGGTACCCGATACTGTAGAACAGCAACGTGTGAAGGATGACGAAAAACCGGATTGGCAACCAGCGGAGCAAGACGACATGAGGAGCGAGAACCGTTAACGGTATGGCTAGGAATCTCTCAGTTGCGTGCATGGACTCCGAGAGGTGGAATGGCACAATACCTGCGGTGACAGAATCCTTCAGGACTGAATAATAGAAATATTCCTGCTTCCAGTCATAGAGTCCGAACGGAATGTTCCCGAAATTCAGGAAGGCGACCCAGTGGATCGCCCCGACGAGGTACAGGAGCGCATGCGCTCCAACTCCTTGAGGCTTGACCGCTGCTATCACGTGCTTCCCGCTCCATGCTACAAAGAAGGGGTCATGAGGGCCAGTCCTGCCACATTCGCCTGGCCCAACGGGGCGCGGGGAGCGGTCTCCTTGAGCTTTGACGACGCGCGGCTCTCGCAGATTGACGTGGGGCTGGCCATTCTGGATGCGCACGGCGTGCGTGCCAGTTTCTACATCAGCCCGGACAACCTGCGCCAGCGTGCCGACGGCTGGCGGCGTGCGGCCGCGGCCGGCCATGAGATCGGCAACCACACCATGAGTCACCCCTGCAGCGGTAATTTTCCGTGGTCACGACACAACGCGCTGGAGGACTACACGCTGGAGCGCATGGAAGACGAGCTACTTCGCGCGAACGGGATGATCAAGGGGGCGGTGGGAACAACGCCTCAGACCTTTGCGTACCCCTGTGGCCAGACCTTCGTGGGTCGCGGCGAGCGGGCCCAAAGCTACGTGCCGCTCATCCACAAGCACTTCCTCGCGGGACGGGCATTCCAGACGGAAGTTCCCAACGATCCTGCGTTTTGTGACCTGCCTCACCTTGGCGCTTTTGATGGGGACGGACAATCCTGCGAATGGTTCATGAACTGCTCAGGTTCCCCCGGGCAGCCAGGCGCTTGATTGCAGCGTAGACCGGCTCTTCAACCACAGTACTGATTCTCGGTTGCGTCGTCGGCATCTGGAATCACCTCCGCATTGATGCAAGTGCACACTGAGTGTAGCACAAGTGCAGCACCACATCAAAGCGCCAGCGTCAGGAATTGACATTTGACATGTCAAATGTCAATTCCTGGCACCACAACCTATTCATCCACTCGAAACTCGGCTGCGCAGCTCTCATCGCATTCGTCATCTTTCCCGTGTCCGGACAGATAGGGAGTCTCCGCCCGTGTCATATCCCTGATCGCACCCTGGTGAATGGGGAAGTGGAGAATCTTAGTGGATAGAGAAGTGATCCCAAATTAGTGGTGAAGTAGAAGTGCAACCGTCCATTGGGAAGGGGCTTTACAACAAGCCTGCCGTTCTCGTCGTAAACGTCCCGCAATCCCCAGGCGTAGTCGAGTCGCACGATCATGATCATTCCCGGAATCCTCCACTTGATCCCGAATCCGGCGCTTGCGGGCATCCGGCGCCACTGATCGTTCACGTTATCCGCAGTAAGCGGGAAATGCTCCCACGCGTTCCCGATGTCGAAGAACGGAGCCACTATGGTGAAGACTCGCGACACAACCGGCCACTTCACTTCGCCGGTGAAACCAAACTTCGCGTTCCCGCCGATCGGCTGGGGCACAGGCGTCTGGTCGCGCGGCCCCAACTCCCGATCCCCATATCCGCGAATAGAACCAATACCCCCCGGAAAGAACCGCTCACGCAGCGGAACGGTCTCTCCATCGGCACCCCACGCCCGCCCTACCGAGGCGTGCAAGCCCAAGCTCGGTTTGCCGAGGAGCGGCAGCAGTCGTACCGGAGAGTGCTGGAAGAAGCTGGCGTTGCATATCACCTGATAGAACCGGGTATCGCCTCCCAGGAACTTCGCGCCCCCTCCGGGGCCACCACTGACCCGGCCAAATGCCTCCAGGGACGACCCGCGGAGGGGGTCCATAATATCGTCGCGGGTGTCGTACTCCGTGCGCAAGGAAAGGCTGCTCGTGGCAGCGGGTTCGTCCGTGACCCCATCCGGAAGGGCCGAGCCTCGCAGGGGATCGATATCGCCGATCTGATACTGATAGCCGATGCCCGCCCACCCGTCTGGGTGGAACCGGTGCCCGAACTCAATCGCGCCGCCGGTGCTGCGATCTCTGAACGTGTGGTCCCACCCCGCTATCCCGAACGTGACAGGAGTGTCGAAGACTCTCCGGGATGCGTACCCCATCGCCACGTTCGTGCGCTTCTGACCGAACTCCCACCAGCCGGCGGCCGCGTCGCCAAGGCCTCGCAGATTCGTCGTCCCGAGCAGCAGAAACGCCGTAAACCCATACTGAGAACTGAATCCGGGGAGGAACATCACCAATCCCGAGCCCCGCTCGGTCACATCGAACACGAGATTCGCCTCGCTCGCGCCCTCAATCGAAGCATCATCGCTTTCCCCGGTTACTTCCGCGCACGTATCCACGTTCCGGAAGAAACCGAATCGAAAGAGCCGATCCCGGATTCGGGCTATCTCGCCCTCCTCGAACCGGTCTCCCGGCGCAACAGACATTTCCCGCATGACGGTCTTGGTCCTGGTCCTCTCGTTGCCATGCACGACCACCTTGCCAATGCGGCACATGCTCCCCTCGCGCACATGCAGCGCCACATCTCCGGTCGCACTCCCCTCGCTGAAGGAAACAACGGACACAGCCGATGCACCCAGGTAGCCCTTCGCCACATACGCTTCGCGTATCCTTTCGAGCCCTTCGTCCAGACGGCTCTGGGAAAGAACGCTCCCGGGCTTCAGCCCCAATCTCCCAAGCAATGCGGATTCCGGAATCACGTTTGCTCCCGCAACCGACAACTGGCCGATTTCATACCGGGCGCCTTCATCGACCACGAACTTCAAGTCTACCCGCTCCGTCGCGTCCGGCACCGGCACCACATCCTTTCGCACCACCCGGGCCTTCTGGTATCCGTGGTCCCGGTAGAACTCCACCAGCCGGCGGGCGTCCCGGTTCCATTCGTGTTTCAAGAACGCGTGGTTGTAGAAGACCGACGACGGCCGGTTCTTCAGTGCCTTGCGGAGTTTCTTCTCCGGAAATGATCGGGCCCCCTCGAACACCATTCGGCGTACGAGGGTCCGCGGCCCCTTCTCCACGTCAAAGACCACGTCCAGTCTTCTCGGATCCGTCGGCGAAGGATTTTCCTTCGCGGAAGTTATGAAGGAATTCCCGCGCCCCCACAACGTAACCGGCTTCTTCTCTATCGTCACCACTGCATCCGCGTACCCGCGCCGACGAAACCGCCGCAAGAGTTCATCCGCCACTCGTTTCGCCAATATGGGGTCATAGATATCCTTCTTCTTCAGCACGAATCCCTCCTTCAGGCGCTGCCTCCGAGTTGATTCGTCATCAGATTCCTTCGAGTGCACCCACTCCAGCAACGACATCTTCCTGACCGTTGGTTCGTCATCAGATTCCTTCGAGTGCGCCCACTCCCGCAACGACATCTTCCTGACCCTGGGGAACTTCTTTCGCTCCTTCCTGCCGGCCACCGCCACGTTGGCAACGAGCTCAAGACGAACGATCGGCGTCGCGGGATCGTTGGTGTGAACGTCGACCGTTGCCTTCATCGGCCCCTCAGAACTGCCCGGATCGAACACGAGGTGCAGATCTTCCGCGGCTCCGGGCGCCACGGCGGAGACGCCCGCTATCGACACCTCGCACCGGCAGCTCTCGATCGTTCGGAATTCCAGCAGCTCGGTCCCGGTGTTTCTTATCGTGAACGTGTGCTCGAGAAGATACTCTGCTGGAACATTTCCGAAGTCGTGTGAACGGCTCTCGACTTCAGCCCTTGGGCCGCCGGCCAGTGCCGAACCGGATACGGCCGTGGCGAGGAGGGCCACAACCAGGGCGGCGATCAATCGTCGTGGAATCACGCGCAATAGCTGCCACACAATTCCGCTATTATGCCACACCCTCTAGACCATGCCAGAAACCCCCGGGCTTTAGCCCGGCGATGAATGGCATCCCGGAGGCCCGACAACGTAGTTGGCGGGCCGGAGGCATTTCTGGCATGCTCTGGTCGTGCGGAAATACTGGACCGGTGCTCATACCTTGCACCGATTGGTGTACCACATTGTGTGGATTCCGAAGTACCGTAAACGCGTCTTACTCGGCAAAGTAGCCGTCCGTTTGAAGCAAATGCTGTGGGAGGCGGCGCAGGTGAACCAATGGTGGGTACATGAGCTCGAACTGGATCGAACGCGCTTGCGAGACAGGTGGCTGGATCATCTTTTGTGGTCATGAGATCGGAGCAGTCGGGCGCCAGACGACCCTGGCGAGGGATCTGGACTCCTTGTGTCGCTGGTTAAGGAAACGCACAAACGACATCTGGGCCGCTCCGATCAGCGAGGTCGCCAGCTGGGTTAAAGGGAACCGCCCCCCTCTCCCTCCCCTCTCCCCCCAACTATAATCTCTCGTATGGCGTACGAAATGGGCAAACCCGAAATCGACGCTGTCGCGAAGGTCATCCGGGGCGGGTTTTTGTTCCGGTACGGCTGGCCTGGGTCAGGTTGGACGAAGCAGGTCGAGACCTTCGAGCGCACGTTCGCCCGGTTCATCGGCACCCGATACGCCGTGGCCACCACCAGCGGCACCGCCTCCCTGGAGCTCGCGCTGGCGTCCTTGGGTGTCGGTCATGGGGACGAGGTCATCGTGCCGGGCTTTACCTTTATGGCCACACCGGTGGCCGTGCTGCGAGCGGGGGCGATCCCGGTGATCGCCGATATCGACGACGGCTTGGGACTGGACCCGGAAGAAGTGAAACGCAAGATCACGCGCCGGACCCGCGCCATTATTCCCGTGCACATGACCGGGCTGATCTGCAATCTGGCGCCGATTCTGAAGATAGCCCGGTCTCGCAGGATTCCGGTCGTGGAAGATTGCGCGCAGGCCACCGGCGGTTCGTACCGGAGCCGGCGGGTCGGCGCCTGGGGCGCGGTGGGCGCCTTCAGCCACAATCACTACAAGACCATCTCCGCCGGCGAGGGCGGCACGGTGGTGATGAACGGCCGGCTTCACTTCGAGCGCGCCATGCTGTATCAAGATGCGGGGGCCTATTTCTTCGATCCGCGTCTGCGGAAACTGAACATCCCCTATTTCGCGGGCACGAATTACCGGATGAGCGAGGTGCTGGGCGCAATCCTCAACGCGCAGATGAAGCGGCTTCCCCGGCTGTTACGAGTGATGAACGCCGCTAAGCGGCGCATGTTCCGGGTGCTTTCCGGCCACCCCGTATGCCCGCCGGCCCCGGTGCACGACTTGAAAGGCGACTGCGGGAAATCCCTCATCCTACGGCTCGAAGACCCGAAGCTGGCCACCAGCCTGGCCGACGCCCTGAACGAGAAGGGCGTCTCCACCCAATCTTGGTTCTGCAGTCTGGAGAGTGACCGGCACATCTACCAGAACTGGTGGCCCATCTTGAGCAAGCGAGGCCATATCGATCCCCGGCAGAACCCGTACCGGACCACGCCGGCAGGGCGCGCCATCCGCTACGACCGGGGAATGTGCCCGCGCACGCTGGACCTGTTGGGCCGGTCCATCGCGATCAATATCTCTCCCCGGTGGTCTCGCACCAAGATTGATCGCGCTATCGCGACGATCGACCGGACCGCCTGCCAACTCTAACCTAAAGCCTGCCCCGGCTTCTCACTCGATGAGAGGCCTGCCAGACTCTTTAGACTCGTCCCCCTCACCCTACCCTCTCCCCCCTGGGGGGGAGAGGGAAAGGGAGAGGGGGTGTCACTCGCCATGTTAGAGCATGGGGAGACTGCGCCTTTTTTGAGCAGGGAAGGCCTCCTCAATGTGTCGAATCTCTTTCGCGGTGAGCTGCAAGGCACCGGCTCTCATGTTTTCCGCCACGTGCTCCACGTGCGACGACTTTGGAATAGCGAACACGTTTGGATGCCGGATAAGGAACGCAAGAGCCACCTGGGAAGGCGTTGTGTTTCTGGCTAGCGCCAGGTCCCTGAGGGCGTGGTTCGCCGGCAACTTCCCCTGGCCCAAAGGGCTGTAAGCGACGAGCGCGATGCCTCGTGTGACGCACCAAGGAAGCAGATCGTATTCTATTGCCCGTTCGTGAAGGTGATAAAGGACTTGGTTGCAGGCGATGTTCCCCGGGCCGGCGATCTGGACAGCTTCCTCCATATCTTTTACATCGAAATTACTAACGCCAAACGCCCGGATCTTCCCTCCCTGGACCAGTTTGTCAAAGGCGCGGAACGTCTCTTCCAAAGGAGTGCGTCGCTCACGCCAGTGAAGAAGATAGACATCCAGGTATTCCGTGCCAAGGTTTCTGAGGCTTCGTTCGCAGGCTTCGAGGGTCTTCTCGTAGGTTGCATTGGACGGCAGGACCTTTGAGACCAGAAATACACTCTCTCTGCGCCCCTTGACGGCCTTTCCCACAATCTGCTCGGCGCGACCGGAACCGTACATCTCCGCTGTATCGATGTGGTTGGCACCCTCGTCAATCCCTCGCTGCAGCGCCTTAACAGCTGCCGGGCCCTCACGTTCCATCTCCCAGGTTCCGAGGCCGAGTACTGAGAACCGCATTCCCGTTGGGCCAAAGTCCCGTTTTTCGATGATCCCTGGCTGCACCATGGTTTGAGGATAACATCGAAAGAGCAACCGCCCCCCTCACCCTACCCTCTCCCCCCATTTGGGGGAGAGGGGGATATCGCATTGGGGTTTTGATTCTACTATAAGTAATACAAGCTTGATGCCAGAGAGAGTGAAATTCGAAATCGGGGGGATGCATTGTGCCTCCTGTGCGCGGACGATCGAAAAAGCGGTCGGCGGCACGCCAGGGATCGCCTCTATCGACGTTGACTTCGGCACCCGGCTGGCCGACGTGACGTACGATCCCGGGCGGCTCAAACCGGAGAAAATTGCCGAAGTCGTGGGTTCGCTGGGTTACAGCGCGACCCCGGAGCGGGAAGGACCGCCGGCAGCAGGCTGGAACGCCGCACAACGCCGCGAACTTGCGTTCTGTGTCGCCGCAGCGGCTTTAATTTACGTGGTTCAAGGCGGGAACCGTGCCGGGGTGCTCCCATCCGTCGTCACCCACTGGGCCGGATTCGTCCTGGCCTCCGTCACCCTCTGGCACATCGGGCGCCGCTACTTCCAGGCCGCCTTCGCCGCCGCCACGGAGGCACGTATGGCAACCATGGATACCCTCATCGCGCTCTCCACCGGTTCGACTTACCTCTACAGCTTGGGCCCGCTGTTCACCGGAACGGCTACCCCTCTATATTTCGACGCCACCGTCGTCATTCTTGCCTTCATCCACACCGGCAACCTCCTCAAGATACGCGCCTTGAATCAGGCCCACGCTGCTCTCCGCGAGGTCGCATCGACGAGGATACAGAAAGTCCGGGTGATCCGCAAAGGCATCCCCCGCATGGAGATGGCCGAGCATATCTTCCCCGACGATATTGTGAAAATCCGGCCCGGCGAGAAAATCCCCGCGGACGGCGAAATCCTGGAAGGCGAATCCACCGTCATTGAGTCCATGCTCACCGGTGAACCGATGCCGGCCCGCAAAGGGCCTGGTGACACCGTGCGGGGCGGCACCATCAACCAGTTCGGGGCGCTCACCTTCAAGGCCACCAAGGCCGGCGCGCAGACCATGCAAGCTGCGATCGAGCAGTTGGTGATCGAGGCTACGCGCACGAAACCCAGGCTCGCGGAGCTGGGCGACCGGATCGCCGGCTGGTTCGTCCCCGCCGCGCTCGCGCTCGCGGGAGCGACGTGTGCCGGCTGGCTGCTGGCCGGTGCCGGCTTTGCGCGCTCGCTGGAAATCGCCGTCGCTGTTTTAGCAACCGCATGTCCCTGCGCACTGACCCTGGCGCCGGGCACGGCCCTAGCGGTCAGCCTGGGGCGCGCTGCGCGGGAGGGCCTTCTGGTCAAATCCGCGACCGCAATGGATAAAGCGCGTGCGGTGACGCTGGTGGCCTTCGACAAGACCGGCACCCTGACCCAGGGAACGTTCGAGATCGTAGAAAGTTTCATCACGAAAGGCTTTACCCTCCAGCAGGTGCTTCAGCGCGCCGCGAGCGTGGAAGCCCACTCAGAGCATCCGGCCGCCGCCACCATCGAGGCCAAGGCCAGGGCGGAAGATCTCCAACTGCTTCCGGTCCAAGCGTTCAAAGCCCGGTCCGGGAGGGGTGTGGAAGGCACAATTGATGGCGAACGTGTGCTGGTAGGCAGCCCACGGCTGCTCGAGGAGGAGGGGATCGACCTTAAGCCTTGAAAGGACCGGATCGCGGCGTTTCAAGAGCAAGGGTACAACGCCGTCCTGTGCGCCTTGGGGCGGCAGGTTGCCGCTGTTTTCGCCCTGGCTGACAGCCTCAAGCCCGAGGCGCGCACGGTGATCGAAGCCCTCAAAGCGCAAGGGGTGCGCACAGCCCTGATAACGGGTGACCATGAGCGCGCGGCGAAGAATGTTGCCGCCGCGCTGGGCGTGGATATGGTTCGCGCAGGAATTCTTCCCGAGCAGAAAATGGAGCAGATCGTTAAGTGGCAGACGGATGGCTACCGGGTAGCGATGGTCGGGGATGGCCTCAACGACGCGCCGGCGCTGGCGAAAGCTCATCTGGGGATCGCTTTGCAGACCGGAACTGAGCTGGCCATTGGCTCAGCAGAGGTTGCACTGCTCGGCGGGCGCCTGACCCCGCTTGTGGGCCTGATCACGCTTGCGCGCCAGACATCCCGGGTGCTTGTACAGAATTACGTCTGGGCATTCGTGTTCAACGTGGTGGCGTTGCCCCTCGCAGCGCTCGGCCGGCTGGCGCCCGCTTGGGGGGCGCTCGCCATGGTGGCCAGCTCGCTGGCGGTGATCGGTAACTCGCTTCGACTGAAATCCCCACGTGGCAAACAACAGGACTGAGGTATGATCTGACGGCATGTTCAAAAAAGAACTGCGCACACTCCTGCTGACCGCCACCGTTGGACTCGCACTCACACTTGCGTGCCTGGGGTGGTACCTTCACCTCATGAGCGCGGGTACGGAGATAGAAGGCCGGGTCCTCCGGCTTTCCATTTCGCTGTCCCAGCAACTCCTAAAAGCTGATTCCACCCTTCGGAGTTACCTCGCGACAGGCAATAAAGCTTACCTGAAGGATTACCGGTCCGCTGCTCCAGCTATTCCAAAGACCATCAAAGACCTGGAGCAGTCCAGCGGGGAGATGTCAGGGGTCGATTCTATGCTCGCCTCCGCCACGAAACATCTCACGAACGCGCTGAACGAGTGGAAAAAAACCTACATTGAGCCCACCATCAAGCTCAAGCTGGCCGGTGATAACCGCCGGGTCAGCACACCCGGCCGCAAGGCTACCGGGGCGCGGCACTCCACGGAGGTCAGAGAGGCCCTGGCCTTTGTCCAAGGTCATGTGGAGAAGACCCTGGCCATCTATCACCACCGCATGAAATCGAGGAAGCAGCTGGCCCTGGCCGGAGTCCTGGGTGGCTTGACGGTATCGCTCCTCGCCGGCGCGGCTTTCTTCCATCGCCGGCAGGCCTCGCTCGAGCAATGGCAGGCACGCAGCGAACGGCTGAAGGTGCTGGCAGACTACGCGGACAAAATCCATCACATGGCGAACGCCGACCAAGCCGCCCGCATGCTGCTTAGCTCACTCACGCACCAGGCTGCTCAAGCCCTGGTGCTCTTTCGAACTAACGATGGAGAAGGCCTGCGCATCGCGGCCAGCGAAGGCGGGTTGCAGGACGGTAGTGACCGCTCCCCCATCCTGGACGATCCCAACCTGTGTCCGGTGATGCGGACCGGCCAGCGGCTGGTCATCGGAGACGTGGCTCGGGAGCACCCCTGCGACTGCCCGCTGGGGGCGCCCAAAGCCGGCGGCTACGCCTGCACCCCCCTGCTGGCCCAGGGCCGAGTGGTGGGCCTCGTCAATTGGAAAACCGGCCCGGGGAGACCCATCCGGCCTGCCGATCTTGACCACGCCGATGCGATAGCGCGCGTGACTTCGTTGGCCTTAAGCAGCCTCTTCTCCCTGGGAGATGCGAAACACGAGGCGGTGACCGACCAGCTCACCGGGGTCTTCAACCGGAGGTTTCTCGACAGCTTCCTGGAGAAACAGACGCAGGTAGCCATCCGTCTCAAGCACCCGCTGGCCGTGCTCATGCTCGACCTGGACCAGTTCAAGGCCTTCAATGACCGGCACGGCCATCAAGCTGGGGATACCCTCTTGAAAGCCTTCGCGCAGGTGGCGACCGCCTGCGTGCGGGAGGGCGATCTGGTGGCGCGATACGGCGGAGAGGAGTTTACCGTCGTGCTCCCCAACGCGACACGTGAAGCTGCGAACGAGATTGCTGAGCGCATCCGTGCCGAGGCGGAAACGATGCGCGTGCCCGAACTGGCCGGGATGGCACCACCGGTGACCACCGTGTCCATTGGGCTGGCCGTGGTCCCCGACGAGGCCAAGCAGGCCGCCGGCCTGATCAGTGCAGCGGACGCCGCTCTTTACAACGCCAAGCAGGCCGGCCGCAATCGCGTCGTGGTCGCCTCCAAAACTTGATTACCTGACGGCCGCAAAGACCCGCTTCACCCCTGGATCAGACGGGTTGAGCCGCATGGCTTCGGCGATGGCGCGGCGGGCCTCGTAGAGGTTCCCGGTGTTGTACGCGTAAGCCGCCAGCTGCGCCCAGGGACGCGGGGCAGGCCAACGCTCGACGCCGCGGCGTGCAGCTTCAAGGGCGCCCGCATGGTCGCCAGCTAAGGCGCGCACCCGGGCTTCAAGCAGCCAGTACTGACCCGCGTCTGATCCCAGCCGCCTCGCCTCTCGGATTTCCCGGGCGACGCCTTCCATATCGCCCTTACGGAAATACAGCACCGCCAACCTCAGCCGCGCCTCGGCCAACTCCGGGAGTCGAGCGCACAATTGCTGTAACACCGCTTCGGCGCCTTCGAAGTCCCCAGCCTGGCGTGCGTCTTCGGCCGCGGTCAGGTCCACATCCTGCACACCCGGCCAGATCAGAAACGGCCCAGGAGAAGCCCTGGCAGCCTCCCATTCACTGCGCAGGCGAAACAGCTTAAGGTTGCCTAATTCAAATTTAAGGGCGGCGTATCGCCTCCAGAACTTCTGGTAACACACCTCAGCCTCCGGCGACATCCGCAAGCACCGACAGTCACGCTCAAACGCTTGAAGGCGGGGCGTGTAGAACACGTAGTTCACCCCCAACTGGCGGAAGCGTTTACGTAACATGGCTGGCTCCCGGCACACCGCCATCAATCTCCAACCAACCGTCGGCATGACCTGCTGCGTGTCAAAGACGACCTCCCGGTCGATGTAGTAGCTCACGATGTCCGAGAAGAGGAGAACGCGCGCCCGGCGCGGAAGTTCGCGGTTGATGCGCTGGGCCATCGGGAAGTACTCGTAGTTGGGGAGCAGAGCGCGAGAGAGATACGTCGAGCGCGCCTCCAGCCCCATCGCCACCCGCCATGGCGCATACAACTTGCTCACGTAGCCAAGCCAGTGTCCGGCCTGGAACACGAGACCTGCGGCCAAGGAAAGCACGGTGATCCAGGTCAGCACCCTCGAAAGGGCAGCCAGGCGGAACGCCGCTACAGCGGCGGGCAGCGCCAGCAGAGCGGCCGCCGGCATCAGGTACCGTCCGTCCACCGCCCCAAACAACACCCACAGGGCTGCGGAGCTGACCCCGGCAAGCGCCAGTGCACCGACCCCTTTAAGCCGCTCACCCGGAAGCCAGAGGGCCGGAAGAAAACCAAAGAGCAGCGCGGTGAACGAAACGCCGATGGCCTGAATAGACCAGGAAAAATCCGCGGGGAACCT
>CAZPLZ010000002.1:0-43481 GCA_964587525.1 uncultured bacterium | reverse complement strand
AACCGGGTTTCCAACAAGGAACCCGAAGCGGCCCTTTCTTGACTAACACGGCGATTATAATCAACAACCTGTGGACATGATTCATTTAGATAGATACCTCCCGAATTTTGAACCTGGGTGTATGTATTTTCAGAGGATTGCCCAATGAGTGACACACGTCACCTCAGTCCTTCAGACGTCATTACCTACTTTCAACCAGAGAAATGCGATCTGCGCGTTTACCTTAAGCAGCACAACACCAAGGAAACCGATCCGAGTCCATTTGAGCAGGTCCTTGGCAAGTTAGGAGAGCGACACGAACTTCAGCACAAAGAAAGTATCACACCAATCATCGATGTATCTGTTGGAAATTAGTCACAACGGATTGAGAAAACAAAGAAACTTTTGCTTGAAGAAGCCAACGCGCTGTACCAGGGGGTACTGAGTGCTCCTTTTTCTATCGATGGCAAAGAATGGGTTGTTGTAGGTGTTCCTGATTTCATGATTCTGGCAAAGAGCGGATATCGCATCCGGGACGCAAAAATCTCGCGCCGCATAAGCGAGAAGGACCATCCGGAAATTCTTCGACAACTCGAGCTGTATGGCTGGCTTTACGAACAAGTTACGGGCCGACCACCATTCGCTCTTGAAGTCTTATCTGGCACAGGGGATATCATCAATATTCCATATGACGGGGGCAAGAATGTTCTAACACTACTTACCCACATTGTCTCTCTGAAAACATCCCAGAAAGTCCCGTACTCTCCCGTGGGTTGGTCCAAATGCAGTAATCGCCAATACAAATGGAAATGCTGGCCAGAGGCGGAGAAGCGCTCTGACATTTCCCTCGTAGCAGGAGTGGATCAAGGTCTCGCCAGCGCGCTTAAAGAAATAAACATAACGACTATCGACCAGTTTCTGAATTCATTCACCGATCAAACCCTCACGGACTTTAAGCGGCCCTATGGTCAAAAATCCCAAAAGGTTGGTAAAGCGGCACCTCGAACTATCAAGAATGCACGAGCTCTCGTAACTGGAGAAATGATCAAACTCATTCCTCCGCAGATACCTAACGCATCCAATTATGTGATGTCTGATATCGAGGGATTACCATCTCACCTCAACGAACTTGAAAAGATGTATCTGTGGGGGTTGAAGGTTTATGGGAA
The DNA here is from genome assembly GCA_964587525.1 of uncultured bacterium. Lineage (GTDB taxonomy): Bacteria > Oederibacteriota > CAKKQC01 > CAKKQC01 > CAKKQC01 > CAZPLZ01. Next base: position 42,333 of record CAZPLZ010000002.1, on the reverse strand, counting down.
ACAACCGAGCGATTTTCTTTCAGCCGCAGCTACTTTCGGGGCCGATGCGGATGTTGAATGTTGGAAAGAATTTTTAAAGAAGAGTGCCGAGATATTTTCCCGTTACGGGGACATCCCATTTGTTCATTGGGCTACATATGAAAAGACCAATCTACGTAAGTACGTAGAGCGATATGGGGACCCCGAAGGTGTTGCGGCACGAGTGGAAGCGAATCTCTTAGACCTCCTGCCTATTGTGAAGGCTAGCGTTGTGCTTCCACTTAGCAGCTATAGCTTGAAAGTGGTGGAAAAGTACATCGGATACAAGAGAACACTCCCCGAAACCAACGGCAATTGGGCTATGGCGAAGTACATTGAGGCGGTTGAAACGAACGATGAGGAACAACGGAAAAACTTTATCGCAGACATTCTTGTATACAACGAAGAGGACCTTGATGCGACATGGGCCGTTTTCCGGTGGCTTACAACAGATGTCTTTGAGTCGTGATTCATTTAAATTGGCATCAGGTATTTACAAGTTTCATAATCCCGAAATGGAGAATGTAAATACCTTACACCGTGAAACAGTTTCGTCTGGGGGGGGGACGAAAGTTCTAATATTATGAGCGTCCCCTATTCCCGCCGTGAGTGCTAGCGTATGAAAGCCACAGATGACCTGCTAGATGTGACTCACAGATTGTTCCCGGTAGCTGAGGCGCGCGTCAACGCTCTATGCTCGGCGCTTCGCGGTAAGCTCTTTCGGGAAATCAGGGATGGCACAACAGGCGAGGTGGTGATCGCACCCTTGCGCCGTTACATGGCAAGGATCCTTCAGGAGGCCGGTAAGCAGCTTTCAAGACACTCGCGGTACTTTTGGCTGTATCACTACCGCCGGCTACATCAGATACTTCAGATGGGATTTGCCCGCAAAGTTGACTGGACAACGGCCAATTGGGCTACCCTCCGGCGAGAACGCCTCGCTATCGGTTGGTATAACCACCGCCTCACTCTCGCGCTTCTGAAGTATGGCCATGGCCACTCGATGCGAGATATGCAGGAACGAAGACCTCGTTTCAAGCATACATCTGGATACTCAGTGCCTGGCAAGGTGACGGACGAGGACATCATTGATTTGCTCTCGGCCGGTAGGCTGATCTGGGAGTACGAGTCAGCTCGTTACTGCCTGAAACGTGCAGGCAAGGGTGGGAAATTCAGGCGGCAGCGCAAGGGCAATTCATTTGACGTTCGTCTCGATGCTCCCGACCAACGACTAGTGAATCTCTTCGACGAGAGGGTCAACTTGGGCAGCAACCCGTTGTTTGCGTATGGGTCCTGGGCAGATGTTTCCCCCGCGTACTATTTTCCACTGCCTGGCGGAGTGTATGAGCCCCTTCATCCTTGGCCAAGAGCAGTTACTGCTGGCTCTCTGCGTCTAGGCGAGGATGTGCCGGTCGTGGTGTCGCTTGTTCCAAACGTTGCTGGACAGAAACCAGTATCTCCATGGGCCCCTTCAGCGCTAGCTGATAAGGATGCTGCGCCTCCATGGCTCTTTTGTTGGTTTGATCTGGAGGACGTGCTGGGACGCATCGATCTTGTGCGCGGCGGGCTGTTTGAGAAACGCCTCAAGCGCTCCGGTCTTGACCCCTACGAACCAGAAGATATCGTCTTTGCCCTTGCAGCGCTTACGGCAAACGAAATAGATTATCGAGAGGGGCGCGACGTATTCCTTTTTCAGGTCGCCACCTGGGGATACAGCAAATGGTCTCAGGCACGTGAGAAAGTTAGAAGGGAGATACTTCCTAAGTTTGTGCGGATGCGATGCAAGTATCGTAACCATTTTGAATCCGACCAGGACCTGAATCGGTTAATGTCCGTTCTAACGGATTTGATGTGGAAAGGGAGCGATTGGAAAGCGCTGGATATCCTGCGTTCCTCACCGCTCAAGATCATTCTTCCGCTGAGCATGGACGATTGGGTGATTGACTGGACCATGGTCGCGCAGTTCATGTTCGACCGGTTTGAGGTGTATGGCCGGTGGTCAGGACCATTCGCTCTCGAGAAGGGTCGGGATTTTGAGGCTGTCCTCGTTGAGTACCTTCGTAATGAAGTGCCGCGCCGCGGTGGACAGGTGTGGTGGTGCGGAGAAGGGGCAGTGCGACGATTGACATTTAGAAAGGGTCAGTCGCGCGATCTGGATGTTGGGATTATTGTCAAAGACTGGCTCATTCTTGTTGAGGCCAAGGCATTCGGCGGAAGGCGGGCACTTTTGTTTGCCGGAGACCCAGAGGATTTGAGGGATCGGACGAAGATGATTCGGGGGGCAGTGGATCAGGTTGATTCTCTCTCGATGGCACTGGGTTCAGCTCCCGTTGGGAGAAACTTTAGTATTCCCGAAGGTGTTCACAATATTGTCGGAATAGTCTGCTGTCCGTTTCCTGAGTGGATTCCATCATGGGATTCATCATGGTGGGTCTTCCGAGACCTGCCTCGAGTCTGTAGGCCCGAGGAAATTGTGGAGATCATCGATAGGATAGGACAGGGGAGGTTTCCAACAAACAATGTCGTAGGCGTGACCTAAGCATAGCAATGTTACGCTTCACGGCCAGGAAGACCTACGGGCGCCGCTCGCAGTCCGTGGTCACATCGTTCCTGAACACGAATGGCAGCGAGTGGAATCGGGTCAGTCATCATATTGTCTTGAGGTGTTTGATCATTGCATTCGGATAGGACAACCTGCAGTTGTTCGCAACTTGGTGAGAGGTAGGGAAGAGGTCTAAGCGGAGGAATCTGAAACCAGGATGATCTGCCGATCGCTAGAATACGATAATATGATGACCGACTCCATTCTTTGCGCAAGATCTCGGCACACCGAGGACAGAGGGAAGGCGGAAGTTATAATATCATGAACATCTGCAAGTATTGGTTCGAACACAACTCCTGAAAGTGCTGGGAACTTACGGGGATATATAAGCCCACATGAGTGAAGAACAAAGAAGCTTCTCGCAGCGAGAATTTTCAGAATCTCAAATGGTCGTAGAAATTGATGGGGATTGGTCTGCCGAAAAGATGGCGACCTTCCTATTCGATATTGATAGTTTGTATCGAGTGCAGTTTCGTCTCCAGAGAATAGCTGCTGAACGTAAGGAATCATTGGGCGACAAGTCGTGGGAAGACTACTCAGATGAATTCGAGGAGTTTCTTCCGTGGTATTCCCAGAGGCCATACTGGGCTAGACGGTACTGGTGGGCATTGCATCAGCGGGGGTTGGGTTTTCGATTATTCGATACATCTGAGCAACTAAAAGTTCATTCGATCAGATATGGGTCACCTGGGGACCTAATAGTAACGGGAATTGGCAATGTAGTTGCGCCCTTGGTTAATTATGTTTACTACCTTACAACTCTATTTACAGAGAGGAAGAAGCGAAAGTTGAACCTCGAAGAGCAAAAAGAAGACATCATAGCTAAAAAAATCAATAATGCCCGTAACTATATACGATTGGCAGAGGAAGTTGGTCTACCGAGGTCTGTACAACGAAGGCTATTCGAGGATGTGCTCGATCGAGGAGAGAGGATTGAGGGTCTTGTTTTAAATGGAAATCTAAAGGGAGTAAGGCGGCTTCCCCATAAAAAAAGCGAAAGCGATAAGTAGGGTGACCTGCTCAGTTTTGCCAAGGTGAAAGTCGTTGGTTCGATCCCCATCTCCCGCTCGAACTAAGCATAACCGGAGGCACATCAAAAACCCGTGCGAGAAAGAAAAACTCCCACGGGTTTTCTCTTGTGCTGCACAGCTTCATTTTGGAACGCGCGCCAGGATTTCGTGGCCTTGGTATCCGGTGCCAATGGATGGTGTACGAGGGCTAACTTGGTGGCACCATGGACGTGCGTCAGCCGAGAATGATCGCGGAGAGAGAATCATCCGGGTCACGTACGGTTTAATGAGGGGGCGCTGGAAACGAGCCCTGGCTCTAGATCGGCCATAATGGATGCATGGCAACAGCGTCCATCTCGGTAGGCTACCGACCACTCAGAATAGGCTTCCTCGTTAGGGAGGCATGTGTCGAGGATGTCCTCAAGGCAGCGGAGATCAGCACTGCATTGTGGGGTGGGATCTATAACCCGTTCATAGCAGTTGGCAATGATGAAGAGATTGGCCAGCTCATTCATGCATTCGGGGTGGACGTTCTACATCCTGTTGTTGCTACTGCGGACGTAAGTGGCGTCCTTGATCGTCATAGATGGCTCACATGGCCCGAGAGGCTTAACGACTCGGGCCTCCTGGAAGGTTCCGATAGAGGTCGGATGGGCGTTCTTGATGTCGTCCCGATTTTCCGACGTTATTGGAAAGAGGAATTCCGGAGGCCAGATGCCAGAAGCAATTGCCTGCATTTCGAATGGAAACCAGATGATCTGCTGGGCGGCATGTTCACTGTTCAATTTGGCCGGTTTCCATCGTCTCCCATGGACTATGCTGACGCCTATCTCAAGGCGATGAAGCCACGTGTAGTAGAAATCGCTGGAGAAATCCCGGTGGATATCATTGGTGGCGTCACGCCGCTGGGCGTCTCGAGAGATAGTCTCACAGCCTATGCTAACCGACGGGGAGGATGGTTCGGCATGGACGGCGTCTTCGTGGGAGCCCCAGCGAGTGCCAGAGATCTTATTTCCTTCTGGAACCTGCGGGCGTCAGGGATCAAGTTGGCGTTCCTTCCGCGCGGCCACCACGCCAGGGTTAGGAGATACGTCGTTGAATTCCTCCAACATATGCACGATCGTCAGAAACAGCGGGGGGAAAGCGAATCACTGATTGGGGTCTGGCATACGGGGGAGGATTCTCCTGTTGGGCTGCTGAAGGAAATTGGTGAGGGGCTGGCGCCCGAAGGTTCCCGCATGACCATGTGCCATGTCGAAGAGGCGACATGGAATGGGCTCAACGTTGTTCCTCCTTCTTACGTTTTTGAACGGACTACTGTGCTCGGGAATGTAGAGCAGGGGGGGAAAGGTGGTTACATCGCGACTTTCGCACTGCCTGAGAAGCCGGCGGTGGGGGAGGATATCTATGAGGATGGACGCCAACTGCTAGTTGCCCAAATCCAGGCGTACGGGGAGCATGAATACACGGGGCACACCTTGCACCCACCGTACTTACCAGACATGAGTGCTGAGTTGGGCAAGTATGTTCTGCATGATCGAAGAAACTTTCGTCTGGGCCACGATGGGATCTCCGTAATCGTGCATCTGCGGGATGATGTCCTCCAGGTCGTACCCCTTAGTTTCCGTTCTCTGATTGGGGAAGTGTTTCTGCGGGCCGGCCTGAAAGCTGAGCCGAGTCAGCCAGGAAGGATCGCGGAGCGTCTTATCCAACAGATGAGCGGTCTGGAAGGGTGTCGGGTATTCAAAATTACCGGAGTCCGGCGACTCATCGAGGGTCGCGCAGCAAGAGAGGGAATAGCCCGGAATGCAGCCGTCCAGACAATCATTGATCGCGCTCCTGATGGCAGGGCCTCATTTGAAAGACACAAGGACCTCTACATTGTTCCGCGAGAAAAGCCTCAGCTCGATCCCCAGGATGTCTTCGATTATCTGTTGCGTAGGAGGGTACTAAGAACTGGGCTTATCCTCGAATGCCCACATTGCACACTCAACTACTGGCTTCCAGTTGACAACGTGCGCGAACGGTCAGTATGTGAGTACTGCGGACACTCCTTTCTGATCGGACCTCTACTGCGAGGCAGAGGCGATTGGAGGTTTCGTCTTACTGGTCTGTTCGGTCGAGATAATCATCAAGAGGGTTCGGTACCGGTCGTGCTGGCACTTCTCCAACTTCTCAGGGAGCACCATGGATTTGGGACCTTCCTGTACACGACTGCTTTGAACCTGGAAGTGCCCGGGTTCAAGTGTGAAGTGGACTTCGCGGTCTTGAACGTAGATTCATGGGGAGAGCCGACAATGGTTATTGGAGAGTGCAAGCAGAACAAAGACATCACCCGTGACGATGTTGCCAATCTGCTCCGTGTCAGAAAGGCCGTTCGCAAATCGGGGGTGGACTGTTTCGTAGTCTTGTCAAAACTAGCTGCTAGTTTCTCAGAATCAGAGCGGAGCATTCTCTGGCGTCTCCGTGAGCAGCGCGTGCCCTTCATCCTCTTCACTGAAAGGGAATTGGAGCCATACGATCCCTACATGAATCTGGAGGAGGCTCAAGAAGCAAGTGTCCCACATCGCTATGCTGTTACTTTCGAGGAAATGGCGGAAAATTCATCCTTCAGGTATCTGACGTCGCCTGATGCTCCAGGAGGCGAAATCATACTCGCCGAACCCTTTCTGGACGACCTGTTTTGACCCCGCCCCGCGTTGGCCGGCCCCAAAGATCGTGGTGATTGACAGTGATCCTGGCTCTTAGCTCTGACAACTGTTCGAAGTGCTCGATATCGCTGAATCATGATTATGTGGAGGTATGTGGATTATGATTCTTTCAAGATCGCATCTACCAGATCCTGGAAGCTGCCCCACGTGCCGTCGCCGAAGATGTGCTGGTCAACTCGGAGGTAACGCCAAACTTGTCCCGTCTGTTTTGAGACATTCTCGCACCAGTCGCGGATGGCCGTGTCTTTATCGGCCGTTCCTTCCCACACGCGGCCCTTCGTTTCGATGATCCAGTTCACTTCACCGTCTCCCACTTTCTGCACCGCGACCCAGTCCGGATGGTAGAAGCCGATGGCACCACTGGGCTTGAGGTAGTCAACACGGAACTGCGTCCCGGACTCGCCCTGCTCGGTAGTGCCGAGGGAGGCAAATCGGAGCATACCCTTGGCGCCGTCGAGGAACCTGGCGAAACGACGTTCAAAGGTATTATAGGTTGCGACATAGTTGAACACGGTTGACCTCGCCTCAAGCGGCGGCAGATCCCGCCGCCAGCTAAAGGGTCTCGTTTCGGAGAGGCGGAAATCGGCTTTGTCGAACTCGATGGCTCTCCGCTCGACCGTCAGCTCGGCGACCTTGCGGGCCAGGTATTTTGTGATTCCCTCCTGCAACTCAATGCGGGCCAGGTGGGAGCGAAGCCTGTGATTATCGAGATCTACCTTCTGACCGAAGCAACGGTTGCTCACGTAGAGCTGTACCACGGGATACAGTTCAGCAAAACGGTTGGGCAACTTGGCCCGGTCGATGAGCTTGTTGGTGATCGAAGCGATAAGTTCGTGTGCTGGGGGGAGCTCGCCCGCACCTAATTCGGCCTGGTGCACCTCAGTCTCCGTAGTCACGAACTCTAGTTTTAGCGTCACACGGAAGGGCTCCGCCAGCTCTTCCTGATCGTAGATGGCTTCCAGCTCGTCAACTCTCAAGTTGGCGAGCTTGCGGATGTCGTGTGCAAGGCTTGGCTTCGTGAGCGGGATCGCAATGTTGTAGGTGAGCCGCTCCTGTACGGGTGCGATGATGACCGGCGGTGGCGGGTCCGTCTTGGCGCTCGTGACGCCGACACCCTCGGCCTCCAGTTGAGTGCGCAGGATGTCGAGCAGGTTCTTCGTGCCCAGAACCTCTAGTGTTTGCGTGCGGTCAGGACTCACTTGGGCCATGAGGCGCAGCCCGCGCCCAATGACCTGCTCGGGAAGTATCTCCGCTTTCGCCGTGAAGGGGCGCAGCCCCAATACCACGGAGACGTTGCGAACGTCCCAGCCCTCGCGCAGCATCATGACGCTCACGATCGCCTTGATTTTGTTCTCGGCCTTGTCGATGTCCCGCGCGACCTCGCGGGCCTTCTCTAGGTCCTTCTTGGTGATCTCGCCGGCGGCATCGGTGTGAATCACGAGGACTTCAGACTCCTTTAAGCTGAATTCCTTGGTCTTCCATAGGAACCTGCCCAAAGTATCCGCGTATACGTTCTTTTCCGTCATTACGAACAGGACTGGTCTGGTGCCGAGTTTCTGGTAGACCTTCCAGTGTTCCTTCCAGCGAGCAACCGCGGCGCGCAGCCAGTAGCCGTACTTTTCTGCCACATTGTCCTTGGTGACGCGGGAAGGTTCCTGCTTCGGCTGCTTCGGATCATCCTGCTTGGTCACGATCAGCGGTGCTTTGACGATCCGGTCCTCCACCGCCTGGGCGAGAGGATAGTCGCACACCGTCCAGGGGTAATACATGCCGTTCTGGTCCTTAGGCGTTGCGGAGAAGTCGAGCCACAGTGGCATCCCCTTGGGCAGCGAGCGATGGATCGCCAGTAGCGACTGGCTCCAGGCCAGGTCTTCGTCGTGAACGTGGTGTGCCTCGTCGTTGAGAACGACGAGATCTCGGAGTGACTTCACCCGCTCCAGCATTGAACGCTGACCGGACGCGGCCAAGTCTTGCGCCGGCTTCTTGCCGAGAAGCGCCTCCACAGCGTTCTGCGGAGTCCACTCCGCATCACGCGACTCGTAGAGTTGATGGATGTTGGTGAGGAAGAGATTGCCGGAGGGATCAGGCTCCGTAGCCTCGCCACGTAGAATCACCTTCTGGGAAAACGCACCGCGCCACTCTGGCGGGATCAGCGGCAACTCGTAGAATATGCGGTTACTGGCAAAGTCCTTTTCGAGGCGCTGGTAGACGATGACGTTTGGCGCGACGATCAGGAAGTTTGTTGACAGATCTGAGCCGGGTATACGCTGCTTGTGGAACCTGGCCCAGATGATGGCCATAGCCATGACCCAGGTCTTCCCTGATCCCGTTGCCATTTTGAAGGCGTAGCGACGAAGATCCTCAGGGGGGAGGTCCTGCACGCCGTCGGCATCCAGCTCGGGGATGTAGCGGCGGATCTGGCGCCGGCCATCCATGCTGGTCTGGAACTCAATGTTCTTCGACAGGAGGTCCTTCTCGAAGATCGTCGCAAGGGCCTCGATGAGCCTTCTTGAGTCGCGCTCTCCAAAGACTTCTATGAGCCACGCCAGAGTTTCCATCGCCTCCCGCTGGCAGAACCAGTAGCGGAAGGGAACGCTAAACCCCGGCACCTCGTGGTCCTCTTCGAACCAATACTCGAAGAGACGTTTGGTCACATCCGAGGCGCCTGCGTAGCCCGCATCCCGCCAGACGTCTACCTCCGCACGAATTCTGGGGACAAGCATCAGCCGACTCGGGCGACGGCCAGCGTCGTTCACGCGCCAGCCAGTCGGGGCGGCGGCGTCCTTGACAAGGTAGGATGTCGGCTTCTCCCACGGCCGGCGGTCCGGGATCTCGGGGAGATCCTTGTCGTAGGAAATTACAGCTTTGGCCGTGGCTACTTCATCTCCACGTCGAAGGCCTGAGAGGTATCATTGCCGAAGATGTCGATTACCTTTACGAGGATGCGGTACCTACCGGCCTTCTCATAAGTGTGCGGATCCGAGGAAAGCGGGAGCTTGCGCTCCTTGCGGGTACGATAGGCCACCCACCCCTGCATGAAGGTGTCATTCCGGAAGTCCCAGTCCACCGCCCAGTAGTCGATGTAGTCCGACCACTTCTTCACCTTGCTGCGCACCTCTTCAGGGATCAAATCGGTGTTGGGGATCACGAAGTCCTTAAGCGCGACCTGAGCCGTGAGCTGCTTGGGCTTCTTAATCTCGGCCTCCAGGTACGCCAGCTCAAAGAAGTGCACGTCCCCCTTGGCCGCCGCCTGTTGTTCCATCACCTCTCGTGGGATCTGGAGCAGCAGGAGCTTCACACCCTTCTTCTTGCTGGCCTCGACCATGAGTTCATAGAGGCCCATCTCCCATTCCCAGCCAAGTACGTGTAGCTCGCTCTGCTTGAGCTTGACGCATTCGTCCACTGCGGTGTCAATCTCGGATATGGTAACCGGCGCGTCCACCGCGCCGATGTGGACCATGGCTTTTCCCTTCTTGCCGTGCAAGTAAACCATCCCGGCCACGGGCTGAGCCCCATAGAGCTTGAGGATGAATGCTAGGTACTCGTAAAGCGCCCGCTCGGTGAGGGGCTTGTCCTTCGCCTCGCCGAAGGTCACGCCCTGCCAGTACTGACGCTCGTACTTGCCGAGGTTCAGGACCTCGAAGGGCTTACAGTTCTCAATGCCGAGTAGTCGCTTACGGGTGATGTGGATTGCCCAGCGGCCCAGATCGCAACCGATCCAGCGTCGGCCCAGTTTCTCTGCAACGGCGAGGGTTGTGCCGGAGCCGCAGAAGAAATCTGCGACGAGGGAGCTAGGGATGCTGAGCCATTCGACGATTCGTTTTAGCAGCTCCTCGTGTTTCTGAGTCGCGTAGTCCTTCTGGTTCTCGTACGCCTTTAGATCGTCCCAGACTGTGTCCCCCACTTTATCGACGCTTGGCGAAAACCAGTTCTCCACTGTGCCCGTCGGCGACTTTCGGATGAATTCGAGCTCTTCGCCGGTTGCACGCCAGTAGTCGACGAGCGTGTGCCCGCGAGCCTCTTTGAGAAACTTCTCGTAGTTGGCCACTGCATGTAGGGCTCGTTCGCGCTCCCATTTCCACTGACCGTGTGAGGGTTTCTCGCCTAACAACTTATAGCGCATAGTTGGTCGATCCGCACCGCTCCAGAAACGGTGCCAGTAGCCCTCGGTGGAGGCTGAGTCGTACGGCACAAGTAAGTTTGGGACTCTGGTGGCGGCCTGCGAGGAGTACCATAGGATCACATCGTGGCCCTGTGGCAACGCTGTGATGACTTCGAACTGGCGCTGGAGGTTCTTCGTTATTGGGCGATGCACGACAATCTCATTGCGGAAGTTTTCTGCGCCGAATACTTCATCCAACACGAGACGAAACTGCGGGCTTATGCTTGGTGCCAGGTGAACGAGAAGATGGCCGTTTGGTGTTAGCAGGTCCCGAATGAGGCCAATGCGCGGGGCCATCATCTGTAGGTAGCTGGTTAGCCCACTGCCCCATGTGTCGCGATAGGCCTTCTCTTCTAGAATGGACTGCTCCTTCTCCAGTCGAAATCTCTTTTCTCCGATTTCCGCGGTGAACGAGAAGTCAGCTCCGGTTGCGAACGGCGGATCGATGTAGATGAGATCGATCTTACCCGCGAATTTCTCCATGAGTGACCCCATGACGAGCAGGTTGTCACCCCAGATGAGTTTGTTCTTCCAGCCCGCCTCGAAGGTGTCACCTTCTTTCCCCTCCCAGACGTCAAAGAGAGTGCTCTGTACGCCGTCCTTCTTTGCCTCTCGGGTGATGCGGCTTTCGTTGATGGTCTCGATGACCTGGAAAGGCAGGCTCACCCGTGGCACTTCGCTGCGGGTGCCATCCTCGTCGTACTTGCCGGGCCAGACCATTTCGATCTTCGTGATCTCGATTTTCGCCATGCTTCGCCTCCTACTCTATAAAGTAAGCCTTGCCTTTCGGGCCTTGTGGGCCGCGGCCCACTTCAGTCACCAGGCCACGCCCGATACTCACATCACGATCTCCCGCTCGGAAGATACTAGGAAGGCCTCCGCTTTCGAGTCCGGACCGACTGCGCCCGCGGGCAACGTTCCGTCTGCCACGCAGTAGGAGCGCATGTCGCACTCCTTGCAGATCGCCGGTTCGGGCGGCTGGCTCACGCTAAACTCCCGCGCCTGGATGCGCCGAACGGTCTCGTCGAAATGGCGGCCCGCCTCCTCGGCACGCCACGGCTCGTACGGGAGAACCATGAGCGCATCCTCCTTGCGCGGCTCCGAGGTCCAGTAAAGGAGCAGCCGTTCCACGTGGCGCCTGTGCCGGCGCTCCAGGACATGCGCGTAGGTGCAGAGCTGCCTCTCGTACGCCGTGAGCAGCGCCGGACTCTCCTTGGGGCGTGGTGAGGTCTTGAAGTCCAGGAGCTCAAGCTTGCCATCGCCGCCGAGAAGTAGGTCCACCTTCCCGGCGAGGATGTAGCTATCCTTCTCGATTGACACATCTACTTCAGTCTGGATCACGCGGCGCATTTCATCACGGTTCTGCCGGAAGTAATTCAGCACCTGCCTGAAGGCGGCCTGACGAGCCCGTTCGTCAATGGGCCGAACATCGCTAAGGCACAGGAATTGAAAGGTCCGGTCGAAGAGCGCACGAACGCGCCGCTCATCAAGTTGATCGAGTCGGCCGTCGAGCGCAATGCGATGGATCTCCTCGATGGTCTGATGAACCAGGAGGCCAAAGAAGATCACCGCGGAGCGTGAGGGCGTGAAGTCGTACTCACGGAAGAATTGATACTGTCGTGGGCAGGTCTCGTAGATCTTGAGATCGCCCGTGAAACTGTATGTCCTCTTGACCGGCATCCGCTTGTGTAGGGCAAAGTGCTGGGCGGCGAGTAGCTCCTTCTGCACGTAGGGCCACTGCGGGAGGCCCTGCCAGATCGTTGCGAAGTGATCCTTCGGTGTCTCATGCGCTGTGAGGACCAGTACCTTCTGCGCTCGCGAGAAGGCGACGTAGTGAAGACGCATCCGGTCAAAAAGCGTGATGCGCTTCTCGGGCTCAAAAGACGGCCGATGGTAGAAGGGTCCGAGGTCAAAATCGATCCGCTTGGGGCTCGAGAGCTGTGCACTAAGCGAACCAGCAATGACGACCGGGAACTCAAGTCCTTTGGCCTGGTGGATCGTCATTACTTGAACGTGCCCCCTGGGGAAGGGCTGGTCCGGGTCCTCATACTCGTTGATGCCGCCGTCATAGAGCAAGCGCAGGAAACTGTTGAAAAGGTACAGGCGGATGATGTTGCGGTTTCGATGCGTGACGACGGTGTAGTGGTAGTAACTTTGGAAGACGTTCAGCAGCTGCGAGAAAATCGCGAGGTTGCGTGCCGCGTTTTCGTTCTTGACCGTGCTTGCGAACGGCTCGAGCGCAAGGAGCTGGTAAAAGTAGTCCGCAGGGCGCAGGTCCAGCGCCTCATTCTCGTTGAGGGCATCGATCTCGGCGATCCACTTTTGAAGCGCTTGGGCGAGCGGGTCGGATGCGCCGAACCGGCGTCCCAGCTCCACAAGCGCCTGATCCACGTAGGCCGCGAGCTCCGCCACAGCTCCGGCCACATCGCCGCGCTTGGCGCCGTGCCAGCCGAAGAGCAAGGCGAAACAGGCCACCAGATCACGAATTTCGCCGTTCTCGAAGTAGGCCCGCGCACGAGGGCAGAACGCAGGAATCCCGCGTTCCTCGAGCGCCGTGAGGTACGGCCCGCTGTGGTCCTGTTGCACACTGTGTAGGAGAAGCGCTACTTGGCTGTAGTCTTCGATCACTTCGTTCTTTTTGAGAAATGCCACGATGTCGGCGAAGCGCGTTGCCTCGTCACGCCGGTTGCGACCCCAGACCGCAAGCACGGCTGGGTAGTCAGGGTGGATCGCGTCCATGTCGGCCTGGATCGTTTTGTCGTATCGAAAGGCTGGCCCGGCCGGGTTGGACCAGTCCGCGGCGGCCATCCAACGGTCGTAGCGCTTGACGATGGCACGGTGGGAGCGGTAGTTGATCGTGAGTTTGACTACTTTGCAGCCGGGCATCCGCTGCGGGAACTCCAGGATGTTCCGCACCGTGGCGCCGCGGAAACGGTAGAGGCTCTGGTCCTCGTCGCCTACGACGCATAGGTTTTGCGTCTTCTCGGTCAGTTTGAGGAACAGCTTCTCTTGGACATAGTTGGTGTCCTGGTACTCATCGACCAGGACATGCCGGATGTCCCGCCGGATCGCCTCAGCGTTGGCTGGGTCCTGGAGGAGGTCGTACACAAGCCGTTGCAGGTGGGCGAAATCCACGCGGTTCGCGCTGAAGAGCGCTTCCTCATACGCGAGGTATGCCTTGCCGATCGCAGCAAGGGATGGGTCGGCCGCCGCAACCACTTGCTGCGGGTCCACAAGCTCCTCCGTGATCTTGTCGAAGTAGCCCCGCGCGCCTTCGATTGCTGTCCAACGTGTCTTCCAGCGACCGAGGAAGAGGTCGTTTTCCGGCAATCCGATGATTTCGTCGAAGTGCTCGAATATGAACAACAGTTGAGTCAGCTCGTCTAGCGTTTCGTAGTTGTGACCCAGCTGGGTCCGGTGCCGGTGCTGCGTGAGAATCCGGTTACACAGGCTATGAATGGTCGAGACAGTCAGCTCCGAGAGATCACCGGCATAGCCTACCTTGCTTGCGGCAGCGGCGAGCCGGTCGCGCATCTCGAAGGCGGCTTTCTCGGTAAACGTGCAGAGGAGAAGTTGCCGGGGCTCTGCCTGGCCGGTCAGCAGTAGCTGCATGGCCCTCACAATGAGGGTCAATGTTTTTCCGGAGCCAGGACCGGCGATGATCAGCATCGGCCCATCAACATGAGCGGCGGCCTCAAGTTGGGCGCTATTGAGATCAGGGTAGGCCCGGCGGATCGCCTCGGCCACTTCCATCAGAGCAATCCTTCCTGACGAAAGCTGAACACTGTATCCTTGGACACGATGACGTGGTCGAGAACCTTGATCTGGAGTGTGGTCGCTGCGAGAACGAGTGCACGTGTAAGTACCTTGTCCTGCTCGGTAGGTCTGACGTCGCCGTTTGGATGGTTGTGCGTGAAAGCAAGAACCGCCGCCTTCTTGCGGAGGGCAGCGTCCATTACCCTCCGAGGGTACACCGCAGCACGATCCACTGTGCCCTCCTCGATTAGGTCGTCTCCAAGAATCTTACAGGCGCTATCGAGATAGATGACGCGGAAGGCTTCGTAAGAGAGTGCCCCCAAGCTACTCCGGCAGTAGTCAAAGAGGGTCTCCGGCCGCTCGAGTGAGAACGATGTCTGACTTTTCTGTCGCAGGTAACGGGTGGCGGCTTCTCGGACAACGTGAAGTGCGATTGGCGCTACATTCCCGAGGCCTTCCACTTCTCGCAGTTCTTCAACGGATGCATCCAAGACACCACGAAACGATCCGAAGCGTTCGATCGATCGCTTCGCCTGCTCCTTCACGTCCTTTCGAGGGATGGCAAGGGTGAGAAGAAGTTCAACGGCCTCGTAGTCCGCGAAGGAGTCAAGGCCGTATCTGAGGAATCGGTCCCTAAGGCGCTTTCTATGCTTGAGGTAGTGCGGTCCTTTCTTCATGCCGTTCATTATTTGAACGGAGAGCTCGTTCCTTGTTGGTTCATCCCTTTCTCTTTTCACTCTTGCGGTCGAGCTTCCGCTTCAATTCCAGCAGGCGTCGGACCAGGAAGGGGAGCGGCGTCCGCTTCCCGTTCTCCCAGTGGTTCACGGTGCTGTAGGTGACGCCGACCCTATGGGCAAACTGCTCCTGGGTTAACCTGAGTTGCCGACGGAGGTTCTTCACGAGCGCAGCGGTACTTCGATTACTCATAATGCGTTTAGGATACTACAGTGCGGCGTTCGGGAACACTATGTAGGATTACATGGATGCCCGGCGGCCAGATACCTGAAGGTTCTTCAGCTAACTAGCGCTTCGTCCGGGGAGGAGATTTCTTTCTTGCCGATTCCTTGCCGAAAACTACCTGGTCTAGGGTGGGAGGGGACATGGTTAATTATTCATATTTCTTGGACGAGGAGTTTTCCTCGCAACGGGGCGAGGCTTGACCTGTCAGGTTGAAGAATCGGAGCTTATTTCTGCAGACCTGACCCTGTGGGATTAGAAATCATAAGGTTGAATTCGGTGACGTGCTGGCCTCGACGAATTGCTTCTTGCTGCTCGAAAACGCTATATCCGCACTTGCGAAAGGCTTTGAAACTCCTGGGCATGAGAGGCTACCGGAATTTGAGATAGACTATGTCTAATGGAATCTGAACTCACTCAAGCCGAGGCTGACAGGTTGCTACTGATGGATAAATCATTCGTAGAGAAGCCTGCCTTAATCGAGATGGTCCCCGGCCACTCCCAGTCGCACGATCTTCAAGGTGATCGAGGAAGGGAGCAGTTCATCCTTGACCTTTACCGGGGTGGCATCAGGCTGTCGAAGGTTATGATGCAGAATCGCGCCCACAAAACGGTCATCCTGGCCCGCCTTGAACTGGATGGGGCACCGCATACCAATCCTGACGGCAGGACGTTGGCGGGCACGCACGTTCACTTCTATAGGGAGGGTTTCGGAGACAAATGGGCTCAGCCTCTCGACAAGGATCTGTTTCCCGATCCTGAAAATCCGAATCGCGTCTTTGCGGGTTTCTGTCGAGTTACCCACATAGGCGACCCACCATCCCTTGTGTTGACGCTGGTATGACCCGCGAAGAGTGTGACCATCTCGTTGATTCGTACCTGGATTGGCTCAGGCGGGGCTTGTCGGTTGAGCGGATCGGACGGGCGTGCGAACTAACGACTCCGTTTCTTGACAGGCACAACGATCACCTGCAGATATACGCCTCACAACAGAATGGGAAGATCCTCCTGACGGACGACGGCGCCATCTTTGCCGACTTGAAGATGAGCGGGGTGAATCTCATCAGTGAGCGCAGGAAGTCTCTTCTGAATGAAATCCTGAACGGCTTGGGGGTTCACCGTCGAGAAGAAAGACTTGAGGTGGAAGCTTCACCAAAGAACCTCGGGCAACGGATACATCAACTGCTTCAGGCCATGCTGGCGATCAACGACATGTTCGTTCTTTCTCAACCGAGAGTTGAGTCGTTGTTCCTGGAGGATGTTCGTTCATTCCTTGATGCCAACGAGGTGCGCTACAGCCCTATGGTGAAGCTATCCGGGAAGACCGGTTTCGATCACGCGGTTAATTTCCTGATTCCCCGCTCGAAAGCGCAGCCGGAGCGAATCGGGCAGGCGATCAATGCTCCCAGCAAGAATACAATCAGCCATTACCTGTTTGTTCTCCAAGATACGCGTGAAGCTAGGGAAGAAGGTTCAAAGGCGTTTGCTTTTCTCAACGACTATGATCGGGAAATCGGCGGGGATGTGCTTGAGGCCCTGGAGGCGTACGATGTTTCATCGATTCCCTGGTCGAGGCGCGAGGACAATATCGCATTTTTGGCCAACTAAGGATGCAAATGGTCTGGGTTCTGTGCTTTTGCAGGCCACAGCGTAATGGTGAGTCTCTAGAGGAAGGTACCTGTTATGAAATTATCACATTCTCGTTAGGTCGGAAGGGAGCTGTCGTCTGATTGAATAAGCCAAGGTTGAAACTATCGAATGTTCTATTGTCATCAATGTCCCTCATTCCGTTCCTCGGCGATCCCGAGGGAAACAAATTGCGTGCCCTGGAGTTACGTCGGTTGCCGTCTTGAGTGCATTCTACCTTGTAACACGGTGATGCTATGGTCTTGCGTTTCAGATGAGTGACAATCTTTCTTTATCGGCTTCGGATGTCGCACTGGCCAAGTCAGATCCGTTTGGGCTGTGGTACGACTGTCACGGCGATCCGAAGCTCAAGGATCCTGAGGACGAATACGACGTTTTTCTGAAGGAACAGGGCTTACGGGTTGAGAAGGAGCTCCTTACGAAGCGGCATGCGAGCTTTGTCGATCTCAAGGATGAACCGTTCGAGACAGCGGCCAAACGGACAGCCGAGCTGATGAAGCAGGATAGCGTGGTGATATATGGCGGTGCTCTGTCGGTGGGCAAGATCGGGCTATACGGCCGACCTGACGTGATCCAGGTCCATGGCCCGAACACGTGCATAGTCGAGGAATACAAGCTGGCTGGAACACTGGAAGAGACCCATAAGATTCAGGCACTTGTTTACGCCCATCTGCTGAGAAAAGCGTATGAGACAGAATGCGAGTGTCGGGTAGTATCGCGTCGAAATGAGGAATTCCCGATTCCGTATGACGAGAGCGAGGTGGAGGAAGCTGTTCGTTGCGCCAGAGCCATCCTCGCCCGCAAGGACCCTCCCTATCCTGTCTACAATTGCCGGTCCCGCTGGAGAACTCTCCAGAACAAGACGGTGAAGGAGCGACAGGACGTAACGCTCGCTTGGAACGTTGGGCTCGGCCATGCCACCAAGTTCCACTCCATGGGCGTTCACACCCTACGTGATCTTGCAAAGATGACACCTGAGGCGTTAAGGACGATCAAAGGCTTGGGTCCCAAGAAGGTCCCGCAGATCGTCAATTCCGTGAAGGCCCAGCTTTCCAAGCGGCCGGTGAAGGTCGGTGAATGGAAGCTTCCGGAACCACGCCCGGCGGTGGAGATATTCCTTGACCTGGAAGGAACTGGAGAGCTGTTCCAGGATGATTCCGCGTGGAACTGCATTTATCTCATAGGTCTGATTCCTCGGAGCAAAGCAGGTACAGGTTCGTACAAGCCGTTCCTGGCGAAGACCCCTGCTGACGAGAAGGCCATCCTAGTGGAGTTTCTTGGCTACCTAGGCGGTCAAGGGGACGCGTACTGCCTGTACCACTGGTTCGGTTACGAGAAAACGGAACTCAAGAGCGCCTGTGAGCGGAACGGCCTTCAGGCCGAGTACGACAGCTTGATTCTGCCGCAGTTGAGGGATTTGAGCGTGTTTGCCCAGGCGGCCTACGTATTGCCGACTCCTGGATGGAGCATAAAAGTTGTCGCGCCCTACTTCGGCTTCGAGTGGAGCCAGGATGCCTCGGAAGTCGACGCTATGAAGAGTGCCATGATCTGGTACAAGCAGGCTTCGAACGGAGAGAACGTCGCCGGCCTGGACAAGGTGATTCGGTACAACGAAGACGACTGCCGAGCCATGATCGTGGTCTTAGACGGGTTCGAGAAGCTTAGATAACGTACCTGTTATGAAATTATTATCACATTGTGTGGTTGGTTGATGACATGGGTTTGAGGCGGACTGCGGCTGGGAGGCATTTGCGGATAGGACAACCAGCGGTGGTTCGCAACTTAGTGCGGGGCAGGGAAGAGGCCAAGCGGAGGAATCTGAAACCAGGATAATCTGCCAATCGCTAGAATACGATAATATGATGACTGACCCCATTCTTTGCCTGGGGGGAAGACGGAAGTTGTAATATCATGAACGGCTCCTTTCTAGGCGTCAGGGCAATGTTATGCCGCAGAGAGAAAGGAAATCCTTGATCGTCTTGTATGCATCGGCAAGTTTCGCAGTGTCGCGTATTGCCGTAGCGATGCCGAGCAACAACGCTCTTAGCTTCAATGTGTTGGGTTTGTTTTTCTCCAATTCGGCTTTGCTGTCGTTCACGGTGTCGAGAACTTCTTTGCTTGATGCGGCGCCTTGCAGATCAGCGGTATTCAAAGATTGGGAGATTGTTTCCAGAGCGTTTTTCAATTCAATTTTCCGCTCTTGGTTGATCTCTTGAACAACGTTGGCAATAGCATAGTTGCCCGTCTGTAGAACACCAACTGGACCAAAAAAAGACATGTGTTGAGTTGTGCCACTCGGCGCTTCACTTGTGCCAGGCTGTCTTTTCCCTGCTTCCACGTGCAACGCGATCTTGCCGTGACACTTCAGAAGCATTGTGGAATAGACTCCTTGCAGTTGGGAGACAAATTCATGGGGCGACATCTTGACCTGATAGGACGCTTTCCTAATATATTGCTCAAGGGAACTAAGCTGAGGCTCTGCTTCACTGCGAAAGATGTGCTGCAGCTCGGCTTCTGTGGTTTCAACCATCGGTACCCTGAGTTCGATCAGGACCTGAAGCATGATGCTCCAGATTCTGTTGCCCCTGATCTCCAGTTCGTGTTCGCACAGTCTAGTAACTTGTGCAGGAAAGGACCCGGAAGACGGTATTCCCCGCGCATTGAGTTTCTCAAGAATGGTGCCTACGTGGCGAGGCATATCTCTGTCACGCACTATCATGTCGGGCCACACCTGTCTCTTCACCAATTCAGCAACCTTCTTGTCGATCATGTACACGTACAGAGTACCACCGTAATCCAACTGCGTCGCATATTCAATAAATGCTATGTTCTATGTATGAGGAGTAAAACAAACAAGTTAAAAAAGTCACTTTTTCATCTAATGGATGCGACACGAGTTGATGGGTGGCCAGAAATTGTATTCCAGCTTGGCATTATCTCGCTAATTATCTTAAACGTTGTCGCGCTCTCCCTGGAAACCGTTGCCTCATTTAAGGCGAGCTATGGTATACAGCTACAACAGTTCGAAACATTTTCAGTATTCGTTTTTGCTCTGGAGTACATTCTCCGAATATGGTCATGCACGACCGCCTCGCGATATCGGCGTTGGTTCATAGGAAGACTGAAATTTTCAGCCACGCCTTTCATGGTTATTGACGCAGTAGCGATTCTCCCTTCGATCTTTCCCATCTTTGGGCTAGACCTAAGATTTCTTCGTGTGTTTCGTCTTCTGCGAGTTTTTCGCCTAGTTAAATTGGCTCGTTATTCTAAGGCATTGGAGACTTTTGGGCGCGTATTGAGAGCGAAAGGCGTCGAGCTCGCCATGATTTTTGTCTTCCTAGCAATCTATTTGATTCTAGCTTCATCACTAATTTATTACGCAGAACACGATGCTCAACCCGAAGTGTTTTCAAGCATTCCTATGTCGCTATGGTGGGGCGTAGCAACGTTGGGAAGAGTTGGGTTGGGCCAAACGTACCCAATTACGCTAGTGGGAAAACTAATCGCTGGATCAGTTGCCATTGTCGGCATTGGTCTATTTGCGCTGCCGGCCGGGATATTAGGATCTGCGTTTGTTGACGAGCTGCGGAGTAAAGGGCGAACCACACTGGGTCATCTTCGCCGTAGCCGCGAGCTTAGAAAAAGTATCGTTCGCAATACCTGAAGGCGGCGAGGCGGCAGAATGCGGAAGTTATAATATCATGAACGTCTCGTGCGCCGGAGAAACCACATGAGGAAGCGGATGCAAGAGCCGTACGGGGAAGGACGAGCCATCCACCCCGGCCCCGAGTCATGCGTAGGTACCCGCGAGGGTGCAGGCGAAGCGTTGACAGGGGAAACCGCAGGCGAGGTATTGAGCTCCGAAATCAATTGCCACCAGGATGCTGACCCTGTGGGACAAAGGGGAAAGCCACATGTTGCTTGGCGTGAGAAGGCTAGCCGGGTAACGATCCTGCGGAGTCGATAGACCCTCAGCATGCGGGGACACTTCATGGGAGGGAACCGGGAGACCTCAGGACTGCCCGCGAACGAGGACGGGCCGGCGGAGGAAGGTTGGAAGCCGAAGCTCCGTATGAACGGTCCTGAGGAGTCGGACGATGGCGTAGTACCGAGGAAGTGGGCGAACAAGCCTGAATCTGAGGGTTCAGAGGCGGAGTCCATGGAGGGAAGGCCGTCGGCCAAAGGGAACGCTGAGCAGGACGCCGTGAACCGGACCCAGGGCCGGAAGGGATCGTCGATCGGACTGCAAGGCGTGCGCGAAGCAGCACGAACGAGGAAGGGAGAGCAGTTCACCGCCCTGCTGCACCACATCAATGTTGACCTGTTGCGTGACAGCTTCTACGCGCTGAAGCGGGGAGCTGCGCCAGGGGTCGACGGGGAGACGTGGAGGCAGTACGAAGTCGGACTTGAGGAGAGGGTGAGGGAGTTGCATGACCGGGTCCACCGAGGGACCTACCGAGCCTTGCCGAGCAAGCGCTGCTATATCCCCAAACCGGGAGGAGGGATGCGTCCCCTGGGGATCGCGGCGCTGGAAGACAAGATTGTGCAGCAGGCAGTGGTGACGGTCCTCACCCAAATCTACGAAGAAGACTTCCATGGGTTCTCGTACGGGTACCGGCCGGGGCGCAAGCCGCATGATGCCTTGGACGCCCTGAGCGTGGGCCTTCTGAGGAAAGTGAGCTGGGTATTGGAAGTGGACATTCAAGGGTTCTTTGACACGATGGACCACGAGTGGCTGCTGAAGTTCATCCAGTACCGGATAGCGGACCGCAGGATACACCGCTTGATCCGGAAGTGGCTGAGAGCGGGAGTATCGGAGGAAGGGATCATCAAGAGGACGGACGTGGGGACACCGCAGGGGGCGGTGATATCACCGTTACTGGCGAACATGTACCTCCACTACGTCCTCGACGAATGGTACATGGGGTGGAAACGGACCGCGCAAGGGGACGTCATGATGGTCCGCTACGCGGACGATGTGGTGCTGGGGTTCCAGCACGCCACCGACGCCGAACGATTCCACAAGGCGCTCAAGGGCCGAATGGAAAGATTCGGGCTGGCATTGCACCCTGGGAAGACCCGGATCATCGAGTTTGGGCGGTTCGCCGCACAGAATCGGGAGAAACGAGGTCAGGGGAAGCCAGAGACATTCAACTTTCTGGGATTCACGCACTACTGCGGGAAGACCCTAAAGGGGAAGTTCGCGGTGAAGCGGAAGACCGTCGCGAAGCGAATGGCGGCGAAGCTGGCGGAGGTGGGAAGGGAGCTCAAGGCGCGGAAGCATCGGCCCATTGGCGAAGTGGGTAAATGGCTGGGGTCCGTAGTCAGAGGTTACTTCAACTACCACGCGGTACCAGGAAACAGTGACGCGATCCAAAGCTTTCGCAGACAGGTCTGTCGGGCATGGCTCCGTGCGCTACGACGCCGGAGTCAACAGGGATATCGCCTGAACTGGGAGAAGTTCACCCGGCACATCCAAACCACACTTCCAACTGCGCGGATACTGCATCCATATCCCAACGTGCGCTTTTTCGCCAACTACCTGCGGCAGGAGCCGTGTGCGTTAGCAGCGCCAGCACGGATCTGTGCGGGGGGTACGGGGTAACTCGTGTCCCTACCGCGACCTATTCCCCTTTCGATACGAATCTCTCCTGGTCGCGGGGGGCTTGGTGGGCTCTGATAGCATGAAAATCTAATGGTGGCAGAAACAATTATCTGGAGCTTGTTTGAAAAGATTTTAGAAATGGCAGCGACCTCTTGGGCGAAGAATTTCCTTCAGGAAGATGAGTGGAAGAAAGCAGTCGATTTAGCAATTAGCCGCACCCAGGCTGATTATGACGGCAAACTCGTCTGCGACTTTTCTCTTCGCCAATGGACCAAGCGGGAAACTTTTGAAGAACTCCTGGCCGGCATCCGAAGTGGCAAGCGGACGCACTCGTTTCAGACCATCGTTGAAAGTTTCATCTCCGAGGGGGATTTCGTCTATCAAGGAGATGTTAAAGCAATTGCTAAGGACGTCTTGGGCACATTTTCCCGCCATCTCCATGAAGAGCTGATGACAACCCGCTACGCTTCATTGCTTCTTTCAAACCAGATTGCGGCGGGTGCTGAGCAACAGATGCACGGTTTTCAGCAACTGAATGCAAAGGTAGATGAAATTAGGCTTTACTTGTATGGAAGACCTGCGTTGGGGATGATCGAATCGCCGGAAAGTTCCGACTCTTTGGTTGTTGGAGCTCCTGATGCGGAGCGAGAGTGGAAGGCCAAGATTGATGTGGCGAAGAACTTTATGGAGGACGGTAAGTATAGACCCGCCGAGCGGATACTGCTTGACGTTCGTGCAGAGACAGAGGGGAAAACCGTAAGCGAGTTGACACAGTTTCGTGTTGCGACGAACCTCGGAAATTGTGCTCTTCATCTCGGTCAGTCAGCACAAGCTTTACCTGAGTATGAGCGAGCGCTTGCGCTGCGGCCGGCTGATCCTGATGCACTTTCCAACATGGCGCTTGGACTCATGACGAACGACAGATTGGAAGAGGCCTATGGCCATGCACGGAGGGCGGTGGGTTCAGGAACAAGGAAGTCCAACGTACTTGCCACGTTCATTCAGCTCTGCGGGAAAACTGCGCGATTCGACGACGTCGAAAGGACACTGGCAAATAACTCCTGGGCAGCGGATGATCCTGGCGTCAATGGGGTATGCGCGGAGATTTACTTCCGGACGGAAGACTATGACAAGGCAGAGTCCTATGCAAGACGATCGTTGGAGCGCGAACCGAAAGATGCGGCCATGTTAGAAATCTTGGCCGTTAGCATTATCACTCCGGTGCAGCGCAAGTTGGTGGCGGATCCACCGCTCGAAGGTCGCATTCCAGAGGAATCACTTGCCCGAATTGGCGAGGCCGAAACATTCCTTGCGGTGGCAGTAGATGTCTTAAGAGCTTCCGAGAGACGAGATCACTACTTGGAAATATTGGAACATCGCGCTGCCGTCCGCATACTACTCGATCGATATGATGAGGCTCTCATGGACGTTGATGCGATCCTTGGCGAGCGTCCAGGTGATCGTATGGTTTTGAAAAAGAAGGTATCTATCTTGGCGCGCATGGACCAATTTGCGTCGGCAGTAAAGATTCAGGAGCAGCTTCTGAATGACAAAGCGGAAGCCGAGGACCATGTGGCACATGCACAGCTTCTGATCGATGCGGAGGAGCCGGAAAAGGCTTTGGCATACCTGCGTGTCCGGTGGGGGGAACTCAAGGGATGGAGAGGACCCGCGTTTGACGCTGGTGAAGTTTATGTCAGAGCTCTACTTAGGACGAATGAAATAGAAGAGATGGGACGGATCATATCGGACCTTGAGGGAGTACGTCCTGGAGATTCGCGAGTGATGGCGCTTCGCGCCCGCTATCTACATCTACGTGGGAATGCCGACGACGCGCTCGCTCTTTTGGTGAAGGCAGCAGAGACAGCAACGGGGAATCAACGAAACTTCATTCTTTTGGGGCGGGCGAATATGTTGTGTGACTTGAAAAGGTATGCGGAGGCCGCAAACATCTATCGACCACTGATCGATCGAAACCTAGTAAGTCCGGTCTCTGAGCGATTTCTGATCGCATTGCTCAATTCAGGCCAATACAAAGAAGCATTGGAGTCGGCTCGGCAGATGCGAGGAAGCAGAAAGGTTGTGCTCGTTATTTCCGAGGTGGAGGCAAGAGTCCTTGAGCACATTGGTGACACAAATTCTGCGAGAGCTATTTGGATTGAACTCAGCAAAGTGGAGCCAAAAGAATTGGGTCATCTTATCCGTGCAGTATCGATATCTCTTGGCGTGGGGGATAAGGAGGCGGCTCGTGGCATCGTTGAGCCGATTTCCTTGGATAGAGCTAAGGGGAATGCGCAACATCTTATGGCGCTTGCTGAGGCGCGGCATCTCTTGGAGTTGCCAGGCGTCCTAGAATTCGCTTTTCAGGCACGGCGAGAAGGGTTTTCTAATGAAACTATGCATATGGCCTATATAAATTTATTTCTCCGGAGGGAAGTAATCCCAGGAGAATTAAACGCACCCGAGAAGGTGGTTCCCAACTGTGCCGTCCGTTTGAAGAGCGAGGCCGGGCCGCAGTCTTATCTGCTCTTAGACGACGTGAATGCGGTTCCAGAGCGAGCCGAGATTGGTCCGGATAGTGAAGCGTATCGTCGATTGCAGGGAAAGGCAGTGGGAGATCAGGTAAGCCTGCGGGTGGGCGGGGTCGCTGAATCGCCTTACCGGTTAGTGGAGATCCAGCATAGGTATGTCTATGCCTTCCAAGACAGCCTTGACAATTTCACGCGATATTTTCCGGGCAGTTCTGAGTTGCAGAAGGTCAAGATTAAGAAGAATGATTATTCAAAGGTGACGGCAGCACTCGAAATGCGCAGCAAGTTTACTGGACAAGTGGAGACGCTTTACAAGGCGCAAAGAATACCGCTCCACACGTTCGCTACGTTGGTTCGTGCATCTGTCGTGGAAGTCTGGGGCTCTCTAGTCGGAAGAGTTGGCGCGACGATTATCTGCTCAAGTGGTGGAGAGGACGAACAGAAGACTGGGGCAGTCGTGATCCGGAATGCGGAAAGGTTGATCGTGGATCAGACGGCGCTTCTTACTTTGGCCTTTCTTGGAATTTTGGAGAGAGTGCAAGCATTCCGGAAGCTCGTTGTTCCATCCGCTGTTCTGGAAGAGTTGACGAAATCTCTGGCGAAGTTACCTGAGCCTAGTCAGAAGATGAGCACGATCAGCAAGGTGGGAGATACGATGTATCACCACGAGTCGAGTGAGGAGGAATTGCGCGAGGGAAGGCGGTTTCTTGAGAACATCATTACATTTATACAAACAAAGACGGATATTCGAGCGAATCCGGAGAAATTGGAAATGAAAAAGGAAGATGTTGACCACTGGGAGCGGCTTGTCGGTTCTGGAGGTTTTGCTGCCAGTCTGATTGCCAAAGCTAGTGGTCTTCCCTTGTTTTCGGATGACTTTGGTCTGCGACGCCTTGCAAATAATTCCTGGCAAGTTGTTGGTGCATCTGTTCTCGATGTACTGAAAGAAATGAGCGTCGCAGGGAATGTTTCCGGCGAAGAACGTTACGAGTTCCTAACAAAGCTGATGGCGGCCAATTATTTCTATGTACCAGTTGATGTAAGTTTTCTTGCTTGGCTTGTACGGAAGCGTAAGTACGACGTGTCGGGAAATGTCGCCAACGTTTTTAAGAGCCTGGAGGGACCGGTGTGCACTGAGGAATCAGCCGTCCGTGTCCTGGCGGATCTGCTTAAGGAGCTTGGGGGTGAGCCCATGCTTGCACATCAAAGGGTAATGTTTATTGACCTTGTCCTTAAGAGTGCCACTGGTGGAAGAGATGCCATTGCAGCGCTCCGGAGCTTGGTCAGGCAACTGAGATCCACGTTTGCTCTTTTGCCCGTTTGGCTGGCCCGTATCCTAAAAGAGATTGACCAATGGCTAAGGACGAGTTTTTTGGTCCGCCGAAGGCGAGACTTGCGTGATCTGTTGATGTGAGTGTACGAGTCAAAATAACGTCAAGTAAGATGCTTCAGAGAATAGTGGGTGTGCACTTACGCGAAGAATGACTCCCGGGTGTAGTGAGCGATAAGAGTCGGAGACTAGCTCTTAGGTCGCAGGTCTATAATGTCCCCAATGCCAACAGCATGGAAGGAAACGTGATGACTAAAACCGTATGGACGACCGCGATGGCCCTGGTGTTTTGTGTGTGCGTGGGGTACGTCGAAGCACAGACGATCCGCGGCCATGTGGTGGACGCTTCCGGCAAGGCCATGGAAGGCGTGATGGTCTCGGCTTTTGACAAGGAGCGCCAGCAAAGTATTTCGGTATTCAGCCAGGCCGACGGTTCGTTTGCGATCGACGGGCTGCGCGACGTGACGTTCAATGTGCGTGCGCGTCTCATGGGTCAACTCGACGAATGGCAGGAAGACGTGGCCGCGGGCGCGACCGGCGTATCATTCGCCATGAAGCCCGCGAAGGGCGAAGAGCTGGAGATTCAGCGCACGGCGGACAGCGGGTTCAGCATGCTCAAGTGGGACAACCGCAAGGACAGAGAGAACTACAAGATGATGTGCTCCTATTGCCATCAGTCTGGGTCCAGAGGTTGGCGAAACCCGAAAACACCGGCCGACTGGGAGGCGGCGATGAAGCGCATGGAGGGTTTCGGCGGACTCTACCAGCACACACAGAATACGCTCGCGAAGCGTCTGGTCGAGGCCTACAGCGATGACGCGGTCGCGAAGTGGCCAGCGTTCGTGCCGCCGTCGGCCCCGAAAGGTGTCGCGACGCAGGCAAAGATCACCGAATGGGACATGGGTGAGCAGTTCAACGTCATGATCCATGACCTTGAGTTGGGGCCGGACGGCCTGGTCTACGCGGTGGATATGGCCCAAAACGCAGTTCTGACGCTGGACCCGGGGACGGGCGAGCGCGAACTCTACCGATTCCCGGGAAGGTACAGGGGGCCGCACTCGGTCGAGCTGGGCAATGACGGCAACATGTGGTTCACCCTCTGTATTTCCGGCGAGATGGCCAAGTTTGACATGAAGACGAAGAATTTCACCATCACCTCGAGTGCTGAGGCCCCGGCCCGACGCGGCTCCTATCCCCATACGCTGCGTATCAACCCCAAGGACCCAGAGGGCCTTATCTGGTATACGGACGCGGGTAGGAACTCTTGTTTCTCACTTCACCCTGAAACCCTTAAGGTGAAGGAATACAAACTCCTGAGGAGGGACCAAGCGGTCGGCGCCGGGCGCGGCGAATCGCGCGGCATCACGCCGTATGGCATCGACTTCTCGCCTGTCGACGGTACCATCTGGTACTCGAAGCTCAACGGCAACCGCATCGGGCGGATCGACCCGAACGCTCCGGACGGGGACATTAAGGAATGGAACCCGCCTTTCCGTGGGCCGCGGCGCCTTCACGTTGCGCCGGACGGTATCGTGTGGGTGCCGGGGTTCGGCTCAGGGGTGTTTGGCCGGTTCGACCCCAAGACCGAAATGTGGAAAGTGTACGATCTTCCGGACGCGGAGAACCAGATCCCCTATGCGTTGAACATCGACCCGAAGGGCTATGTCTGGATTTGCGGCACGGGGAACGACACACTCCATAGGTTCGACCCGAAGACGGAAGACCTTGTCGAGTTCCGCATGCCCTCGCGCGTGACCTATACGCGTGAGATCGAATTCGACGCAGAGGGCAACGTATGGACGTGCAACTCGAACGCCCCCGCGCACCACACCGAACGCGGGTACGGGTCCATCATCAAACTCGAGATTGTCGGCGGTAAAATCAAGGTCGAGGGCAACTAACAAGAGCGGGGGTGGGAAATGGGGTCAGGTCTTTAGTGCGGCCCAGGAGACGGCCTGGGTCACGAGCCGCTTGAATCCCGGGTTGCTCCACGCCCGGCCGTCGTGGCCGAGGGCGATGTAGCAGACGCGGCCCTTCCCGTGCTCGCGGACGTAGACCAGCGGGTGCACGGCGCCGCCCCATTCCCCGGTTGCCAGCACCTTCGGCGGCTCGCCCGTCCATTCTATCTCGTACCCTTCGTCTTCGATCTCGAACTTTCCGACGCCGTTCGTGACCGGGTGGGCTTCCCCCGGCTGAACGGTGAACTGGGTCAGCGGGGGATGGCTCACGAACCGGCTCCCGATGAGCTGAAAGAAACCGATCTGATCCTTCCAGTCCCCGAACGCCACGTTCGTTGCGTGCAGGATGACGAGCCCGGTGCCGGCGACGATTTTGTTCGCCAGGGCCGTGCTGCCTTCCGGGGATATCCACGTCGCCATGCCATTGATGACGTAGACGTCCGGGGTCTTCTCCTGCTCGGCGCTGAACCGCTCCAATCCCACCCGGAGCGTGGCGTGAACGCCTGCTTCGAGCAGCGTCTTCTGCACCGCTTGGCCTCCTGCCAAAAGATCGTGCCAGAGGTCGGTACCCGCAACTATCACCTGCGCATTGGCCATGATGCCCTCCTTAGCGAATCACTATACGTTTTGGGGGACATAGTTCATATCTTCATACTTTTGGGTGAGGAGTTTTTAGTAGAATGTAGGTACCTGATACTGTGGATGTTTCATGACCCGCTTTGAAGACCTCCGGCTGATCGAGCCGCTCCTCCGCGCCGTGCGGGAGGAAGGATACGATCATCCCATGCCCATCCAGGAGAAGACGATCGTGCACGTCCTGGAGGGGCGCGACCTCCTCGGCTGCGCGCAGACCGGCACGGGAAAGACCGCCGCGTTCGCGCTCCCGATCCTCCAGCGCCTCCACGCCGCGCCCGTGCCGGCCTACCGACATGTGCGCGTCCTCGTCCTTTCGCCGACCCGTGAGCTCGCCGCACAGATCGGGGAGAGCTTCGCCACGTATGGCCGCCACCTCCGGGTGCAGCACACGGTGGTGTTCGGCGGCGTAGGCCAGCGGCCCCAGGAGATGGCGCTCCGCAGGGGAGTGGACGTCCTCGTCGCCACGCCGGGCCGCCTCCTGGACCTCCTCGGCCAGCGAATCGCCCGGCTCAACCGGGTGGAGATCCTGGTCCTGGACGAGGCGGACCGCATGCTCGACATGGGGTTCATCTACGACGTGCGCCGGGTGATCTCCACCCTCCCGCGAAAGCGGCAGACCCTTTTCTTCTCCGCGACGCTTCCGCGTGACATCCAGTCGCTCGCCCGGGACATCCTCACGAACCCGGTGCGGGTGGAGATCACGCCCCCGGCGACGACGATCGAGAAGACCGCCCAGTCGCTCTACCACGTGAACAAGCACGACAAGTTCAACCTCCTGGCGCGGCTCCTGAGGGACCCGGCGTTCCGCCGCACGCTGGTCTTCACGCGCACCAAGCGGGGAGCCAACCGGGTGGCCGAGAAGCTCGTCCAGGGCCGGGTGTCGGCCGACGCGATCCACGGCAACAAGGGCCAGGGGGCTCGGGTGCGCGCCCTGGAGGACTTCAAGCGTGGTGCAATCCGGGTGCTGGTGGCCACCGACATCGCGGCGCGGGGCATCGACGTCGAGGACATTACGCACGTGATCAACTTCGACATTCCGGACGTCCCGGAGGTCTACGTCCACCGCATCGGCCGCACCGCGCGCGCGGGCGCTGCGGGCGTGGCGATCGCCTTCTGCGGTCCGGACGAGCGTCAAGATCTCGTCGCTATCGAGAAGCTGATTCGAATGCGGATCCCGGTGACGCCCGTTCCTGAAGGGTTCGCCGTGGCGGCGGTTCCGCCTCCCCCGGCGCCTCGCCAAGACTACCGTCCCGCACCGCCTCCCGCCCACGCTCCCGCGGGGAAGGCGGGGCTGCGGCCTTGGGTGGACCACCGGAACCGGCGCCAGCGCCGCTGGTAGGGGAAGGTACCTAAAGGGAAGAGGGGGGCGAACGTTAACGCTGCTGCTTGATGTCCTGCATGAGCGCGTGGATGTCCTCTTCCTTGGTGCTCCATGAGCACATGAGACGCGATCCACCGGCGCCGACGAAGGCATAGTATTTCCACCCGCGCTCCTGCAGGCGTTCGCTGATCGCTGGAGGAAATTTTACAAAGACCGCATTGGCTTGGCCGGACCCCAGGAGTTCAACGCCCGGAACGGTCCGCAGTTGAGATTCCAGAAGGCGCGCCATGCGGTTGGCATGTTCGGCATTGTTGAGCCAGGTGCCGGACTTGAGGAGTCCAACCCAGGGGGCGGAGAGAAAGCGCATCTTGGATGAAAGTTGGCCGGCCTGCTTGCAGCGGTAGTCGAATTCCTGAGCCAGCGCTTTGTTAAAGAAAATCACCGCTTCACCCACGGCTAGGCCGTTCTTGCTGCCGCCGAAACACAGGACATCCACCCCGACCTTCCAGGTGATGTCCTTGGGGGGGACCTGGAGGAAGGCCATGGCATTGGCGAACCGGGCTCCATCCATATGGAGATGAAGCTTCAGCCCCCTGGTGGTGTCGTGAATGGCCTCCAGCTCTTGCACGGTATAGACGGTGCCCAGCTCGGTGGCCTGCGTCAGGCTCAGCGCTTTGGGTTTGGGATAGTGGACATCGCTGCGGCGTCGAACCAGTTCCTCCACCGCCGCCGGACCTACTTTCCCGTGGTTCCCCCGCGCAAGGAGAATTTTGGTTCCATTGGAGAAAAACTCGGGCCCGCCGCACTCATCGGTCTCCACATGCGCCAGCTCATGGCAGATGATGCTGTGGTAGGACTGGCAGAGGGAGGCGAGCGCCAACGAGTTGGACGCGGTGCCATTGAAGGTGAAAAACACATCGCAGTCGGTCTCGAAGAGCTCCCGGAACAGATCGCAGGCGGTTTTGGTCCACGAGTCCTCACCGTAGGCTTCGGCGGCCCCCCGGTTGGCTTCGGCCATGGCTTCCCACGCTTCCGGACAGATACCGGTGGCGTTGTCGCTGGCGAACTGGGCCCGGCTCACGGGAGGGGTCACCATAGTTTCCATATAATATGGGCTGGTTGGTCTCAATGATAGAGAGGCTGTTTCACAACCCCGGAACGGCCGCTCAGCGCGTGAGTCATGGTGAAGGGCGGCCCAGGAAGCGGACGATGGCGATCATCACAAGGATCCCGGCCGGCAGACACAGCCAGGGGGAGATGCCCAGCCCGGCGGGAAGGGTGCCCACCACGATGGCGACGGCGCCGGCGAGCAGGGCGTAGGGGATCTGGGTCTGGAAGTGCTCCACCAGGCCGCAGCGGGTGGCGGTGGCGGACAGAATGGTCGTGTCGCTGATGATCGAACAGTGATCGCCGAACACCGCGCCCCCCAGCACGCTTCCCACCGTTGATACCAGGAGCAGTTGCGCCGCGTCAGGGGCAAGCCCGGCCGCAGTGCCGCTGGCCGCCGCCAGCGGAATCGCCACCGGCATAAGGATGGCCATGGTGCCAAACGATGTGCCGGTGGAAAAGCTCACCCCCGCGCCGGCGAGGAACACCAGCGTTGGGAGGATCCACGGCTTCGCCGCGTCCGCGAGCGCCTGCCCGACGTACTGCCCGGTGCCGAGCTCGCGGCAGATGTCGCCAAGCGCCCAGGCCAGGACCAGGATGAGGAGCGGCGGGATCATGAGCCACGCCCCGCGTGCGGTGGCGCGGGCCAGGGCAGCGGTTCTAAGCCTGCCCGGCCAGGAGGCCAGGGCGAGGGCGGCGACGAAGCTTGACAGGGACGCCCAGAACATCGCGTTGTACGGGTCCGCCGCGCTGATCACGTCGCGTAACGTGGACGATGCCAGCTCGCCTTCCGCGGCCAGGGCGCTCCTGCCGCTGAGGATGAGACCGGCGAGGGTGCCGAACAGGAGCAGCGACATGGGGATGATCGCCAGCGCCAAGTGGCCGCGCCTGCCGGTTCGGCCAGTCCGCGGAGCAGGCCCTTTCCGGGCCGCCCGCTCCGAGGCCGCCATGGGGCCAAAGTCACGGCCGGAGCAGCCGATGATGAACACGAGGGCCAGGGCGAACAGCAGGTAGAACCGGAACGGGATGGATTCGAGGAACACCGAGTATGGTTCCATGCCCGCCAGATCCGGCTGCGGCAGCGCTGCGATGGCGTCTTTGATCAGGCTCAGCTCAAGGCCGATCCAACTGCTGATGAACATGGTGCTTGAGACCGCGGCGGCGGTTGAGTCCACGATGTACGCGAGTTTGGCCCGGCTGAGCCGGTGATACGCGAACACGGCCATGAATGCGGGGCCGACGATCAAGCAGTTGGCGTAGTCGTCGAAAAAGATCAGCAGCCCGGCCAGCCCGGCGAAGACCTGTGCCCTGGTCGCCGTGGAGGCCAGCCGGACCAGCCGCGAGACCAGCGCGCCGGTTCCGCCGCTGGCCGCCATCAGGGCCACGGTGGCGCCGATCATCGTGGTGAAGGCGAGCAGCTTCAACCGGTCAGGGTGGTGGAAGGGGTTGATGGCGTACTCGCTGACCAGCCGCCACAGCGTCTGGGGGATGTCGCCGCCGGTCACCATGGCGGCGCCGACCGCAACCCCCGCGAACAGCGAGAGGTACACCCGCCGGGTGGTGATCGCCAGGACAATGGCCAGCAGGGGCGGGACGAGCGCGAAGACGGTGCCGGTCATGCCAGGGGTGGTCCGCCGGTCAGGCTGACACGTTTAGAATGTTATATTGCCAGAAACGTCCCTCATCCTGCCCTACTTCTGCGCGGCCTGTCGCTCTGGGTGGACGTCCCTGATGATTGCGCTCACGGACTCCTGGTTGAACCCTTTGAATCCCTCGCGGCGCTGGAGGTTCTCCAGGTGGCTGCCCACGGCGCCTGCCGTCCGGAAGCGGCTCACGCTCCCCTCGTCAATCCAGCCCGCATCGCGTGCGCGGCGCAGGCGCGATTCGGCCACCGGCCAGGGCTCGCCCTCCGTGAATGCCTGTCTGAGGAACGGGAAGTCGCTGAACGGCGTCATCATGCCGTGTCCGGCACCCTTGAGCGCCGCGCGCAGGTCCTCGAAGTTGAACTGGGCCTCCAGGTGATGCATCCCTGCCTGTAGCATCGACTCGCCGTGCAGGGCGCACCAGAGCCCCACCGTTCCCGGCCGCCCCAGCTCGCTCGGCGCCACCCGCGTGAAGTCGATCTGGGTCTCCGTCTGCGCGAGATCCACGTCCGCAAACACCACCAGGCGCGCCTCGGGCTGCTCCATCACCTGCGCTCCCCACCCGGCCTCCGCCCCCGCGTAGAACCGCTCCCGCCGGCGGAAGCCCAGCGCCTCGAGGATGCGGATTAGCGCAGGGAAGTGCCGGCCGCTGGAGCGGAACGTGTGGTGATCGTGGTTCGCCCAGCCCAGGCCCAACCCGTCCTGGCGCCACTTCTGGAACCGCCCCGCCCGGTTGCGCGCCTGCCAGTATCGCCGCTCGCCGTCGAGAAACACACACGCCGCCCGGCCTGTTCCCAGATCCTCCACCAGGCCTTCGGCCAGCGCGAGTGTCTCGGCCATGCCGGCCACTTCCGCTTCGGGCTCGAAGGCTCGCGGCCGCGTACACCACCTCTCCAAGGCACGCAGGTATGCCTCGGCCCTCGGACGCTCGTCCGGCACGTAGCCTGCGTACGCCCGACGCTCGACGACCGAGAGGACCGACGGACCCTCGGGCAGGCGAAGGATCCGGTAGGAGGATCCCGGGGCCCCCTGGATCGGTTGGGACAGTCCGTGCGCCACCTGAAAGTCGCAGATGGAGTCGACATGAATCGCGGCTCCGGGAGCCTGGAGATCTTCCCGGACCACGATCCGCGGAAGCTGGGCGTGCGGATGCCAGAACACTGTCCAGCCCGCCGGGGCCTCGACCTCCTCCTGGACGTAGCCGGCCTCCTGGATCCGGCCTGCGTCCGCCGGATCGGGCGGCACCTCCAGGTAATCGACCCAGTCGAAGAAGCGGGTGCTGGTTTCCGCTCCCATACGCTTGGCGAGGCGAGCGGCGAACACGTGCCCGGCAAGGAACTTCATTAGGTAGTCCTCGACGACGGCCTCGGCCTGGGGACAACATGGCCAGTCGAACCCCGGGGGAGCGTAGGACAAAGTGCTCGCGTCCGTCACGGTGTGCCTCCTTTCAGTCGTTGTCGATTTGCTGTCCGTCGATCAAATTAAGGGTACGGGACACGGCATTCTTTTACCATTGCGTGTTCGCCTCGCGCAAGGTGGCGCCGCTCCGGCGCATAGCCGCGTTCAGCCGGTCGGGATAATTACAGGTAATTCCGTCCACGCCGGCGCGGATCATGGCCTGAATCCGCTCCGGCTTGTCGGCCGTCCAGGTATAGACCGTCCCGCCCAGCCGGTGAATTTCGGCGACGGTTTCCGGTGTCGCCAGTGCGCATTCAATGCTCAATTGGGAAGTTCCCACCGCCTGTGCCGCTGTGAGCATGGCCTTCCCGTTCGCCACGGGATCGCTCTTGACGATCGCTTTGCTGAAGATCAGCAGCGATTGAATGTGCGGGACACGTGCCCTGGCCGTCCGCAGTGCTTCCGCATGAAACGAGATAGCCGTTATCTGGTCTGTCCTTCCCATTTCCTGCACAACCTCGACAACCGGGACGGCTGTCGGGAGCGCCTTGATCTCCACCCAGACGGCAACGCTCTTGGGGATAACCTCGAGCGCTTCTGACAACGAGGGCACCCGTTCCCCGCGATATTGCTCACCGCGCTTGATCCCGGCATCGGCTTGGCGCACCTCCTCGAACGACATCTCCGCGACCACGCCCCGCATGTTGGTGGTGCGGTCCAGTGTTTTTTCGTGAATAATCACGACTTTTCCGTCCCGGGTCAGGTGGGCATCCATTTCAATAACGTCCGTTCCCATCTCAAGGGCACGGCGGAAAGACGCGAGCGTGTTCTCGGGCGCGTACCCGGACGCCCCCCGGTGCGCGATCCTCAGCCAGCGTGTCATGTACTTTGTATGTTGTAGCAGAGAGCGGGGGATATCCATTGGTGAGTGGCGCCTGCTGTAGAATGAGCGTCATGCGGGTACCAGGTTTGCGCAATGGGGTCGAGGCGGTCAACGGGATGGTCTACTTCGGGCGGATGTTGGACAAGATCCGGCTCCACGCGAAGGGGAGTCTGCCCGCGGACTACAACCGTGGCACCGGGTTTGACGCGCGGTGCGTAAAGTTGCTGGGCATCACCTACGAAGCGCTGGTCGAGCGCACGCTCCAGGGCGGCACCGACGCGGAGATCCTGGAGTGGGCCTTCCAGACCGGCCAGAGGCCGTCTCAGGATCAGCTCAATATGTGGTACGCCTGGGTGGCCAAGCGCGGGTGGCGGGACGATCAGAGCGAGCGGCTTGCCAAAATGAAGGCTGAGCGCGGCTGGGCCGGCCGTGACGAAATCCAGACGATGTTTGACTACCACCGCGCTGACGAAGAGTCCGACAGCTAACGCGCCGGTGGGCCGGCGATAGGGTCAGGTCTTCGGGAGGAACCGCACGCAGACGGGCTTCGGGACCTTCACCGTCATCCCCGCGGGAGTGAGGTCGCCGGTGTGAAGGTCCACGCGGAAGGCGACGATGCTGTCCGAACCCTGGTTGGCGGCGTGCAGGAAGGCGCCAGCGGGGTCGAGGGCGAAATTCCTTGGCGTGCGACCCTGCGTGGATACATGCCCGGCGAGCACGGGTGACGCACCGCCACTTTCAAGCCGGAAGACCGCGATTGAATCGTGACCCCGGTTGGAGGAATACAAGAACCTCCCCTGGGGATGAACGTGGATGTCGGCGCCGGACGCCGCGCCACGGTAGTTCTCCGGCAGCGCTCGGACCGTGCCCAGAGCCTTGAGGACCCCTCCCGCCGTGTCGTAGGCGCACGTCGTCAGCGTGGCGTCCAGCTCGTTGACCACGTAAGCGAAGCGCCCGCCGGGATGGAAGTCCAGGTGCCGGGGGCCCGCGCCGGGATGGACGGCCAGCCACGGCGGGTCGTTGGGGACAAGCCGCCCCTGTTCCCGGTCGAGCCGGAATTGCCACACCCGGTCGGTGCCCAGGTCGGGACTGAAGACGAACGCGCCGTCGGGAGAGGTCAGGATGGAGTGCGCGTGCGGCTTCTCCTGCCGCTTGGGGTTCGGCCCCTTTCCCTCGAACCGCCTCACCTCGGAGGCCTCGCCCAGGCCGCCGTCCGGCCGGACCGGAAAGACGGCCACGTTTCCCTCGCCGTAGTTAGCCGAGAACGCGAACTGCCCTCCGGGGTCCAGGCTGACGTAGCAGGGCCCCCGTCCTCCCGACGGCTGCCGGTTGATCTCCTCGAGCTTTCCCGTCACCGGATTCACCGCGCATGCGGCCACCTCGCCACTCGGCGGATCCCCTGCCGCGGTCTCGCTTACCGCGTAGAGGAAGCGGCCCGACGGATGAGGGCACAGGAAGCTGGGGTTGACGAGACCGGCGGTGGTTTGGAGCGGCGAGAAAGCTCCCGTGGCCGAATCGTACCGGAACGCGTGAATCTCCCTGGTATAAGTGCCGACGTAAACCAGCATGTGTAAGGTAAGCGTATCATGAGATTCTCATGCTTATTCGAATCTTTGTAGCGCTCCTGCTGGCAGGGTTGAGCCAGCCTGTTGAGGCCGCGAGGGTGAAACTGCCTGTGGGGAAAAGTGTGCTTTCCGCGCCGGCTGTGGAAGCGTTCCAGTTGACGGGTGATCCGGATCAGGTCGTGATGCAGATCGTTTCCGTAAAGGGCCAATCCTTCCGGAAGGCTCTGCGGGCCAGGACTAAGGTTCGGCCCGCAGTTCACTATGACCTTCAGGTGACGGCGAGAAATGTCATTCCCATCAAGAAGGGCGATGTCATGCATGTCCGGTTCAGCCTGCGGTGTCTGGAATCCCGTCAGGAGAGCGGGGAGGGCCGGACGGAAATGGTTGTGGAGCGCGTCGGAGATCCATGGACCAAGTCGATTACGTTTCAGGCCAGCGCGGGGCGGAAGTGGCAGACGTTCGATGTGCCATTTGCCTGCCTTGAGGGTTATGAACCGCAAGAATTGCAGATCTGTTTCCGGCTCGGCTACTCCCCTCAGGTCATCGAGATCGGGGGCGTGGAGTTCATCAACTACGGGAAGAAACTCAAGGTGCGCGATCTGCCGAGAACGCGGATCAGGTACCGCGGGGACGACCCGAAGGCAGCCTGGCGGCGGCAGGCGCGGGAGCAGATCGACAGGATCCGGAAAGCCGATCTCACGATCTGGGTGGCCCGCGCTTCGGGGAAGCCGGTGAAGGGCGCGAAGGTCGAGGTTCGGATGAAGCGCCACGCGTTCGGGTTCGGCACGGCGGTCAGCGCGTTCGCCCTCTGGCATGACGACCCCGGGCGGCGGGCGAGGTACCGGGAGGAGGTCAAGAAGCTCTTCAACTACGCCGTCATGGAGAACGCGCTCAAGTGGCCGCCGTGGGACGGGGTGTGGGGAATGGGCCGGGCGAAGGCGATCGAGTCGGTGGATTGGCTCCGGGACCAGGGACTCACGGTGCGCGGCCATGTCCTCGTCTGGCCGAGCTGGCGGCACGTGCCGGAGGAAGTTGCCGCGCTCAAGAAAAGTCCGGACAAGTTGCGCAAGAGGATCCTGGAGCACATCGCCGAGGAAGTGGGGGCGCTCCGGGGAAAGCTGGCGCAGTTTGACGTCATCAATGAGCCGTTCGACAACCACGATCTCATGGACCTGCTGGGGGACCAGGTCATGGTTGATTGGTTCCGCGAGGCCCGGAAGGCCGATCCGGATCTCCAGCTCTTTCTCAACGACTATTCAATCCTCGCGGGAGGGGGAGGCACTTCTGCCCACCGGGATCATTTTGAGAAGACGCTTAATTTTTTGGTCAAGAACGGCGCCCCGTTGGACGGGATCGGGATGCAGGGCCATTTCGGCTGGGGCGTCACGCCACCCGAGGACCTGCTGCAAGTTCTCGACCGCTACGCTGTGTTCGGCAAGCCCGTCATGGTCACGGAGTACGACCAGAACGTCACCGACGAGGAATTTCAGGCGCGCTACATCCGGGATTTCATGACGGCGATCTTCAGTCACCCATCCGTCGAGGGGATGCTGATGTGGGGGTTCTGGGACGGCGCGCACTGGCACCAGAACGCGCCGATTTATCGCCAGGACTGGTCGCTGAAGCCGAGTGGCAAGATCTGGAAGCAGTTGGTCTTCAAGGAATGGTGGACCGAGGCGCAAGGCAAGACCGACCGGCAGGGCCGGTACCGGGTCAGGGGATTCAAGGGCGACTACGAAGTGACGGTCCGGCACCGCGGGCGCACGAAGGCGGTCCCTGTCCACGTCGGCCCCGCCGGCGCGAAGCTTGACATTAACCTGGACTGACTGTGCTGGTGCTTGTGGCGCTCGGCAGTATGGGCGATGTGTTTCCCCTGATCGGGATCGGCAAGGAGTTGCAGCGCCGGGGACATGGGGTTATCTTTCTCACCAATCCGCATTTCGAGAGGCACGTGCGGGGAGCCGGTCTGGAGTTCCAGGGGATCGGCGAGGAAAGCGAGTACCTCCGGGTGATCTCCAATCCGGATTTGTGGCATCCGGTGAAGGGGCTGAAGGTGTTGGCGCAGGAAGGCGAGAGGACGTTGCGCGCCGTCTATGAAGCGATCAACAAACTCTATGTGCCGGGAAAGACCTTCGCCGTGACCTCCGCCCTGGCTTTTGGTGCCAGGGTCGCCCAAGAGAAGCTTGGCATCCCCCAGGTGACCGTTCACTACCAGCCGATCGTGCTGCGCAGTGTGCATGCCCCACCCGTGCTGCCGGTTCGGTTCAATCTGGCTTGGCTGCCGAAGTGGGGCCGGGCGGCCGCGTACCGGCTGGCTGATGTCGTCATCGATCGCGTTATTGGCAGGTCACTGAACGTCTTTCGGGGGGAATTGGGGCTCCCGCCGGTCAGGAGAATTTTCGACCGCTGGGCGCATTCCCCCGGGCTTACGCTGTGCATGTTTCCGGAGTGGTTTGCGGCCAAACAGCCGGATTGGCCGTCCCAGATTAAACAAACCGGCTTTCCCCTCTATGATGCATCGGATACCGCCGGGACGCCGCCGGAGCTTGCGGAGTTTCTCTCGGCGGGGCCGCCGCCGGTCGTGTTCACGTTCGGTTCCGCGATGCATTCCCATGGGGAGATTTTTGAGCACTCCGTCGAGGCGTGCCGGTTGGGAGGATTCCGTGGGATCGTCGTCGCCCAGAAAGCTGATCTGTTGCCGCGTCATCTTCCGCCCGGCGTGAAACACTTTCTGTACGTTCCCTTTGGCGCATTGTTTCCCCATGCCGCCGCGGTGGTCCACCACGGGGGGATTGGGACCCTCTCTCAGGTGCTGGCGGCGGGCCGTCCCCAACTCATCGTTCCGTTGGCGTTCGATCAGCCGGACAACGCCAGCAGGTTGAAGCGTTTGGGGGTGGCGGAGGTGATTGCCCCGTCGCATTACCGGGCCCGAACGGTTGCGGGAGCCTTGGATAAATTGCTCGCGTCATCCTCCGTGCGCACCACGTGCGGCACGCTCGCCGCCCGGATGAAATCTGAACACGGGGTGGACGCGGCGTGCGATGCGCTCAGCCATCATTTCCGTCTGCCTCCCGGTGAGACATAGGCTCAGAGGAGATAGTCTTCTGGTAGCCGGGTGTGGTAGGTTGCGGTGTACTGTGATGAAGAGCGTCTATGTGATTCTTGCGTTGCTGTTGGCGATGCCGATGGTTACGGGGTGCGCGACCGGTCAGGGAAAGGCCGGTAAGAGTTCCGGCGGCTGGGAGTACTTCGAGGACGTCCAGGGCGAGACCTGGGGCGATCCGAGCAGCGGCTGGTCCCGCAAGGGTACCTACTGGCTCTATCAGTTCGTCTCCGATGAAGGTTATGGCTGTGGGATCACCTTCAATCGGGACGGGGGGCCCTTCGATATCTCCACGGTAACCCGGCTGGTGGCCTCACTGAAGGCTCGTGAAGGTCTGCGGTTCTATCTGGTGATCAACGAGGACGGCGTCGGACCGCCGGATTCTTCGTCTTTCAAGGGCAAAGCCGGTGCCGACGGGGAGTCGTACTATGCCTCCGAGCTTGTGGGCGACGGCTCGAAACACGACCACACCGTTAAACTCGCCGATCTTCTGCGGTCTGAAGTGTGGGGCAACCAGTCCGGCAATGGCCGGCTGAATGCTCGCGCGATCCAGAACCTGGCGATCTACATCCCGCCTGACCAGGGCAAGGGCAGCATCGAGGTACACTCCCTCCGATTCGAGTAGGAAACGGGTCAGGTATGACTGGCGGCCTGAAATCTCTTTATCCGATGATGCTCATGGCTTGGCTGCTCTCGATGGTGATCGCGGCTCCGGCCACGGCGGGCTACGTGCGGGCCTCGGGGACCGAGATCGTGGATGGAAAGGGCGCCCCACTCTTGCTGAAGGGGGTCAACCTCGGCGGCTGGCTGCTCTGGGAGTCGTACATCATCAAGTTCGAAGGCAAGGACCTGACCGAGTCCAGAATGAAACGCCGGGTGGTTGAGCTGGTGGGCCGGGAGGCGGCTCACGAGTTTTTCCGGGCGTACCGGGACAACTACGTGACGGCCGCCGACATCCGGCGGATCCGCGAGCTGGGGTACAACGTGGTGCGGGTGCCCTTCAACGCGCGCATCCTCCAGGACCGGCCGCATTTCGACATGGCTCCGGGCGAGGGGTGGAAGATCCTCGATCGCCTGCTCGACTGGTGCGAGGTGGAGGACGTCTACGTCGTGCTGGACATGCACAGTGTCCCGGGCGGGCAGAATGCCGGCGGCATCTCGGACAACGAGCTCCAGGCTGGGCTCTGGCAAGGGGATTCAACGACGCGGTACCGGGACGAGACGGTCGCGCTCTGGCGCGAGATCGCAGCACGCTACCGGAAGCGTAAGATTGTGGCGGCGTACGATCTGATGAACGAGCCGGTCGTGCCCAACGAGGCGGGTGGCGGCGCCGAACTGGGGAGGTTCTACGGCCGGTTCGTCCCTGCGGTGCGCAAGGCCGATCCCGACCACATGATCATGGTCGAAGGAAACTGGTATGCCACCGACTTCTCGATGTTTTCCCTGCCCGGCCTGGACGGCAATCTGTGCTACCAATTCCACAAGTACTGGGACAAGAACGGACCCAATTCAATCAAGAGCCGGGTCGAACTGCGCGAGCGATTGCGCGCACCGGTCTGGCTGGGGGAGACGGGGGAGAATTCACACCGGTGGTACGCCAGGTGCGTTCAGTTGATGGACGAGGCGGGAATCGGATG
This sequence comes from uncultured bacterium, assembly GCA_964587525.1. Taxonomy (GTDB): domain Bacteria; phylum Oederibacteriota; class CAKKQC01; order CAKKQC01; family CAKKQC01; genus CAZPLZ01. Next base: position 753 of record CAZPLZ010000002.1, on the reverse strand, counting down.
GTGCTTCTGGCCGTGGAAGCGTTGTGGGGGAGGCTGCGTCGAGGCCGTCGAGCCACCGCCGGCCTGGGCGAAGGTCTCAGCCGTGCTGGGCGGCAAGGACGACGCGCCGAGGATGACGAAATCCGAGATGGTCGCGGGGTTGATGGGACTCGCCGATGCCTTGAAACTCGAGCGGTGCCGGGAGGACGAGGCGACGGTCCGGGCCCTGCGCGGGGAGGAGCCGCCCCAGGTGGCCCGGATCCCGGGACGGCTGGAGGCGGCGGACTGGACGAGGTGCGTGGCGCACCGCAAGGGCAATGAGGGAGGCGAGTACCGGCCCGGGGACGCGGACATCTTCAAGGAAGGAGACGAGCTCGCGGTCCGGAATATGGATGCCGGCGACGAGCTGGAGTGGGACGTCGAGATGCTCGGGAGGGATGACCTGCGGCTGGCGCTGCACGGAGCCATGGGTTCCCTCGAGATGCGCTTGGACGGCAAGGTGATCTCCGCGGCGGGCCGCTGGGTGAAGCCGGGGCGCCACGTGGTCGCGGTTGCGGCTCTGGAGGATGGAACTGGGCTCGCGGGGCTGTCGTTGACGGCCACTCCGGGCCGGATCGAGGCCGAGGATTTCCTCCCGGGGTCGGGAACAGGCTTCTGGGACAGCGACGAGAAGAACCACGGTGGGGCGCGTCGCAAGGACGAGGGCGTGGACGTGGCGCTGTGCAGCGAGGGTGGGTACTACGTGGGCTGGATTGCGGAGGATGAATGGCTGAC
>CAZPLZ010000001.1:0-53172 GCA_964587525.1 uncultured bacterium | reverse complement strand
AGCGCATAATCAGCCACAAACAGGGGAACTTCTTCGCCATTGACCGGGTTGATGGCGAACCGTCCAAGCCGGACGCCGGTTTTCTCACGATCCTCTCCGGTCCGGTCCCGCTCGCTCATGGCACAGGCGCGCTCCACGTACGTGGACACCTCGCGCTCCTGCGCCGTCCCGGCGACCAGTTGCGCCACCAGCGGGTGTTCGGGCGCGATCACCATGAACGTGACGCCAAACAACGTGTCTGGGCGCGTCGTAAACACCGGCATTTCGATCCCGTTCTCCTTCTCCTTGAACACGACCCGCGCCCCCTCACTGCGCCCGATCCAATTCTCCTGCATCACCTTCACACGATCCGGCCATTGCTTGAGCGTCTTGAGGCCCTCCAGCAACTGGTCAGCGTAAGCAGTGATCTTCAGGAACCACTGCTCCAGTTCTTTCCTCTCCACCGCCGAATGGCAACGCCAGCATGCGCCATCTTCCACTTCCTCGTTCGCCAGGACGGTCTGGCATTCGCGACACCAATTCTGCGACCCCTTCTTCCGGTACGCCAGACCGCGCTCGAACATCTTCAGAAAGATCCACTGTGTCCACCGGTAGTATTGCGGATCACAGGTTGAGATCTCGCGATTCCAGTCGTAGGCCATGCCCAGCTCTTGCAGTTGCCCTTTCATGATCTGAATGTTCCTCTCCGTCCAGACGGCGGGGTGCACATGCTGCTGGATCGCCGCATTCTCGGCAGGCAGGCCAAACGCGTCCCAGCCCATTGGAAAGAGCACGTTGTACCCCTGCATCCTCTTGAACCGGGCCAGGATCTCCCCAATCACGTAGGTGCGCACGTGCCCCATGTGCAGGGCGCTTCCCGACGGGTAAGGAAACATATTCAAGGCGTAGTACTTCGGCTTGCCACTTGACTCCCTGGCGCGGAACGTCCCTTGCTCCGCCCAGTACCGCTGCCACTTGCGGTCAATTGCCCGGTACGGGTGCTCCTCCATCTTCGTCGTTAATCTCCGCTCACTTCTTCCCGCGGCGGCCCAGCAGCTTGTAGGCCACACTATCGGCCAGCGCCTGCCAGCTCGCTTCAATGATGTTTTCGGACACCCCGACCGTGGACCAGACATCCTTGCCGTCCGTGGACTCGATCTGCACGCGCACCTTAGCCGCGGTGGAGGCCTGTGGATCGATCACGCGCACCTTGTAGTCCGCCAAATGCACCTCCTTGAGTTCCGGATAGAACCGCCCCAGAGCCTTGCGGAGCGCCTTGTCCAGCGCGTTCACGGGACCGTCGCCCTCCGCCACGGTGTGCTCCACCTGAGTGTCCACTTTGACTTTGAGGGTGGCCTCGGACACGGTGGCGCCATCGGCCCGCTTCTGGACCGCCACCCGAAAATCCACCAGCTCAAAGGGTTGTCGGTAACCGCTGGTGAGCCGCTGGACCAGCAGCTCAAATGACGCCTCAGCGCCCTCGAAGTGATACCCCTCCTGCTCGAGCCGCTTCAGCTCCGCCAGGATTTTCCGGCCACGCTCGTCATCCTTGTCCAGCTTGAGGCCGTACCCTTCGGCTTTCCAGCGCACCGTGGCCAGACCTGACTGGTCCGAGACCAGGATACGCCGCCGGTTGCCGGTCGCCTCCGGATTGACGTGCTCATACGCGATGGGGTTCTTCTGGACCGCATTAATATGGATGCCACCCTTGTGAGCGAACGCGCTCGCGCCCGTGTACGGCGCTTCGTCCCGCGGCGGTTTGGTCGCCAACTCGAACACGAAGAGGGACAGCCCGCGCAGGGTCTTCAGTTGCGCGTCGGTCACACAGTCGATGCCCAGCTTGAGCTTGAGATCCGGAATGATCGAGCACAGGTTGGCGTTCCCGCACCGCTCACCGAAGCCATTGATGGTGCCATGCACCTGCGTCGCGCCGAACCGTACGGCGGTCACGCTGTTCGCCACGCCACACTCGGCGTCGTTGTGTGCGTGAATCCCGAACGGTTTCTTCAGGCGTGGCTTCACCTCTTCCAGAATGTCCTTGATCTCATAGGGCAGGGTGCCGCCGTTGGTGTCGCACAGGATCAGCCAGTCGGCCCCCGCATCGGCGGCGGCCTTCAGCGTAGCCAGCGCGTATTTGGGATTCTGTTTCATCCCGTCAAAAAAATGCTCCGCGTCATAGACCACTTCGCGCCCGGCTTTTTTCAAAAATTTTACCGACTCCTTGATCATCGCCAGGTTTTCTTCCGGGCTGACGCGCAGGATCTGCTTCACGTGCAAATCCCAGCTCTTCCCGACCACCGCCACCACCCGGGTCTGCGCCGCAAGCAGGGCCTTCAGCCCGTCGTCATCCTCAGCGGTCACCCGCGCACGCCGTGTGCTGCCGAATGTGACCAGCTTGGCGTTCGCGAGTTTGAGTTTGCGCGCCTCCCGGAAGAACTCCACTTCTTTCGGGTTGGTCGGGTGCGGGAAGCCGCCCTCGATGTAGTGAATACCAAGCTGGTCGAGTTTTTGAGCCAAGAGCAGCTTATCGGCGGTCGAGAAGGTCACGCCCTCCCCCTGCGTCCCATCCCGCAGGGTGGTGTCGTAGAGAGTGACGGAGGGTCGATTCACCGTCGTTTCGCGGCCCGTCGCCCGCGGCCCGTCGCCCGCGGGCGCGACTTCGGCGCGGGCGACGGGCCGCGGGCGCGACTTCGGCGCAGGCGCACCCCTGCACGGACACCCACCTCTTCAGGCGCCAGCAGGAACGGTTTGCCGAGCTCAACCTGGTCCTTATCCAGGCGGAACCGCCGGTGCAGGACTTTGACCGCTTCCTCAACCTGGGGCTTTTCAATCACACAGGAGATCTTGATTTCTGAAGTGGAGATCATCTGGATATTAACACCCGCCTGGGCGAGCGCCTCGAACATCGCGGCCGCGACCCCAGAGTGCGAGCGCATCCCCACCCCGATGATGGAGACCTTGCCCACGTTTTCATCAGCCTGCACGTCCTTGGCGCCAAGCCGGGTCGCGGCCCCACGCACCACATCCATGGTGCGTGCGAGCTCGCCCTGAGACACGGTGAACGAGATGTTGGTCACGCCGCTCTCGCTCACATCCTGGATGATGGTGTCGATGTTGAGGTCCGCGTCCGCCAGCGCGCGGAACAGCTCCGCGGCGATCCCAGGTTTGTCGGGCACCCCGAGCACCGTCACCTTGGCTTCGGCCTTGGCGTACGTGATCCCCCGCACCAGCACTTTTTCCATGCCCGGCTCCTCCTCCACGATCAGCGTTCCCCCGGTCTTATCAAATGCAGACTTCACGACAAGAGGCACCCGGAAGCGCTTGGCGTACTCCACCGAGCGTGCGTTGAGCACCTGGGACCCCAGGCTGGCCATCTCCAACATCTCGTCGTAGGTGATGACTGGCAACACCCGGGCCTCGGGCACGATCCGCGGGTCAGCGGTCAGCACCCCCTTCACATCCTTGTAAAACTCGCAGATGTTGGCCTTGAGCGCCGCCGCCAGCGCCACCGCGGTCAGATCAGACCCCCCCCGGCCCAGGGTGGTGATCTCCTCGCTGGCGCTCTCACCCTGAAAGCCCGCCGCGATGGCGATCTTCCCTTGCGCCAGGGCCTTCCGGATCCGTTCGGCCTTCACGCTGAGGATCCGGGCTTTGGTGTGCCGCGTATCCGTAACGATGCCCACCTGCGCACCCGTGAACGACACCGCCTCCTCACCCTGCGCCTTGATCGCCATCGCGAGGAGCGCAATGGACTGCTGCTCCCCGGTTGCGAGCAGCATGTCCATCTCGCGTGGGTCCGGCTTCGAGGTCACCTGCCGGGCGCGTTCGATCAGGTCATCCGTGGTGTCGCCTTGAGCGGACACAACCACCAGCATCCGGTTACCTTGCCGCTTTCGGGCGATGACCAAGCCCGCCACCGCTTTGAGACGTTCCGGCCCCGCGACCGAGATGCCCCCATACTTTTGCACGATGAGCGGCATGAAAATCAGTTGTACTGTATCACGTTTTTGGGCGCTCGAAGAAAAGGTCGAGCAGCTTCCACGCGTCAGCCACCTTGAGCGAGCCAGCCTGCACTGCAGTCTCGTCGTAGCGATCCACCGCATCAGCCCGGCCATGAGTCCGATACAGCACCACCGGCACGGGATCATCCACATGGATCTTCACCGTGACCGGCGTGGAATGGTCAGGCATGAGAAGGATCGAGAGGTCACCGAGCTTGGGCTGGGCCTTCAGGATCGTGCCCACGACGTGCTCGTCCATCTGCTCGATGGCCTTGACCTTCTCCTGGACCAGTCCCTGATGGCCCGCCTCGTCGGGCGATTCCACATGCACGAACACAAAGTCCGCATTCCTAAGCACCTTGACCGCGGCGTCCCCCTTGCCTTTGTAGTTGGTATCAAAGTAGCCCGTGGCGCCCGGCACCTTGATGATCTCGAGCCCCGCCAGTACCCCGATCCCCCGCACCACATCCACCGCGGAGATAACCCCGCCGGTGATCCCGTACTTCTCCTTAAAACTGGGAACCACGGGCGTGCGCCCGGGACTCCAGAGCCAGATCATGTTGGCAGACTTCAACCCCTTCGCGCGCCGGGCCCGGTTGACCTCGTGACCTTCCAGCAGCACACGGGAATCCTCCATGAGCTGGAGCAGCTTGGTCTCCCCCTTGCCGCTCGGCAGGTGCCCCTTGAAGGGCTGGCCCACGATGTTGTGCGGCGGCGTGGACTTGACGTCCTCCGACCCGCCTCGCCACACCATCAAGTGCCGGTAGCTCACGCCAGGATGGAACCGGATCTCTTCCAGGCCCAGCCGCTTGTCCAACATCTGGATGAGCGGCTTGGCCTCGTCATCAGTGATATGGCCCGCGCTGTAGTCCTCCAGGGTGTCACCCTTCACCGTCACCAGATTGCACCGGTACGCCACCTCACTTTTCTTAAGCGTGATTCCCCGCCCCAGCGCCTCGAGCGGACCGCGGCCTTTAAAGTGCTCCGCCGGGTTGTAGCTCATCAGCGCCATGGTGCAAACCTCCGTACCCGGCGAGAAACCAGGCGGGCAGGTTTTCAGGATGCCGGTGCGGCCCTCCTTCGCCAGCCAGTCCATGTGCGGCTTGTTAGCCACCTCAAGGGGGGTCTTCCCATTCAACTCCGGCACGGGCCGGTCAGCCATGCCATCACCGACGATCAAGATGTATTTCAAAGAAAAGAGGGGTCAGAGCTTGACATTTGACATTTCTGGCGTCCGGAATGGCTCATGATCTCCCGCTGCGAAAATCGTTTTCCAGTCGTGTCATGAGTTTATCTAAACTCCGATCTTCTCGTCTCTCCAGTGTCAGTCGTCTTATAACCTGTGCGACAGCAAATGGGCTGCGTGCTCCAACGAGCTCGGATATCTCCTTCAGCGATAGCGTGGTCGAACGCTTCAATCCGTAGAGCAAAAGTTTCCGTTGCAGCTTTGGATCGTTGACAACCGTATTCACCCGCCGCTCCAACGCCTCTTTGACTTCACTGGGAGGCTTCTGTAACTCCCGCAATTTTGCCACAGCCCCATCTTGTCCACGAGGAACCTTCTCTTTTTTCAACCACTTGAGAAATTGCTCCCCACCGATCACGACGCCACCCTGGACCCGAGCCAGAGGGTCAAAGCTATTATCAAACCCATCCATGGTGAATTTCCGGAACAAATCCCGATTGCTCCTATCGCGCCCACCAATCTGGGATAGCAACAATCCGGTGTGCAGATAAGTGTCGGCGGTCCGCAAACCAAGGAAGGCGGCATAGCTGGACCAGTGATACGCTTCAGGTCGCTTGACCAACCCCGCCTTTACTGGATTGAGATGGATATACCGAGAAATATCCAAGGCGTATTCTCTAGTATCAACCAACAGCGCCCTATAACGTCCTTGAAACAAAGGTCCCACCCGACGATGTCGACGGTTGTAATACTGGCTGTATTGGCTGTTTAAATCCTGCATGAACTGGTGTAGATGGCCGCGAGGTGTTTGAAGAAACAAATGATAATGATTAGGCATCAAGCAGTAACTGTGAAATGTCACTTTGTATCGCGGATACAGACGCCGGCAGAGTGCAAAGAAGTACTTGTAATCTTTCTCATCACCAAAGATCGTCCGTTGTTCGACGCCACGATTGATCACATGATAAAAAGCTCCGGGGAACTCGATCCGCAACGCCCTCGCCATGGCTTGTTTATGCCATCCACCAATCTATTTTGTCAAATGTCAAGCTCTGACCCTTCCTTTAAGTTTGAGCGTCGCTGCAATGGCGTCGGCGCGTGGCTCAACGGTCTCCACGCGCTGAAACTGCTCGACCGCCGTACCGGGATCTTTCAATCCATGCCCGGTTAAGATGCACACCACGCGTCGATCCCTGACGGTGCGAAAGTAGCCCCGGCGCGCCAACGCCCTCACTCCGGCCACCGAGGCGGCCGAGGCGGGCTCCACGAACACGCCTTCCAGGGTGGCCAGCTTCCGGTAAGCTTGAAGGATCTCCCGGTCCGCCACGGCGTGAATGACGCCGCCCGATTCGTGTCGGGCGTCCACCGCACCCTTCCAACTTGCGGGGTTCCCGATGCGGATCGCTGTCGCAACGGTTTTGGGCTCCGCGACCGGGCGTCCAGCCACCAGCGGTGCAGCCCCAGCCGCCTGGAACCCAAGCATCTTCGGCAGGCTGGAAATCTTCCCCGCCGTGCGATACTCCTTGTATCCCTTCCAGTACGCTGTGATATTGCCCGCGTTGCCGACCGGTTGTGATTGAAATGCGGGTGCACGGCCCAGCGTGTCACAGATCTCGAACGCGGCAGTTTTCTGGCCCTCCAACCGGTGCGGATTCACCGAATTCACGACCGTCACGGCATAGGAGTGGCCAAGCTGACGAACCACGTCAAGCGCCGCGTCAAACCCGCTCTTGATCTCAAGCACCCGGGCACCGTGCATGAGTGCCTGTGCCATCTTGGCAAGAGCCACCGCACCCTTCGGGATCAGGATGTGGCACGGCAATCCCGCGGCAGCGGCGTACGCCGCAGCCGAGGCGGCCGTGTTCCCAGTGGACGCGCACACCACCGCGGCAGCGCCTTCCTCCTTGGCTTTGGAGATCGCGACCGTCATCCCGCGGTCTTTGAACGAGCCACTGGGGTTGAACCCCTCACATTTCAAAAAGAGCGCAACACCCCCGCCCACCCACTTGGAGAGCCGCGGCGCCGGCAGCAGCGGGGTCCCACCTTCCAACAGGGTAACCACCGGCGTGTTGTTGGTGACCGGCAGGTACGAGCGGTACTGCTCGATCACCCCCCGCCAGGTAAGCTTCATTCCCCTCGCTCGACTCGAATGAGCAGCGTTTTCCCTTTCACGGCGGGGAACTCCTCGATCTGCCCTAAGGCATCCTGCATGTCCCGCTCCTTGGCCTCGTACGTGAGCAGCACCAATGGCACTTTGTCTCCCTTGCTTCGCTCCTTCTGCACCACCGAGGCGATGGACACACCGTGGTCACCCAGCACCTTGGCGATCGAGGCGAGCACGCCTGGCTGGTCCAGCACCGACAATCGCAGATAATACCGGCACTGGATCTCCTCCATGGGGCGGATGGGCAGATGAACCGGCTGCAACGGGATGTCACCAAACGGCCCCCACCCGGAACGACCCGCAACATCGTAGGCGATGGACCGGGCCACGTACAGGATATCGCTCACCACCGCGGAGGCCGTTGGCATCTGGCCGGCGCCCAACCCATAAAACATCGTGGCTCCGACCGCGTCACCGATCACGTAAATGCCGTTAAACGCCCCCTCAACGCTGGCCAGGAGGTGCACCTCGGGCAATAGCGTAGGATGGACGCGCACCTCGAGCTGCCCGTCCTCCTGCTTCGCGATCGCCAGCAGCTTCACCACGTACCCAAACTCCTCCTTCGCGTACACGAAATCCTGCGGCGTCAGATCCTGAATGCCCTCGATGTGGATCTTTGAGTACGGCACGCCAGTCTCAAACGCGAGCGAGGAGAGCACGGCCAGCTTGTGTGCCGCATCGCCGCCGCCGACATCCAGGGAGGGGTCCGCCTCGGCATAACCTTTCTTTTGGGCCTCCTTCAACGCCTCAGCGAAGGTCTTCCCGTCCTTCTCCATGCGCGTCAAGATGTAATTCGACGTGCCGTTGATGATGGCATAGATAGCCTCGATGCGGTTGGCAGCCAGCCCCTCGGACAGCGACTGGATAATCGGAATGCCGCTGCCGACCGACGCCTCGAAATACACCTCGACGCCATTTTCCCGGGCGGCGCCCACGATCTCATCCCAACACTCCGCCAGCAGCGCCTTGTTCGCGGTGACGATATGCTTTTTGGCCCGGATCGCCTCCAGCACGTAGAGCCTCGCAGGGTTTCGACCACCTATCAGCTCGACCACGATGTCGATGGACGGATCGCGCAGCACCGAGAGGGCGTCTTCAGTGAGCACGCCGGCCGGCAAGTCCACCTCGCGCGCCTTACCCGCGTGCTTCACCGCCACCCGCGCAAGCTCCAGCCGGGCGCCTGCCTTCCGCTCCAAAACTTCCCGGCTCCGGGTAAGCATCTTCACCACACCGGTGCCGACCGTGCCCATCCCCAAAAGGCCGATGCGGATTGTGGACTTGCCCAAGGGGTCAGGCCCTCATCAGATTGGCCACCGCCTCGCTCAGCCGCGCGACGGCCTTCGTAATGACCTCGCCTGAGGTGGCAAAGGACATGCGCAGGTGGCACTCCAGTCCGAACTCGGCTCCTGGCACCATCGCCACCTTGGCATGCTCCAGGAAATGCGCCGCGAGACTAGAAGAGAATCCTTGCGGTCCAGGCTTGGCTGAAAGTCCCAGCTTCGCTAGAGCCACCGGGCTCTGCTGGATCCCCCGCACATCCGGGAACACGTAAAACGCTCCGCTAGCTCGCGCGCACATCACACCGGGGATGTTATTGAGCCCCTCCGCAATCAGCACATGCCGTTTCGCAAACTCGCGTCGCATATGGGCCACGGAGTCCTGTGAACCTTCCAACGCGGCGAGCGCCGCATACTGCGCCACCGAGGTTGGATTCGACGTCGTCTGGCTCTGGAGGTTCCCCATCGCGCTGATCACATCTTCCGGCCCCAGCGCCCAGCCGATCCGCCAGCCGGTCATGGCAAAGGTCTTGGACACGCCGTTGACCACCACGGTGCGCGCCTTGAGCGCCGGCGCCACTCGCGCGATCGAGCGCGCCGGTCCATCGTACGTCAGGGCGTCATAGATCTCGTCCGAGATGATCCAGGTGCCAGGAAATCCATCAAGCACCTTCGCCAGGCCCTTTAACTCTTCCTCGCTGTACATGCACCCTGTCGGGTTCGAGGGCACGTTGAGGATCAGGACCTTGGTCTTGGGTGTCAGGCCTTGCTGAAGAACCTCTGGAACAATCTTGAAGCCAACTTCCGGCGCGGTCAGGTGAGCGATGTCGGGGTCCCACACGAAGGATTTCCCGTCCGCGTAGAGGATCCGAGGAACACCACCGGCCAGCGTAACCATGGCGGGATAGGAGACCCAGAACGGCGCCAGGATCAACACCTCATCGCCCTCGTTCACCAGCGCGACGAGCGCATTGGCGATGGCGTGCTTCGCTCCACATGAGATGACGACCCCTTTGGGCTCGTACTCCAGACCTTGCGTCATCTTGGCACGCTTGCAAACCGCCGCCTTGAGCTCGAGGATGCCGGACGCGGGCGTGTACTTCGTCAGCCCGGCTTTCATGGCCGCTCCCGCGGCTTGCTTGATGTGCTCCGGCGTGTCAAAATCGGGCTCGCCCGCAGACAGGCTGAGCACATCCAGTCCCTGCGTGCGCATGGCCTTGGCTTTCGCTTCAATCGCCAGCGTGGGTGAGGGCCGCAACGCCGCGACCCGCCTCGATAACATCATGAGAAGCCCACTCGTGAGACCTTTCGTATGAGGGCGGCGCTTGGCATCGTCCCGCGTTATTATACATAGGTACATAATTGAGCAATTAGGAGGTGATCTTCGTGCCCGAAATCGTGGTCAAGGATTTTGATTCCTTCGAGACCGCGCTTCGGCGGTTTAAGAAAAAAGTCCAGGACGCTGGTCTGCTTCAGGAAATGCGCAAACGGGAGTATTACGAACCTCCCTCCGTGCGCCGCAAAAAGAAACTTCAAGCCGCGATCCGCAAGGAACGCCGGCGTCAGAAGCGCGAAAAGGCAGGCTATTGATCCCACTGGCGTGACCGGCTCGAGTCTCAAGGGGGCCCCGTTAGAAGCGGGCCCGCTTCTAACGGGGCGGGGCTTCAAGCCCAGGCGGCTCACCCCTAGGTTCTTCACCCGGCCCACGCTCAAAGCCGCCCGCGATCTCATCGGCACCTTGTTGATCCACAAACACCCCTCGGGGTTGACCGCTGGCGTCATCGTGGAGACCGAAGCCTACACCGGCACGCGTGACCCCGGAAGCCATGCCCATGGCGGGTTGAAAGGGCGTAACGCCCCCATGTTCGGCCCTCCCGGCCAGGCGTACGTGTATCAATGCCATCTCTATCCTCTCCTGAATGTCGTTACCGAACGCGAGGGTGTTCCTGGCGCAGTACTCCTGCGGGCTCTTCAACCGGTTGCGGGACTTCCCTCCATGCGCCAGCGCCGGCAGCGGTGCGCACGTGACCAGGACCTCGCCCGCGGGCCCGGCCGGCTCTGCCAGGCCATGCGGGTGGATCTCACCCTCAACCGGACGAACCTGCTGCGAGGCCCGTTGTTTCTGGCCTGGCCCCGGCAACCTTTTGTCTGCCGAATCCGTCGCTCCACCCGGATCGGACTTCGTGGCCCTGCGCGCTTAAAGCCCTGGCGATTTTACGCGGCCGATAGCCCTTGGGTGTCGCGGCATCCCGGGCTGCCAAGAGCGTGACACGGGGGACACCGGCTGTGTTATTCTCGTGAGCAGTGTTGTGAATCGTGTTTGAGCAAGCTCTTCTGGATCGTATCCGCGCCGCGGTGAACATCGCCGAGATCGTCGGCGAATACGTCCCGCTCAAGAAAGCCGGCAGCCACAACTTCAAGGGGCTGTGTCCATTTCACAAAGAAAAGACACCGTCCTTCCATGTGAACACGACCCTGCAGATCTTCAAGTGTTTCGGGTGCAACGCCAGCGGAAACGCCTCCATCTTTCTCATGAAGATCGAGAACATCCCGTTTCCCGAAGCCGTCCGGCGGCTGGCCGAGCGCGCCCGCATTCCGCTCCCGCAGACCAATTCCCCCGTGGAGCAGGAGCGCAAACGGCTGCTGGTGCTCTTAGAAACCGCGGCCTCACTCTATCACCACACGTTGCTGACGGCCCCCGGGGCGGCCCGCGCCCGTGCCTATCTAGAACGGCGCCATGTACCCCAGCGCTCGATCGAGCAGTTCCGCCTGGGCTACTCGACCGGCCGAGAGATCTTTTCAGCCAAGCTCCATCCAGCGCTGCTCGCGCGCGCGGGGCTTGCGGGTCCAAGCCAGGAAGGCGGTCAACATGACCGCATGCGCGGGCGTCTCATCCTCCCCATCACGGACGAGGCCGGACATGTGATCGGGTTCGGTGGCCGCGCCCTTGAAGAAAGCCAGCAGCCAAAATACCTGAACACACCCGAAACCGCCCTGTACAAAAAGTCACATTCTCTCTACGCGCTCTCGCTGGCCAAGGAGGCCATCCGGAAAACTGGAAAAACGGTGCTCGTTGAGGGTTACTTCGACGCCATTGCGGCGCACGCACGCGGGGTGCACAACCTCGTGGCGGTGCTGGGAACGTCCCTCACCGGCGCACAGCTCAAACTCCTCAAGCGATTCACCCACACGCTTCTGATCGTCTATGATGAAGATGTGGGCGGCAACGAAGCGGCGGTGCGTGGATTGGACTTGGCCAGCGAAGCAGGATTCGAGGTGAAGATCGTCCGGCTCCCCGGCGGCACCGATCCGGACGAGTTCCTCCTTCAGCACGGCGAGGCAGCCTTTCTGAAAGCGCTTCAGGATGCCGCGGGTGGTGAGGCGCCGACCTCACCGTTGCAAGCGCATGGGGTGGCCATCTCGCTGTTCGATTTCCGGCTTGAGGTGGCCTCCCAAAACGCCGATCCAGCAACCCTGCAAGGCAAGAAACGAATCGTCGCGGCACTCTTGCCGTTCCTTAAGCGGGTGCCCAACGCCATCGAGCGCTTCACGTATGTGAAGCGGCTTTCCGAGCGGCTCGGCCTGCGTGAACGCGATATCGTGGAAGAACTGGAGAAATTTTCATCGGTGAGACCACACCCCTTCGGCTTTGGCACGAAGCCTCTCGGGCCCCCCGCCGAACCCAAGCCACTGGCCAGCGTCAAGCCCCTCGAGGGGCACACGCCGACCTGGCGCGCTGAACGCTTGCTCCTCACCGGCGTCCTCCAACACAAAGCGGCCGCGATGACAGCGCTTCTGGACATCCCACCGGAAGCGTTCCAGGGGGCGGAGACCGCCCGGCTGGCGTCACACCTGCGCGCCTTGTTCGAGGAAGGCCGGGCATTCTCCATCGCCTCGCTGATGGACGATTTCCAGGACAGCCCAGCCATGCTGGAACTGCTGGCGGCGGCAGAAGCCAAGGAGGAAGGCCTTTCCCCTGACGATGCGTATCGTGAGTCCGCGGAGCAACTGAAACGCTGGCGCTCCCGGACTCAACTCAAGGCCGTCCAGCAAAAGCTTGAGCGCACAACGGATCCCACAACGGTGACCCAGCTCCTCGAGGAAAAACAACGTCTGGTTCAAACAACCTCATGAGGAACAAGCCAGGCCGTCCACTCATGAACCGGCCGGGTCGCCCACGGAAGGGCCAGGCCGAGTACACGCCGCAGGAAGGCCAGGAGGACGCGACCGAACAACGCGCCAGCGACATTGAGCAGCTCATCGAGACCGGACAGGAACGCGGTTATCTCACGTATAAGGAGGTCAGTGATAAACTTCCTCAAGACTCGATGCACACCGATCAGATCGACGACTTGCTCAGCAAGCTATCGGAAATGGACATCGAGATCATTGACGAGGATGCCGCCAAATCGCGTGCCACCACCGAGAAGCCCAGCCCCACACGAAGTGGACGGAAGGAACCTAAGATACCCGGGTCAGAGTCTCGTATCGATGATCCGGTGCGCATGTATCTGCACGAGATGGGACAAGTCATGCTGCTCACCCGAGACGAGGAAATCGCGCTGGCTAAACAGGTCGAGGACGGCGAAAGGAAAGTTGATGCCACGATGTACCAATCTGATCTCATCATCAAGGAGCTGCTGCAACTGGATACCCGGCTGGCCAACGGCGAGCTCTCCCTCACCGATGCGGTGAAAGTCGATGGTGAGGGTGAGCTGACCCCGCAGCAAGTCAAACGCATCCGGCGCCGCATCAGCTCAACCCTAGCCAAAGCGCGACGTTGGTGGGCACGCTACCAAGAGCTCACAGTGTCCTCTCGGAGCTGACGTTTCATGCGGTGCCCATTCTGCAGCCATGGGGAAGACAAGGTCGTGGATTCGCGCAGCACCAAGGGAGGGGAAGCCATCCGGCGACGCCGAGAATGTCTCAAATGCAGCCGGCGATACACCTCCTACGAACAGATTGAGCACTCCATACCCCAGATCAAAAAAAAGGACGGCCGGTGGGAAACGTTTGACCGCAATAAGCTCATGAGTGGTCTCCTCAAGGCCTGTCAGAAACGGCCTGTCAGTCAGGCCTCGCTGGAGACAATCGCCGACGCAATTGAAAAAGAGTGCTTCAACAAGAACGGCCGGGAAATCAGCAGCGAGGCAATCGGCGCGCTGGTGATGCAGCGGCTGCACGACCTTGACGAGGTCGCCTATGTCCGGTTCGCCTCAGTGTACCGGCAGTTTAAAGATGTGACACAATTCATGGAAGAGGTGCAACGGCTGATCAAGAGAAACGAAGGACGTGCGGCCTTACAACAGGGCGCCGCACCCGCTAAAGACGGGAAATCGTAGAGGGGACTTCACGACAGCATGGACGAACGACACAAGCGCCGGATCGGCCTGTACACCTTCTGGGGCGGGTTCATAATGCTCATGGGCGGTTACTACGTGCTCTATCTGCTGGGTGTTGCGCCGGAATACAAAAACGTGTTCGAGGTGCTGGCGCCGGCGTTGATCGTGTCCGCGTTCCCGGTGTTCTGGCTCTCCATTCATCTAGGAACCTTTGATTAACATCAAGCTACCAGGAGGACAAGCATGTCACACAAGAGATCTCAAGCAATCACCATCGGGCTCTTCCTCACGCTGCTGCTTGTCCCGTTAGACCCCCTGGGTCTCACGGGGCTTGCGTCTATAGCCGGTGCGGAGGACGCAAAACCATTGTTCGTCCAGGCAAGTCAAGCGCTCAACACGGCGCAGTTCAAAGAAGCCCTGGACGCTTACGGCAAGGCCGAAAGCGCGTCCAAGACCTCTGCCAGCAAGGCCTCCGCGGCCAACGGGCAGGGGTATGTCTACATGAAGTGGCGTAAGTACGCCCAGGCGATCCCGCACCTCAAGCGGGCAATCGAGATTGACCCCACGCTCGTGGTGGCCTGGAACAACCTCGGGGCCTGCCATCTCACCCTGTACGAGGCAGGCGCATCCGATAAGGAAGCGCTCGATAGCGCGCTATCCGCCTTTGGGAAAGTGGCCGAGCTGGATCCGGACTACCAGACATTCGCTAAGACCGCACAGGGCTACCTTGACCAGGAGAAGGCCTGGGCTGAGGCCGCCGCCAAGCGGGCTGACCAGCCACCCCGAACCGTAGCGGCGGAGGGGACCTACAGCACGTACAAAGTCGCCGGCGAGGCCGCCGAGCAGGAGGGAGATGCTGCACTCGCCCAGGCTAATTTCGAACGTTCGGAAGCCACCGCCCGCGGCAAGAGGGCGAAAAGCGCCGCTGCCAACTTTCAGGGGCTGCTCGCGCTTCGGCAGCGCAAGATCCAGGTGGCCCTGAAACACTCACGGCGCGCCACGGAGCTGAACTCAAAAAACAAGTATGCGTGGAACAACCTGGGCGCCGCACTCCTGAAGTCGCTCAACGCCGGCGCCGGCGGGAAGGAGCTTGTCGAGGAAGCCATCGCGGCCTACAAGAAAGTGGCGGAGCTGGACAGTGCGTACAAGCCGGGGAACCTCACGCTGGCCGAAAGTATCCTGGCGGAGCTCGGCGGACCTTCGCAACCTGAAGTGAAGCCAGCGGCTTCGACCGGGAGCACTACTTCACCCTGAAAACATTGACTTTTGGCAGGAGGCTGTGATAGTCTTTGAGTTTAATCGCGCAGCTCTAAGTTGTTAAGCGCGGGAAAAGCAACGTGATGGGATTAGCTGACGTAAGGGGGGTTTAAGGCCGCATGCAGAATGGAAAGGTCAAATGGTTCAACGACAAGAAAGGCTACGGGTTTATTGCACAAGAAGGCGGACGCGACGTCTTCGTTCACTTCTCCAATGTAACGGGGGATGGATACAGATCGCTCGTTGAAGGGCAGGAAGTGGAGTTCGAAGTCGTGGACGGACCGAAAGGGCCACAGGCCGTCAACGTGAGCAAAATTTCTCCCTAGGCCTCGAAGACGTAAGCCCTTGAGACGACGACCATCTGACCAGGCCACTTAAATCTTCGAAGTACTCCTGAAGCCCCGCCTCTTCACGAGGCGGGGTTTTAGTTCATGACCCGGACATGTTTCCCTGGCTGACGAGAATCCTCGACCGGAACGAACGCGTGCTCAAGAAGCTGAAGCCGCTCGTGGACCGGATCAACGAGTTTGAGCCTGCCCTTTCACGGCTTACCGATCAGGAGCTCCGCCGTAAGACGGACGAGTTCCGAAACCGGTTAGCGGACGGCGAAACGCTGGACGAGCTGCTCCCTGAAGCCTTCGCCGTGATCCGGGAAGCCGCCAAGCGCACCATCGGGCAGCGACCCTTCGATGTCCAGCTCATGGGTGGAATCATCCTCCATCAGGGAAAGATCATAGAGATGCGCACGGGCGAGGGGAAAACCCTGGTGGCCACCCTGCCGGTCTATCTCAACGCGCTGACGGGCAAGGGCGTGCACATCATCACGGTGAATGACTACCTGGCCGAGCGGGACAGTCACGGCAGGGGGAACTTCAAGGGCATGGGCAACATCTATGAGTCCCTGGGGCTGTCCGTCGGGTGCATTCTGCATGGCCTGAGGATGGAGGAGCGACAAGCAGCCTACGCGGCTGACATCGCCTACGGCACCAACAACGAGTTCGGGTTTGATTACCTGCGAGACAACATGGCGGTGGCGAAAGAGTACATGGTACAGCGCAAGCTTAACTACTGCATCGTGGACGAGGTGGACTCGATCCTCGTTGACGAAGCCCGGACCCCCCTGATCATCTCAGGCCCCGCCGAGGAGTCCACGGATAAGTACTACACCATCAACCGGATCATTCCCAAGCTCAGCGCCGAGGCGGATTACAAGATCGACGAAAAACACAAGAACGTGACGCTCACGGAAGACGGGGTGTCCACGGTCGAGAAACTCTTACATCTCGAGAATCTGTACGACGAACAGAACATCGAGGTGCTCCACCACGTGGTTCAGGGCCTGCGGGCCCACACCCTCTTCAAGCGCGAGACGGACTACATCGTGAAGGACAGCAAGGTGGTCATCGTGGACGAGTTCACCGGACGCTTGATGCCCGGCCGGAGATGGTCAGACGGCTTGCATCAAGCCATCGAGGCCAAGGAGGGGGCCGAGATCGAGGAAGAGAATCAGACCCTGGCTACGATCACCTTCCAGAACTACTTCAGGATGTACGAAAAACTGGCGGGGATGACCGGCACCGCCCGTACCGAAGCCCAGGAATTCATGGAAATTTACAAACTGGACGCGATCGTCATCCCCACCCACAAGCCGATGGTCCGGGAAGACCAGGCAGACCAGATCTACCGGACCGAGCGCGAAAAACACAAGGCCATCATCGAGGACATCGCGGAACACTACGAGCGCGGGCAGCCCATGCTCGTGGGGACCACCTCCATCGAGCGGAATGAGAAACTCTCCAGCATGCTGAAACGCAGGGGAGTGCCGCACCAAGTGCTCAACGCCAAACAGCATGAGCAGGAGGCACACATCATCGCCCAGGCCGGCCAGGCCAAGACGATCACGATCGCCACCAACATGGCTGGCCGTGGAACTGACATCCAGCTTGGGCCGGGGGTGGTGGAGCTTGGAGGGCTCTACGTGCTGGGCACCGAGCGCAACGAGAGCCGCCGGATCGACAACCAGCTCCGGGGCCGTTCCGGACGTCAAGGCGACCCAGGCGCCTCGCGGTATTACCTATCGCTGGAGGATGATCTCCTCCGCCTGTTCGCCGTGGAGAACCTCCAAAACTGGATGAGTAAGCTGGGCATGCAGGAAGACGAGGTGATCGAGCACCCGTGGGTGACCAAGGCCATTGAGCGGGCGCAAAAGGCGGTCGAGACGCGAAACTTCGAGCTGCGCAAGCACCTGCTCGAGTACGACGACGTCATGAACAAGCAGCGGGAAGTCATCTATGCCCAGCGCCGCGCCATCCTGGAGGGAGAAGACATCTCCGGTCTGATCCTGGACATGGTGGATGAGCTGGTGGATGAGGCGGTGAGCACCTACCTGCCCAAGAACACTCCGCCCGCAGAGGGCGCCATCCAAACTCTGGTGGACTGGCTCCGCGCAGTGTTCAATCTTCACGTGCCCCCTTCAGATCTGGAACGCGAGCAACCAGACGCCGTCGCAGCTCACCTCACGCAACGCCTGCGGAACATCTACCGGGAGAGGGAAACAGGATTCGGTCCAGATCAGATGCGGGAGATGGAACGCATCGTCATGCTCAACATCATTGACGCGCAGTGGAAAAATCACCTGTACAACATGGACCAGCTCAAGGAAGGCATCGGGCTGGCCGCCTACGGACAGAAGGATCCGCTCATCGAGTACAAGCGTGAGGGGTTTGCAATGTTCCAAGCGATGCTTTCCTCGATCAAGCAGAAAACCCTGGAGGTGCTTTTCCACATTAAGGCTGCCCTGCCGCACGAAGAGGCCCGGCGACCCTTCGCCTACGAGGGACACGAGGAGCGACCGCCCATCGCGGCTCTCCCACCGCAGCCATCCCCACCCTCAAGCGCACGCGGGCAGGCAGGCGCGCTTTCTCCAGCGGCCGCCACGTTTGGACCGCTGCCGCCGGGTGCTCCTCCGGAGTTTGGTCAATCCCCGGATGAACTCCAGCAGGCCGGTGGTGGTGAGGAAGTCAAGGACACGCCTTACAGGCGGGAGATACCCAAGGTCGGCCGCAACGATCCCTGCCCATGCGGCAGTGGCAAGAAGTACAAGAAATGCCACGGGGCAGCCTGAATTCCCTTGGAGTTGAAGTCCTAAGAAAAAGGTGATATGTTCCGGGTGGAGGGATAGCCCATGGTCGAAATGAAGGTCAAAACCATCGCCCTGGAAGCCGATACGAAGCTTCCCCTCATGCTCCTCACGGACATTGAGGAAAACCACTTCCTGCCGATCTATATCGGCGGCTTCGAGGCGCAGGCCATCATATCGGAGATGGAAGGAGTCCCCCCCCCGCGGCCCTTCACGCACGATCTTATGAAGACAGTCATTGAACACCTCAATGCGAAGATGCAGCGGGTGGTCATCAACGACCTGCAGGACCACAATGGCACCGGGACCTACTTCGCGCACATCATCCTAGAGCTTGGGGGAAAGGAAATTGAGATTGACGCTCGGCCCTCCGACTCGGTGGCTCTGGCGTTGCGGTTCAAAGCTCCAATCTTCGTCACAGAAAACGTCGTGACGAAGGCTGCGCTGTCCGACAAGAGCAAAATCGCTGAGGAGAACAGGAAATTCAAGGACTTTGTTGAGCACCTCAGCGCGGATATGTTCACCCTTCCGGGCACCCAGACCAGTCCGGCTCCCCAAAAAGAAGAAAAGAAGCCGCCTGCTGAAAATTAGTTATTTCAGAGGGTTCTGGGAACACATATCCAATGAATTGTGTTAAGGTAAGGTAGCGATGGCACACATTCAGCCAATTGAGAATGACCAAGCGCGGTTGCTCCAGCCGCTGCTGACCCAGGATGCGAACCGTCCGAGGGTAGATTTTGAGCCTGTGCGGCAGCGAGAGGCCGCCCGGCCCGAGATTGCGCAGGACGTGCCCAACCGGCAGGAAACCCCACGTGAGGCGGTCCAGCCCCGGGCGGTGTCCCAGCCGGCGAACGCCCGCCCCGCCCTGCTCGAACTCGAGCAGCGCAACCAGATCCCCCAGCGGCTGGTTCAACTCCTGAACGAAACCCGGGGGCGTATTGAAATCGAAGCGGCACGGCGTGCGCAAGCCGTCCGAATGCTGGCCGAGCTAGAAGAAGTGGCTGTCCGGGAACCTGTTCGGCTCACGGAGATTGCCTTAAGGGGAATCGAAGGGCAAGCTCAGGATGAGCCCGCTCGGGCAGCCGATGAGCCCCAATTCCAGGTGGAGCCCAGAAGGCCTGAGGTCCAGTTCACCGAACCCATACGTCAGCCTGCTGCGCCGATCGAGCCAGGGGGAGGACGGGCCGTGGCGGGTGTTCCAGAGCCGGCAGCGGCACCTGGGCCAGCCCGTGGCGGGGTCGCCCGTACTGCAGTCGTGGAACAAGAAATTCAGCGGCTTCATGCCCGGCAAGCCTTTGAGTTGGCTATCCAGGAACGCACCGCCCGTGAAGAAGGTGGGGTGGGCGTCGCTCCGATCGCAACCCTGATCGACCAGACGATTTAGCGGAAAAGTGGCGCGGGTCCTGCCCGCGTCCTCCCGCGCTAGGCGGTGGTCGCCTGTCCGGCCTGGCGGACAAGATCAAGCCAGCGGCGGCGGTATTCGATCAAGAAGCTCACCCCGGCCGCGGGGTCCATGCTCTGAGGGTACTCGCAGAGCGTGAAGCGGTTGTAGCTTGTCTGCGCCAGGAGGGCGAACAGCTCATTCCAGGGATAGGAAGAATCCAGGTCCGTGATGTGGCACGACCAGATGAAGGAGCGCAGCAGCTCAAACGAGGTGCGGATGGAGCCATCCTGCCCGCGGTCGGTCATGTTGGAATTCCAGCACACGCCCACCGCCGGGTGCCGGCAGGCGTCCATCGTAGCGCGGACATTCGCAGGCAGGGAGGTGCCCTGGCCGTGGACTTCGAGCCAGATCTCAACGCCGTGGTCCGAGGCGAACTCGCCGCACGCAGCCAGCGCCGAGCCAATCTGCGCAAGCGTCTTCTCCTGGGGAACCCCCTCGGGCAGCGCGTTAGGACGCACTTTCACCCCCTTGGCACCCAGGTCCGCGGCCAGGCGCACGAAGTCTTGGCAGGAGCGGACATGGCGGAGGACTTCAGCGGGATCAGGGGAGTGAAACTCACATACCGTCCCCAGTCCCCAGATCGCGATACCCGCGTCGGTGCATCGTTGCCGCACCTC
The DNA here is from genome assembly GCA_964587525.1 of uncultured bacterium. GTDB lineage: Bacteria > Oederibacteriota > CAKKQC01 > CAKKQC01 > CAKKQC01 > CAZPLZ01. The sequence continues at coordinate 32,766 of CAZPLZ010000001.1, read as the reverse complement.
CCGACGTTGCTGCGCGGACAGGGTCGGCTCCACCCCGTGCGCGTGCGTCGTCCGTAGCTCCACCCCGTCAACGCCCGCTTCGCAACACCGGGAGAGGAGCGTCTTCAGATCCCAGGTGGCCGCGAGGTTGTAGGTGACCAGGCCGAGTTTCATAGCTCCACCCCAGGCATTATAGGCATCTTGCCTGCCGGTGTGGTCCGGTTTGCCATTTGCTACAGTAAAATGAGGTTGCTATGACTCAGGCGACGATGGAGACCAAGCCGTTGGCAGTCCTCACCCGGGAGCAGGTCGCATTTTTCCACGAGCACGGCTACCTGCACATTCCCCAGGTATTCACCCCCCAGGAGACCGATGAGCTGGCCGACCACCTGGACTGGCTGATCCAGATCTGGGCCTCGAACGCAGCCGGGTGGACCGGACCATGGCGGAAGGTGTACATGGACGAGGAGACCGAGAAAAAATCTAAGCTGGTGGCCATGCACGACCTGCACTTCTATTCCCAACCCTGGTCGCGCGCGGTTGCCAATCCCAAACTGGCAGGAGCCATGACCGATCTCCTGGGACCGAACGTGGAGCTGCACCACTCCACGATGCATGTGAAGCCGCCCGAAACCGGGCATCCCTTCCCCATGCACCAGGACTGGGCGTTTTACAAGCACACGGACGGTCGATACGTGGACATGCTCGTCCATCTGGACGACACCTGCCACGAGAATGGGGAGATCAGATTTTTAGACGGCTCCTCCAAGGGCGGAGCGCTGGAACACATCACTCAAACCCCGGAAGGTCCCTGCACCCCGCACCTGCCGACAGATGTCTATAAATTTGGTCAGACGGTCGCGGTCCCCGCAAAACGGGGCGACGTGGTGTGTTTCAACATCCACACGATTCACGGGTCACACATCAACACGACCAAGAAAAATCGGCGGCTGGTGCGCATCGGTTACCGCAACCCGGAGAACGTGCAGACCGAGGGGCAGAGCTTAGGCCGGCCGGGGCTAATGGTGGCCGGCATCCGCCCCCGCCACCCCGGCCAGCCTGCCTTCCCAACGAATCTATAACTCGGGGCGGATTCCCTAACGCCCGTCCAGAATGAAAGCTCAATTCAAAGTTTCCCTTATTGCCTTCGCTGCATTCCTCACCCCGGTGCCGCCGCTAGCCTCATTGGCCGACCGCGTGGTGACGCTCACCGCCGAGGGAAAGCAGCCACGGGTCGCCGTCGGATCTGGCGGCAAGGTAGCGATCGTGTATGGTCAGTCGAGATTTGAGGAGCTCCCAAGGCACACGGTCATCCTTTGCCGCGTCTCAAAGGACGGCGGGAATACCTATGCCGAACCGGTGGAAGTTGGAAGGCTGGAGCACACGTTTCTCGGAATGCGGCGGGGCCCCCAGGTGGCCATCACGGAACAAACCATTGCCGTCCTGGCCGTGGATAGCCAGAACGGCAACCTCTTGGCATGGCATTCTAGAGACTGGGGGCGCACGTGGGCCAGCCCAGTTCAGGTCAACGATGTCAATCGAGCTGCCCGTGAAGGGATGCACGCCGTTACCGCCGGAGATGACAACACCCTCTTGGCGGTGTGGCTAGATCTCAGGGTAAAGGGGACCAGACTCTACGGCTCCCGTTCAACTGATGGTGGAAACACCTGGTCTGAAAATTTCCTGATTTACAAGTCACCGGCTGGAACGATCTGCCAGTGCTGCCATCCATCCGCCACCGCCGATGCCAAAGGCAACTTCTATGTCATGTGGCGCAACTGGCTTCAGGGATCACGGGACATGTACCTCGCGACCTCCACCAACGGAGGCCACTCCTTTGGGAAAGCCCTGAAACTCGGCAAGGGGACCTGGGAGCTGGATGGGTGTCCGATGGCCGGAGGCTGGCTGGCCGCCAACTCACCTAAGAACGTCATGACATTCTGGCGGCGTGAGCATGCGCTCTACGAGTGCCGCCTTGACGGGAAAGAGCACCTCGTTGGAGAGGGCCGCCAGCCGGCGGTGGGGCTCGGCCCGGGTGGATCGTATAAGCTCTGGCAAGCCGACGGGAACATCATGTATGCCAGCCCCGGCGATGACGCGCCAGTGTCACTGGGCGAGGGAGTCTTTCCCGTCATTGCCGCTGCGCCCAAAGGCCGGGGGCCCGTCATCGCGGCATGGCAGACCGAGGCTGATCAGACAGGCGGCATTGTCTGCCTGCGCCTGTCCGGGAGTGATTAGCTGACGGAACAGCACCCTGGGGCTTCCAAGGGACAATGTGGTAGGATTGTGGTAGGATGAAAGGAGGATCAGATGGGGACAAGCCAGAAGTTGTCGATCACCCTTCCTCGGAACGTAGCTGATGAGGTGGAAAAGCTCCGCCGGAAAAACGGGGAAAGTCGCAGCACCTTCATTCTCAGGGCAGTCTTGGAAATCCTCGAACGGGGACGCAAGGAGGCTCGCGCTAGGCAATACGTAGAGGGATACAAAAAGATGCCTGAAGGAGCCGAGGAGGTCAAAGCGGCTGAGGCTGCGGCTACCGCGCTTCTGGCCCAGGAAGCCTGGGAATGAGGCGTGGCGAGGTCTGGTGGGCCGAGCTTCCGCAACCCGCAGGTCGGAGACCCGTGGTTCTTCTATCGCGGGACGAGGCTTACGGGATTCGGGAATTGATCACAGTGGCGCCCGTAACAACACGCATTCGCCACCTTCCCATTGAGGTCCCGCTCGGGAACGAGGAGGGACTTCCACGATCCTGTGCGGCTAATCTGGATACGATCGCTACGATTCCCAGAAAGACTTTGACGGAGCGCGTGAGCCTTCTTTCCCCTTCCAAGGTGGCAGCGCTGGATGAGGCTTTGAAGTACGCCCTCGGATTAAAAGACTAAATCTCCGACGCAAGAAAATGAAGGACCACTCTGGGCAGCAGTTCCATGTAGACACCAAGCACGATCCCAAGAAGTGGTGGGAAGTTAACGACCGGACGACGGGCAAGGTCGTGAAGCCGGCCTCCTGGTCGTTCAACCGGAAGACGGGCAAGGTGACGGACCGTCGCCAGAAAGCGAACCAGCTTGCGGGATTGATCGTCACGGCATTCCTCTTCGCAACCTACGTATTGTGCTGTGGGGGGTGCGCGCATTGCAGAAAGGTCCCGCTTGTCAGACAGCCCTACGGAGCGCCTTCCAGCGTCGCGGTACTCCCCTTCCTCAACTACACTAATGATGTCGCCGCCCCCACGGTCGTGCGGAGGCTTGCGCATCTGGCCCTCAAACGGAGAGGCTACCAGCCAATCTCTCTCGAAGAAACCGACCGCAAGTTGAGGCAACTGGGAATAACTCAAGGAGGCCAACTCCGCTCACGCAATCCCACCGAACTCGCACAGACACTCGAGGTATCGGCCCTGCTGTACGGAGAACTGGAAAAACTCAAGAAGATGGGGCTCCTGTTCGCGCTTTCAGCGGGAAGAGGCTCGCATCAGGCAGTTGGAGTAGGTGCAGAACTGGTGGACCCCAGCGGCAATTGCCTTTGGAGTCATTCTGAATCCATCCACCAGACCCAAACACGCGAGAGCACCGGAGACACAGGCAGAGATCTCGGTATCGGGTGCGCGGCAGCCTTGTTGATCAACTGGGCCGCCGAAAGAGCGGGCTCGCACATGCTCTTTCCATTGATGAAAGAAGCCACCGACAAGCTCTTCGCCACCCTTCCCCACGCCCGACCCGCGCCTCCGTCACCCACAACGGGCGTGAAACAAACAGAGTCTCACCGGCAAGCGCCGGGCTTTTCCAGTATGCAGCCGGGCCTCGCCGTCAGCCTGGCGGTAAATCCCAACAGCATGGGGCCCGGCCTCGAGAGGGCACAGAGTTACAGCTTCCCGACAACCGGAATCACCATGGACGTACCCAAAGTCGATCCAGGCATAGGATTAGAGGCCACCCTAAGCTACTTCTTTCTCTTCGTCGATCCTAAGAATGAGGCGCGATTCAAGAATCTGGCAATGGAATACGGCTTTCGCCTCGGCATGTCGGAACACACGATTGCCGACCCACAACAGTCCCAGGAAGTCAGGAATCTGGATATGGCAATGTCCCTCGAGTTCTACTTATTCCCGCAGAAACGCTGGCGCCCTTTCTTTGGAGGTAGCGTCGGTGTTAGTACAGCGAAAATCCAGAATGTGACAACAGTACCTTCTGGAAGGAAGGAGCCCGCACGGTTCAGCCCTCCATCGTACAGAGTGGACGCTGGCCTGGCAGTCCACCTCGTCCGCTCCTGCCAGGCTTGGATTGCACTGAACTCCGATTGGCGGAGCTATGGGCGAGTGTCGACGCTTGGAGACATTGTCGACATCGACGACTTCACCACACACGATTTCTCACTCCGGTTCGGTACAACCTGGACGTTCTGGACACCGCCCTGCCCCCCACGGAGAGGATGTCGATTCTCCCGCGCCCCGTTGCAGGAAAAGCCGGGCCAAACCGACTGATCGTAGTAGCAACGCGGTCGCTGATTCCCGCCGCCGCGGGCCCACAGTGCAGGTGGTAATTGATATGCGATTGAGCACGCAATTGAGATATTGCCCGTTCAGTATTTCACGATCTTCTCCACATAATCCACCTTGCCGGACTCGCGGGGCAGACGCGGCATCAGGTGGAAACTTGTACGACTTGCTTCCCTCGATGTCTAAGAATCGTCCCCTGGCCCGCCATCCCTTCCATCTGGGAGCTTCGGGTGAGTGAATACCGGGTGTTTTACGATAGCAACCCTTCACACGTGGACCACGGTCATATGTTCACCTGGCGGTTATTCGGTAGAGGTGGACGCCGTAGCCATCGAAATCGTCCTGGAAACGGCCACCGCGCACCTTCAACGTTCTTCTTTCACCGAGCACCTCGCCTGTCGTTGTCCCCTTCAGTCCGCGGAGGGTGAAGGAGCCGGTGACTGACTGCCCGCGCATCGCTACGGAAAACACGTAAGTCGCGCCGGCGTGGCGCTTCACCATCAGCGCAATTGGAACTTCCGGTGAGGATGATTCCACGGTGCCGCCGTGCTCAATCGTAGGGCTGTTGAGAACCGGGGCCAGCTCATGGATCTGCGCATTGATCTCGGTCACCGCCTTCAGGAGCTCCGGATCGGCCAGCAGGCTGGCTTCCACGAACTTTGGCTTGAACTGGTGTACAAAGTAGATCAGGCCCATGGAGCCATGGATGAGCGACATCCAGACCTCCGCCTTGATCTGGACTGGGGTCGGCTTTACCTGCACATTGCCAATGCGGGAAGCCTCGATGCAGTTCCAGACGACTTTCCGCCCCTTGGTCCACCGCCGCAGGCGTTCTACGCCCCTGGGCACAAACCACAGGTTGCCCGCAACCTCGGGATGCTCATGGACAGCCGGATAGATGTCGAATGAGGCAATGTCGCAACCCTTGAGGTACTTGGGGTAATCTTCAGGCTTGTTGGTGCGTACCCCCCGACCGTACCAGTCGTCCCACGCCACTCCCTGGCCTAAGTTCAGCAGCACCGGGCGGGTGGGATCAGCCATGCGGAGCTTACGGTAATATCGGACAATATCCCGTGACGGGACGGGCGGACCGTACCCCTCGCCTTCCCCCAGGGATTGCGCGTTGTCGGGCTCATCCCCGTGCATCCAGCCGATGATGATCGGATTTGACTTGTGCTTGAGCCCGATGTCGTTCTGCTCGCAGATGACCGGCATCCCGGCTGCCTTGAGCGCCACCAGTTGCTCCTCGGTGGGCCCCTTCCACAGGCCGACATAGCAGTTGATCCCCGCGGCTTTGAACTTTTCCGCGTTCTGGGGAGCCTGGAGCCAGACAGCCAGGGGAAAATATCTCGGATCATCGGGAGGGCTGTTCGTCCACTGGCCGTACACGTTGGCGTGAACTGGAATCGCCATCAAGCCCGATAACGCTACAAGCCAAAATGGGCGCGGAATCACTTAAGAGAGAGAACGAGCTACCGCACAGAACCTTCCGCGAACAGGGCAGCGAAGTACATGAGCGGCGCGGTGAACAGGAGGCTGTCCAGCTTGTCCAGCAACCCGCCGTGGCCTGGCAGGAGGGAGTTGGAATCCTTCACCCGCATGGTGCGCTTGATCATGGATTCCACCAGATCGCCAAGCTGGGCGGCCACACAGACTGCCAGCGTTAGCAAGAGCAAGAACTGGCCACCGGCGCGGGATGGAAACACCTGCGGCAACTTGGGGAAGGACTCCAGCAGCCAGCTCACCCCACACACGATGGCGACGGTGAACACGACGCCACCGAACAGCCCTTCCCAGGTCTTTCCCGGTGACACCCGGGGCCAGAGCCGGGCCCGCCCGAAATTCACCCCCCAGGCATACGCGGCCGTGTCGAAGATCCACGTCGTGAAGAGGAGCAGAAACACCCACTGCGTGCCCTCCACCATGCCCCTCAGCCGGATCAGGAACCCTGCCAGCCAACCCACGTACAACACGGCAAACAGCGTCACGCACATGTTCGAAAAGTTGGCATCCTGATGGCCCCGGGGAAACTGGGCCAGCAACGCGCCGGTCACCAGGATGGTCAGGAGGACAGCCGGGACGAGAATCGGACCGGTAAACTCCAGGGGCTTAAATACGGTGTACGCCGCGAGCTGCATCGCCACCACCATGACATATCCGAACGCAGCGAAAGGCTGATAGCCCCCGTGCCGAAGCATCCGAAAGAGCTCGTGCACGGCCAAGAGACTGACCACCGGGACCAACAGACAGAAATAGAGGGGGTTATCCAGGAAGAGCAGGAAACCCACCGCCGGCACGAGCACAGCGGCGGTGAGGACCCGCAGCAGGAAATTGGACATGGTCAGGCGCTGATCAGGTGTCGGTCGCTGCTCCAAAGCGGCGCTGACGTTTCTGAAAGACACGCAGCGCCTCCAGCAGGTTGGCTTTCCGGAATTCCGGCCACAGGACAGGTGTGAACCACAGCTCAGCGTACGCGGCCTGCCAGAGCAGGAAATCAGATAGCCGCATCTCCCCGCTGGTGCGGATCACAAGATCCGGGTCCGGCAGCCGCGCGGTGGACAGGAACTGCCGGAAATCATCGCGGTGGAGCAGCTTCCTAACCTGGCCGTTGCGCTGCTTGAACTGCATGGCCATCCGCCGCGCCGCGTCAAGGATTTCCTGCCGCGCGCTGTAGTTCAGCGCCAGCGTCAGCACGAGCCCCTTGTGATGCGCCGTCTCGCGTTGAACGCGCCGCAGCCACGCCTTCGCAGCACCCGGCAGCCGTTCCACGTGCCCGATCGTCTGCAGCCTGATCTGCTGGCGCTTTAACTCCCCCAGCTCAAGCCGCAGGTACCGGACGAGCAGCCGCATGAGGGCGCTCACTTCCTCAGGAGGGCGCTTCCAGTTGTCGGCGGAAAACGCGTAGAGGGTCAGCGCCTTGATACCAAGTTCTGCGCAGGTCCTAACCACCTCGCGCACCGACCGCACGCCCGCACGGTGCCCCACGATACGAGGCAGGTGCCGGGCCCGGGCCCACCGCCCGTTGCCATCCATGATGATCGCCACATGCTGTGGAAGCCTTGTGGGATCTAAGTCAAAGGGTGGTGATTTCTTGCTCTTTGTGAGCGAGAAACTCATCGATCTCGCCAGTGTACTGGTCCGTCAGTTTCTGCACTAAAGCGGTCAACTTGCGGAGCTCGTCATCCGAAATGGTCTTAGCGTCCTTGGCGTCCTTCAGCCTGTTGTTGGTCTCCTGCCGAATGGCGCGGATGGACACCTTGCCGTCCTCCCCAGTCTTTTTGGACACTTTGATCAGCTCCAGCCGCCGCTCCTGGGTCAGCGGCGGGATGATCAGCCGGATCGTCTCACCTTGCCGCTGAGGCGCGAGCTTGAGATCCGACTGCGCAATCGCCTTTTCAATTGGCTGGATGGCATTCTTGTCCCAGGGGCGGATCTCCAGCGTCTTGGAGTCCGGCGTGCTCACCGCGGCAATCTGCTTGAGCGGCGCGTTGGCGCCGTAATAGTCCACCTTGAGATTCTCCACCAGCGCGGGGGTCGCGCGGCCAGTCCGGATGCCGGAGAGAGCCTGTTGAGTCACACCGAGCGTTTTCTTCATCTTGTCTTCGCCCTCGTGGACCAGCGTGTCACCGGCAGCCATGTCAGTGGTTCCCAACGAGCGTGCCAATCGGAGCACCCAGCCCCGCGCGCGTGATGTTGCCCGGCACGTTCAGGTTGAAGACCACAATCGGAAGGCTGTTTTCCTGGCACATGGTCAGCGCGGTCAGATCCATGACCTTGAGTCCTTTCTTAATCACGTCCATGTACGTGAGGCGCACAAATTTTTTCGCGCGCCGCGCCCGGGCTGGATCACGGTCGTACACGCCATCCACTTTGGTAGCCTTCAAAACGACCTCGGCGCCGATCTCGGTGGCCCGCAACGCTGCAGCCGTGTCGGTGGAAAAATAGGGGTTACCGGTGCCGCCGGCAAAAATCACAATCCGCCCTTTTTCTAAATGCCGCATGGCGCGGCGCCGGATGTAGGGCTCAGCGACTTTGGCCAGCTCGATGGCGCTCATGACCCGGGTCGGAACGCCTGCCTTCTCCAGGGCATCCTGCAGCGCAACCGAGTTGATCACCGTGGCTAGCATGCCCATGTAGTCCGCCCCAACCCGGTCAATCCCCCCGCCGGTGGTCCCCCGGAAGATGTTCCCGCCGCCAACCACGATCCCAATTGAAACTCCTGTGTTGTGCACCTCTACGACCTCGTGCGCGATCCGCTTAAGCACGGACGCGGCAATGCCGTAGCCGTTCGGGCCCCCCGCCAGGGCTTCGCCCGACAGTTTGAACATCACCCGGCGATAGCGCGGTTTACGCGAGTGCAGGGCAACGGGCTTACCCAGCGGAGTCGCCCCCTTCGCCAAGTTTAAAGACCTCGAACCGCTTCACCCGAATGCGCTCCTTAAATTTCGCCACCTTGTCGGTGATGAGGTTCTTGATCGTGAGCGTGGCGTCCCGGATATACGGCTGTTCCAGGAGGCAAAGCCGCGACAGGAGTTGTTCAATCTTCTCCTCCACGTAGGCGTCCGTCGATGCAGCCTTGCCCAAGGTCGCGGCCTGTTTCTTGAACTCGGCGCGCTGCGCTTCGAGGAAGTCCGCAGGCACCTCCTCCCTGGAGACATACGTAGGGCTGGTGGCTGCGATCTGCATTGACAACTCCTTCGCCAGCGCGATGAAGTCATCGTTGCGCGCCACGAAATCACTCTCGCAGTTCACCTCGACGAGTGAGCCAAGCTTGCCGCCATGGTGCACGTACGCCATGACGGTCCCTTCCTCAGCCTGGCGGCCCTCCCTGGCCAGCGCCGTGGCTGCCCCGCGCTCACGCAGCAGGGCCATGGCCTTCTCGAGATCGCCGTTGGTCTCCTCCAGGGCCTTGCGGCAGTCCATGATGCCAGCGCTGGTGAGCGCGCGCAACTTTTTGATGTGTTCGACCGCAGGAGGCACGGCAGCCGCTAGTTCGTTGCCGGCGGGGTGTCCGGGGTGGGATCTGGGGGAGCCGCGGGAGCGACACCCGCCTCGGGAGCCGCCTCGCCCTCCACAGCCACGTCTTCTTTGACGCCTTCGCCGCGGAACTCACCCTTGATAGCCTGCTCAAAGAGCTTGAGATCTTCTTCCGCGCCCTCTTCTTCAGGATCGCTCTTCAGGGCGCGGGCTGCCGCCGCCACTTGTTCGGCCAGCTCAGCCTCGCTCGCAGGCGTCATGGCCTCGGGCTCGGGCTCGGCCTGGGCCTCGGCCTCGGCCACCGCCGCCTTACCACCCTTGTTCTGCCATTCCTGAAGGCCCTCAATCACGGCGTCCGCCATGAAACTTGTGACCAGCTTGACGGAACGGATGGCATCGTCGTTACCCGGAATCGCATGGGTCACCTCATCCGGGTTACAGTTGGTGTCCACAATCGCGACCGCCATCAGGCCCAGCCGCCGCGCCTCGTTCAGCGCGATGTACTCCTTCTTGAGATCGATAATGAACAAGACCTCGGGGACCTTGGGCAGATCCTGAATACCCGAGAAGGCTTCCTTGAGCTTACCCCACTTCCGCCGAATCGACGCAACTTCCTTGCGTGGAAGCTGATTCAACAAGCCGCCGGTTTCCATCTGCTCGTACTCACGCATCTTGGCCAAGTTCTTCCGGATGGTCCCAAAGTTCGTGAGCAAGCCTCCCACCCATCGGCTGGTCACGCAGTACATATTGCACCGCTGGCTTTCCTCAAAAATAACTTGCTGGGCTTGTTTCTTGGTGCCGACGAAGAGCACGAGGCCACCTTGCGCGACACAATCGCGAACCGCCTGATAGGATTCCCTAAGCGATCTGATGGTCTTTTGCAAATCAATGATGTGGATGCCATTGCGGGTGCCGAAGATGTACTTGTGCATCTTCGGGTGCCAGCGATGCACTTGATGGCCAAAGTGCATGCCAGCTTCCAAAAGCTGCTTCATGCTCACAGCCGTCATCCTTAGGGTGTCCCTCCTTTGGGTTCGTTCCTCCGCCGGCCTTCAACCCCCACCCCCTTTTTTGGGGGACCCGGGGGGCTGTTTGGGGGCCGACGTGGGTAATTGCAGTATGGTATCACGCTGCGGCCAAAATATCAGCCCAGACCTCATTGGCGACGAGCAGGCCTGGCGTGGTCAGCTTAAGCCAGCCGCCCGACCGCTCCAGCCGGCCAGCGGCAAGATGGGGCGAAAGGGCGTCCGCGAACTTGGGCCAAATCTCCTCGCCATACCGCGCCTTGAACGCTCCCTCGTGACAGCCTTGCCGCAATCGAAGATTCAGGATCAGCGTCTCCGCCATCTTAACCGGACGCGGTGCTGAGTCGATCTCAGCCGGGGGGAAGCCTCCCGCCTGTCTCTCAAGGTATCGCCGCAAGCTGCGGGGGTTGGCACATCGGGTGTCACCGCGGGAACCCCACGCGCTGGCGCCGAAGCCGAAGAACTCCTCATCTCGCCAGTACTTGAGGTTGTGCCGGCACTCCCAGCCCGGCGCGGCGTAGTTAGACACTTCATAGTGCGCGTACCCGGCATGGAGAGTTTCCTCCATCACGATGTCCCACTGCGCTATGACCACTTCCTCATCGGGCAGCTTCGGCGGCCGGAAGCCAAACGCAGTGCCCTCCTCAATGATCAGCTCGTAACACGACAGGTGCGTGATGGGTAGCGCCAGCACGGTGCCAAGATCCCGGCGCCAGATCTCTGCGGTCTGACCCGGCAGCCCGAAGATGAGATCGGCGTTCACATTGTCAAAACCCGCTGCGCTGGCCTCGGTGATCGCCCAGCAGGCCCTCTCCGCCGAGTGGATCCGCCCCAGGGTGCGCAGCAGGTCATCTTGCAGGCTCTGCACGCCGAAGCTGAGCCGGTTGATGCCGGCCTCCCTAAAACCCTGCAGGGTCGCTCCAGTAACGGTCTCTGGATTGGCCTCCATGGTGATCTCGGCGGCCGGATCCACCTGGAAACTGCCCCGGAGCGCTTGCAGAATACGACAGATCTGCTGGGGTGACAGCACCGACGGAGTTCCCCCGCCGAAGAAAATGGTGTCGGCCGGCTCCCCCGTCCCGCGAGCCTGAATCTCCGCACACAGAGCCCCGACGTACCGCTCTCGTTGAGATTCCTGACTTCCAACCAATGAATAGAAGTCGCAGTACGCGCACTTGATCTCGCAAAACGGGATGTGAAGGTACAATCCCTGGGTCAATGGATCCCTTTCCCGAGACGCTTCCAGCGGATTTTCTTGATCAGGTTGAAGCTAGATGCCCCAAGGTCCCGATTCCACGAGAAGTAGATAAAGATGGCTTTGCCCTTGATGTCGCGCAGCGACACGAATCCCCAGTAGCGCGAGTCTTCGCTCCGGTCCCGGTTGTCACCCATCACGAAATACTTCCCAGGGGGGATGGTGATCTCGGGCATGTTGTCCCGCTGGGAGAGAAACCGGCTCAAACTCCTCGGCTCTCTGTGTATGACATAGCGCTCGTCCAGCTCGACCCCGTTCAGGTACACCGCCTGGCTCCTGATCTCCAGTTTGTCCCCGGGGATGGCGATGACCCGCTTGATAAAATCCTTGTCACGCTTATGCGGCGGGATGAACACGATGATGTCTCCGGGCTTGGGGTTGCGGATGGCCAGCGGACGGGACTTGAGATACGGCACCCTCAGCCCATAGATGAACCGGTTCACAAACAGGTGGTCGCCGATGAGCAGGGTGTTCTCCATGGACCCGGACGGAATTTTGAACGGCTCGACGATACATGAGCGCACCGCCAGCGCAATGATCAACGCGGAGAGGAACACATCCACATACCCGAGCAGCCACATCAAAAATCGCTTGATCCACTCCACGCGGCTGAAGCGCCTTAGCACGCGCAGGGCCACGGCGGCCACCGCCAGGATCACGGTGACGGTCAGCAGGATCTCGTTGATGTTGTCAAACACGGTCAGACCTTACGATGCTTGAGGGGCCTGGACTCTTATCTTTCATAGCTTCAGCACGGCAAGAAAGGCTTCTTGGGGGATCGAGACTCTGCCAACGATCTTCATTCTTTTTTTTCCCTCCCTCTGCCTCTCGAGAAGTTTACGCTTGCGCGTGACATCCCCCCCGTAGCATTTTGACAGGACATTTTTCCGCATGGCCGGAATCGTTTCACGCGCGATCACGCGGGAGCCCACGGCGGCCTGCACGGCCACCTCGAACATCTGCCGGGGGATGAGCGTCTTGAGCTTCCCAGCGATCTGGACTCCCCTAGAGTATGCCTGGTCCTTCGGCACAATGGACGACAGCGCTTCCACCTTCTCCCCGTTCAATAAAATATCCAGTTTGACGAGCTCTCCCGCCTTAAATCCGATCAGCTCATAGTCCAGCGAAGCGTAACCCTGGGACACGGATTTCAGGTGGTCGTGGAACTCTAGCAAGATTTCCGAAAGCGGCAGCTCGTAGTTCAGGATCGCCCTGGTGGGATCCAGATACTGCAGGCTCTTGAAGACCCCCCGACGGCTCTTGCACAGATCCATGATGGCACCCAACGTTTCCTTGGGCGACAGGATCATCGCCTTAACGTATGGCTCGTCCGTCGCCGCGATGTCACCAGGATTCGGCCACGCGCCCGGGTGCGCGATCTCAACGATGGTGCCATCCCTGCGCATGACCTGGAACACCACGGAGGGGGCGGTCGCCACCAGGGTCAGATCGTACTCCCGCTCTAGCCGCGCCTGCACGATCTCCAGGTGCAGCAACCCCAGGAACCCGAGACGGAACCCGAACCCTAGTGCGGCTGAGGATTCAGGCGTGAAGCTCAGCGCTGCGTCGTTCAGTTTGAGCTTGGCCAGCGCGTCCCGCAGCAGGCCGTACTGCTCGCCCTCCACGGGGTACAGGCTGCAGAACACCATGGGTTTGACCGGTCGATACCCAGGAACCACCGAAGCGGCGCGGTGACTCACGTGGGTGATGGTATCGCCGACCGGTGCAGAGACCACCGATCGCATATTGGCCACCACAAACCCCACCTCGCCAGCGGCGAGCGACTCCACCGCCGCCATCTCGGGTTTGAACACCCCCACCTGATTCACCTCAAACTCCTCCCGCGATGCCATGAACTGAATCCTGTCCCCCGCCGCGATCCGGCCATCCACCACGCGTACGGTCACAATCACGCCGCGGTAGGTGTCAAAAAACGAATCAAAGGCCAGCGCCCGTAGTGGGGCCTCCGTTGAGCCGGCAGGGGGGGGGATCGTGTCCACGATACGCTGAAGGACATCCTCCACCCCCCTCCCCTCTTTCGCCGACACCGGGGTCATGTCCGCAGTTACATCCAGGTGCAGCAGCTCCGCCACCTGCCGTCGCGTGTGTTCCAAATTCGCAGTGGGCAAGTCAATCTTGTTGATGATGGGAATGAGCGTCAGCCCCTGTGTGCGCGCCAGGGTCGCGTTGGCCACGGTCTGTGCCTCCACCCCCTGCGCCGCATCCACCACCAGGAGCGCCCCTTCGCACGCCGCCAGGCTGCGCGATACCTCGTAGGAGAAATCCACATGCCCCGGGGTGTCGATCAGGTTGAGCTGGTAGAGCCGGCCGTCTGCCACGGTGTGCGAAAGGCGCACCGCCTTGGCCTTGATGGTGATACCACGCTCGCGCTCCAGATCCATCCGATCCAGCACCTGCTCACGCATGGCTCGCGGCGCGATAGCCCCGGTCATCTCGAGCAGACGGTCAGCCAGGGTGGATTTGCCATGATCGATGTGCGCGATGATGCAAAAATTCCGTATCAACGGCGCCGACATTCAATAGTATTGTAAGATAAACCGCTGCCATGAAGCCAAAGGTGCTCGTGACCCGCCTCCTGCCGGCGCCCGCACTCGAGCGGCTGAGCGCCGAGTGCGAGCTCTCCCTCAACCGAGAAGACCGGCCCCTCACCCGCGAAGAGCTGCTGGCAGGCGTCCGTGGCGTGGACGCACTCCTCTGCCTGCTCACGGACTCGATCGACGGTACGGTCATGGAGACCGCTGGAACCAACCTCAAGGTCATCGCGAACTACGCCGTGGGGTACAACAACATCGATGTGCCCGCAGCTACGGCGCGAAAGCTTCCCGTCACCAACACCCCTGGCGTGCTCACCGACGCAACGGCCGATCTGACCTGGACCCTTATCCTCGACACGGTCCGGCGGGTGACGGAGGGCGACCGAGCGATGCGCCATGGCAAGTTCTCGGGATGGTTTCCGCTGTACATGCTTGGTGGCGAGGTCAGCGGCGCCACGCTGGGGCTGTACGGCTTCGGCCGCATCGGCCAGGCGGTGGCCAAGCGGGCGCGTGGATTTGGCATGCGTGTGCTCTACCACCAGCGCCACCATGTGGAGGCGTCTGTGGAACAGAATCTGAACGCGTCGTTCACGGACTTCAACACCTTGCTCTCGGAGTCAGACATCCTCACCATTCATGCGCCGTTGACGCAAGAGACCAAGCACCGGTTCTCCCTGAAGGAGTTTTCCAGCATGAAGCGCAGCGCCTACCTGATCAACACCTCCCGCGGCGGAATCGTGAACGAGGCGGACCTCGTGACAGCCCTCAAGCAAGGTCTCATCACCGGGGCCGGATTGGACGTGTACGAGCGCGAGCCTGCGATAGAGCCAGGATTGGCCGGGATGGACAATGCCGTGCTTGCCCCGCACCTTGGCAGCGCTACGCTGGCCACCCGCACCAAGATGGCCCACGTGGCGGCGGACAACGTGCTTGCGGTCCTTCAGAACCGCCGGCCCCCCAACTGCGTGAACCCGGAGGCGCTCTAAAGCCATGGCCACCCACTTCAAGCCACACCCGGGCAGTGGCTTGCGCTGGATCGTCAAGCGCAAGCGGCAGGACCTCCTGCTGCTGGAGTTCGGTCTCGTGAGCCTCAAGGCCGGGGAAGAGCTGCGCGAAGGCACCAAGGACGAGGAGGTAGTCTTTTACCTCTTTAGCGGGACCTGCTCCGTACAGGGCGAAGGTTTTGCCTTCAAGAAAGTTGGCGATCGGAAAGACGTGTTCAGCGGCAAGGCCTCGGCGGTGTACCTGCCTCCACACACCCGCTATGTGATCGAAGCCAACAACGAGGTCCATGCCGCGATGTGCAAAGCGCCGGCCACGGCCGGCGGCCCACCAGCGGTCATCCGGCCCAAGGACGTGAAGGTCCGCGAGGTCGGCAAGGACAACTGGTACCGCAAAGTGCATGACGTCGGGGTGGACAACCTGGAGGCCCAGAGCCTGATCTTCGGCGAAACGTTCAACCCTCCCGGCAACTGGTCCAGCGCCCCTCCGCACAAGCACGACCAGGACAACCTGCCGGAGGAAGCCAAGCTGGAGGAACTGTACTATTACCGCCTCCAGCCGAAGCAGGGATTCGGCCTGCAACGGGTCTACAGCGCCGACGGGTACAACCAGGTGTTCGTGGTGGAAGACGGTGATGTGGTGACCTTCCCGCGGGGATACCACCCCGTCGTGGCCGCGCCGGGCTACGAACTGTACTACTTTTGGGCGCTCGCATCGTTCCGTGAGCGCAAGCTCATCAGCCGAGATGATCCCAAGCACCGCTGGATCGGTGAGACCGGCTGATCGTCATGCTACAGCTGGTGCAGGGTCGTCCCTCTACCGTATGATGCGGTTTCTTCGTTCACCACGGTCGCAACCCCAGAAAAAATTTCTCGCCCAGACTTGACAACGACTGCGCACTCCGGTATATCTCGCATCAAGAAGAATTGATCTAGGGTTTTATACAGGCGATCCCTCAAGCCATGAGAGCGCTTCCCCAAACGGGGAAAGGGGGCATCGCCTAAATTTTGTCAGGGGAGAGAAACTCTTCGGAAAGGTCTTGCCTACGTTTCAGAGTTTTGCGTGACTACCATTGCAGTACGGCTGAGTGCCCGTGCGCTTGCAGCCGCACATCGCCACCTTACTTCTTCTCGGTCAGCGTGAACTGAACCGGCGAGAACCCCGTGCCTTGATGCGAGCCATCACAGAACGGCTGATCCTTGGAGCGGCCGCAACGGCACCACCAGTACTCCCCCGGCTCCAGCTCGAGAACGTAGGGGGATCTCTGGGGGATCAGCGCCTTCTGTCCTGTCGTCGATACCGGATCGTCTATGGCCATACCTTAATGATCATATGAAAACCACTGGCCACCCTGTCAAGCCTTTCAATCCATGGCTCGCTGTGGGACTGTCCATGCTCGCCCCCGGCCTGGGCCAGCTCTACACGAACCGTCCGCTGCGCGCCCTCGTCTGGTTTGCCGGCGCGCTGGCCACCACGACCGGCTGCCTGAACTGGATCCTGAGCGAGATCCGGTACAGCTCGCTGGAAGGTGCGCTCTGGTTCACCGGGATGCTCGTCTTTGAGGTCGGGAGCTGGTTTGACGCCTACCGAGTGGCTCGCAGCGCGACCCACCGCCGCCGCCGCCGCCGAAGGCCGGCACTGGCTGCCGCCCTCTCCGTGTTGTTCCCAGGCTTGGGGCACGTGTATGTGTACAGTCAACGCTGGTTCACCTGGCTTCTGCTGGCGCCGGTCTTTCTCACGCCAGGCATCGTGCTTCTACTGGGAGAAGCGCTAGAAACACCTCCAGCGCCAGGATGGCCAAACTGGCTCATGCAATGGCCCACATGGCTCACGGTGGCGGCTGGCACCGTGTTGTCTGCGGTGGCCATCGTTCACGCCTACACGGCAGCCTTCCGGCGCCACGGGCACCGGCCCCGGCTCCCCCGGATGAGCCGTCAGATATGGACTTATGCCCTTGCCGCCTGGATGGTCGCGCAACTCCCGTGGGGGGCCTGGCTCAAAACTCAAGTGAAATCTTTCAAGATCCCATCCTCATCCATGGAGCCCACCCTCCTCATCGGTGACCGGATCTGGGCCAAGCCCGAGGCGAGGATCAACCGTGGCGATCTGATCGTATTCAAACCACCCGATAACCCTGGCACCGACTACATCAAGCGGGTGATCGGCCTGCCAGGAGAGCAGGTGACGGTCAGCAAGACCACCGTGCTGATCGACGGGCGTAAACTTGACGAACCCTACGCCGTTTTCGCTGACCCGCTCTGGCGCAACATCAGGCGCGACGAGTTCGGGACCATCACGGTCCCGGAGGGTAGCTACTTCGTCATGGGAGACAACCGCGACAACAGCAAAGACTCACGCTACTTCGGGCCGGTTCCAAGAGCAAACATCTTCGGCCACGCCTACAAGCGCTTCTGGCCGCTCAACCGCACTGGTCCGCTCAACTGATCCGTTTACCGGTCTCGGCGTCAAAAAATGTTAACCGATCTTTTGGAATCGCCAGCATCACCTCGGTGCCGGCTGACACAGGCCCGCCCAGCGATGCCCTTGCCACACGCACCTTGACCGCGTACGGGCCCGCCAGCAGGTTCAGCACACACTCCTCGCCCGCAAACTCGACCAGCGCGACCTGTGCGCGGATCCCCCCGCCTGCCGCCATTCCCGCCAGCGCGTGCTCGGGCCGAAACCCCGCCAGCACGCGGCGGTTCAGTGAACGCCGCAGTACCGGCGCGAGGGGATGACCGGTGAAGTCCAGGGTGAACCCGGAGGCCTTAAACGTCACGCCGAGCGCCTCTTCCCGCAACACCCCCTCGAGGAGATTCATCGGCGGGTTACCGATGAAACCAGCCACGAACGCTGTCGCCGGCTGATCGTACAGCTCCGCAGGCGGTCCAACCTGCTCCACCGCCCCCTCGTTCATCACCACGATCATGTCCGCCAGAGCCAGCGCCTCAGTCTGGTCATGGGTCACGTGGATGAAGGTCGCCTTGAGCTCATCATGGAGCTGCCGCATGTGTGTGCGCATGTTCACCCTCAGCTTCGCATCCAGGTTGCCCAGCGGTTCATCCAGCAGGAACGCCCGCGGCGTGCGCATGATCGCACGGCCGATCGCCACCCGCTGCTGCTGCCCACCCGACAGCTCGCGCGGATACCGATCCAGCAACTCCTCCATGTGAAGCGCCTCCGCCACACGCTTGAGCTGCACCGCGATCTCAGCCGCCGGCCGTCTCGCCGCCCGCAGAGGGAACTCGAAGTTCTCGCGGACCGTGAGATGTGGGTAGAGCGCGAAGTTCTGGAAGATCATCGCCAGGTTGCGATCACCCGGGTACACCGCATTCACCCGCTCACCGTCAATCAGGACATCGCCCGCCGTGACAGGAGCAAACCCCGCCAGCGCGCGCAACAGCGATGTCTTGCCACAGCCGGACGGCCCGAGCAGGCAGCAGTACTGCCCGTCTTCGATCACGAGGCTCACCCGCTTCACGGCCTCGGCCTCACCGTATCGGACCGTAAGCCCCTTGATCTCAATCCTCGCCACAGTTCACCTCCCCTGCTGCAGGGCCATACCCCGGATCAGGTGCGGCTGCACGTACCAGGCAAACGCCATCACCGGTGCAACAAACAGTGTGGCCGCGGCCGCGAACTGGCCCCACTCCAGACCGAAAAACTTCTGGAAATTCGAAAGCCCCACCGGTGCGGTCACCGCTCGGTCAGCCGTGAGCACCAGCGCGAACAGGAACTCGTTCAGCGAGGTGATCAAACACAACACCGCGGTGGCCGCCAGGCCGGGTATGGCCAACGGGAGGCTCACCTTCAAGAACACCCCCCACGGCCGCAAACCCTCCAGCGCAGCAGATTCTTCAAGCTCGCGCGGCACCTCCGAGAAAAACCCCTTGAGCAACCAGATGGCCAAAGCCGTACTCACCATCGTGTGCAGCAAGATCAGCGCGAGCAACGAATCGTGCAGTCCCAGCTTGCTGAACACCACAAAAAATGGCACCGCCAGCGCCACCGGTGGGAGCATGCGCAGCGAGAGCACCCAGAAGAACAGGGGTTCAGAGCCCTTGAACACGGCTTGGCGCGCGAACCCATGGGCGCAGGGTGCGGCGAGGAGGAGTGCCAGCCCCGTGGACACCACCGCGACCACCACGCTGTTCAAGAGATGCGAAGGAAACGGGGTCTGCGTGAGCATCAGGACATAATTCTCCAGCGTGGGCCGGAAGACAAACTTGGGCGTCGGCGAAAACACATCCACCCGGAGCTTGAACGCGGTGAGAAACATCCAAAGCAGCGGAAAGGCAAAAAACGCCGCCGCCATAAGCTGCAAGAGCCAGCGCACACCCAAGCCAGGCTGCTTCATCTAATAATAAACCCGCCGGGGCTGCGCCATGACCCGCTTGAGCGCGAGCATGGCGAGGGCGTTCGTAAACAGCAGGAGCAGGATCGCGAGCGCGCTGGCCCGGCCAATGTCAAAATACAAAAACCCCAGCCGGTAGGTCAGCACACTCAGGGTCACCGTGGCGTCCCCCGGTCCCCCCCCGGTCAGGATATACACCAGGTCGAAAATCTTCATCGTGTCGATACCGCGGAAGAGCCCGGCCAGCAGCAGCGCAGGCTTGAGGTGCGGCAGCACCAGCGCCCGGAGCCGCATCCAAACTGGCGCCCGCTCCAGAATCGCGGCCTCCTCCAGCTCCGGTGGCAGGCTCGTCAGCCCCGCCAGGCACAGCAGAAACACAAACGGGGTCCACTGCCACAGATCCACCAGCAGGATCGAGGCGAACGCGAGGAGTGGGTGCGTCAGAAAACTGGGCCGGCCGGCGCCCGCCAACTCGCAGAACCACGTCATCACGCCGAACACCTGGTCCAGCATGTACTTCCAGAACAACCCCACCAGCAGCGGGGACAACATCATAGGGATCAGGATCACAAACCGCATGGCACCTGAACCTGGAAGCGCACGCCGGAACAGCAGCGCCAGCGAGCAGCCAAACACGAGCTCCGCCGCGGTCGCAAACAGCGTCAGCGCGACCGTGTTGCGCGTGGCAAGCCAGAAGTATGGATCGGCAAGGAGACGGCCGTAGTGCTTAAGGCCCACAAACTCAACCGGCACGCCCAGCCGCACCTGGAACAGGCTCGCCGCGAACACATACACAAACGGCGCCAGGGTCATGACGGCGAGAAACCCGATAGCGGGTGCGAACAGGGTGAACCGGAAGAACTTTATGTCGAAGCTTGCGACGTCGTACTAGAGAGAGGCTGAGCCGCTGCGGGGGAAGGCCTGTACGGGCTCGCGTCGAGCACACGCTGGATCTCCGCCGTGGCCGCGTCCAGTGCCTCCTTCGCGGATTTCGAACCGATAAAGGCCAGGTTCAGCTCACGCTGGATGACAGACAGCAGCTCAGAGTAGTCCGGGTTGTTCCAAAAATCGTGCGCGAACAAAAGGGAGTCCAGCACGACCTTGTTGCGCGGACTGCGCGAAGCGGTGTAACCCGTCAAATCCTTGCGAGCCGAGATGAAGGCACTCTTCGGGTCATCCAGCAGCGACTTCTGGATCCGGCTGGATTGAAGCCATTTTAAGTACTGCCATGCCTCACCTTTGTGGTTCGAAAACGACGTGATCGCTGTGCCCTGACAGCCGAACATGGAGGCCCGGCGAATCCTGCCGGTCTTCTTATCCTTCACGCCCGGCACCGGCGCGTACGCGATCTTCCCCACCACCTTGGAAACCTTCGGGTCCTCCAACGAGGCCCCGAACGTGGCCCAGAACTGTCCCATGGCCACCTTGTCCTGCGCCAGGGCGTTGAAGACTTCCTCGTTGCCCCAGTTGGCTGACTCGGCCGGCACGATCTTGTGGTTCGTGTTCCAGCCCGCGTAAAATTTCAGCGCGAGAATATTCGACGTGCTGTTGAGGATCCCCTCCGCCTTCCAGGCCTCAGGATCCCACAGCTCCCCGCCGAACGCCCACAAGATCGGGAAGAAATCCTGCGTGATGTAGTCGCCCTGCCGCCCCGCGTGGGTGAAGGCGCCGTACCGCTCCGGGGGGTTGTTCAACTTGAGGGCAATTTTCACAAACTCCTTCCAGGTCTGCGGGGGCCCCGCGATGCCGGCTTCCTCGAATAAATCTGCCCGGTAAAAGAGGATCTGGCATCCGGTGGCCCAGGGCAGTCCGTACACGGGTGTCTCAGCATATTTCTCGTACTCCCCCCGGAAGATATCCCGCTCCTGCGTGGGGTACTTGCCCAGGATGTAACTGACCGAGGCCAGGAAGTCGTCAAATTTGACCGGACATCTGGGTTCACCCAGGTACTCCGGGGTGTCCAGCCGCTCCAGCCCGCCTGCGGCCACAAACCCACCGAGCCACTGGCTGTCGTAGTGAACGATGTCGTACTGATCCGATTTCGCGTTGATGACCTGCTTCATCTTCTGCTCGACCACGTTGTACTGGTTGGTCTCCAGCACCACCTTGATGCCGGTCTGGGGCGTGAACACGTTGTCCGCCAGCCACTGTTCGTGGGCCGCCTGCGGCCAGTTCAGGGCCAGGATGCGGAGGGTCTTCGCACCTTTCTCTTTACCGCATCCGGCCACGGCGAACGCCAGCACCAGTGCAAACGAAACTCGGCTCAAGCTCATGTCAAGCAGTATAGGCCAGCCTTAAGGCCATGCCAAGCGAGCTCCATCGACACTGCGAGCGACGCCTTCGGAAAGATCTCCTCGACCCCCGCTACGATGCTGTTCGCGGCGTATTGCTTATGGAACCACATCCGGCTAAAATGTGACCACAAGGACAAGGAGGGCCCCGTATGATTACCGCCGGGATTCGTGAACTGAAGATTAGATTGAGTTCATACATCAGGAGAGTGCAAGCCGGGGAAACGGTACGGGTGACCGCCCGCGGACGGACGGTCGCCGTCATGTCCCCGCCTGCTGAGCCTTCTTCCCCGGCACGCCGGCAAATGGAAGAACTCGCGAGAAGCGGACTGATTATCCTTGGAAACGGTCGGAAGCCCCTGGGCCTGAACCCGCCTGTCCGTGTAAAGGGCAAGCCGCTCTCAAAGATCATACTTGAGAATAGGTATTGATCGCCTACTTTGACACAAGTTTCCTGGTTAAGCTCTATGCGGCTGAAGAGGATTCGGAAACAGCCCGGACAACAATGTCAACGGCTTCGGCGATCGTCACTTCGGTCGTTTCGTACGCGGAGTTGTGCTCGGCTCTGGCACGCAAGCGCAGAGAAGGCGGTTTGAATGAAACTGCATACCGCGCCGCACTACGTTCCTTCCAGATGGACTGGAATGGCATCGAGAAGGCGGAAGTTTCGGATGAACTGGCACGACGGGCCGGCGATCTCGCCACCAGGCATGCTCTGCGTGGGTTGGACGCCATACATCTTGCCAGCGCGTTATGGGTGTCTTCCGGCATCAGAGGCGGGAAACTTGCGTTTGCGACAGCCGACCAACGGCTGGCTCGGACGGCAAGACTTGAAGGCTTGGCCGCCCCTCGGGCCTACGGTAACGCTTCGCGCGGTGGAACAACGGTGATGGAGAGGCGTCCAGAAGGATACAAGCCAATATCGCGTTCACGGAAAAAGCGGCGTTAGCGAATCATATAACGACGGCCACCCCCATCCGTGGGCCCACTCTTGTGCCACTGTGGCTCCAACCGGTACCAATCCAAACGTAAAAAGGCTCCTGACCCCTTTCTATAACCAGGGTCACGGGTAAGACTAGGCCGGGATGCGCACCCTCGCCCAAGCAGCCTCCCAGGTGCGCTTGGTGTGCGCGAGAAGGTCATCACTTGTTTCGTCCGGACCGGGCTTGACCTCGATAGAGACCATACGTCGGGGTCCTCTCTTGAGATATCCGACCTCGAAGAGGACGCTTAAAAACTCCACGAGCTCAGGAACGTCATTCTCCCCACCCTCGAGCCCGAACCGCGGGTGCTGGTCGCCGTAGCGAGGGTGCTTGGGATCTTTCAGCACGCAATTGCCCACATGCGCGTGAGTTAGCACGTCCCGCGCGGCCGTCAGCGCTTCACGCGAGCGCTCATGCTGGAGCGGCAGGTGGCTGAGATCAAGCATGAGGCCAAAATTGGAAGCGTGCGCGCGCACGCGGCGCGCCAGGTCCACGGCAGCCGCGGTGGGCCCGATGAGACACTTTTTGTCCACATCGTAATCAAAGACCTCCAGGTGCACCGGGAGGCTCCCCGCTTCACGGCAGATCGAAACCAAGCTGTCCGCGAGCGCGTCCGTTGCCGCATGGCGGTCAGCCAGGGCAGGGTTGGAGCCGCTCACCACGGCGAGCCCCACCGCCCCCAGTTCGCGCGCGTGCTGAATCGCCGCCCTGACGGCGTTCACCGCCCTGGCGCGCTCGGCAGATCCCAGCGCGTTCAGGTTGAGTTTGCCGGACAGCAGGATCGGCTGGCAGGCGAAGGCCAGGGTCGCGTGCCGGCTTTTCACAACCTCACGCAGCCGGGCGCGCTCCCCAGCCTCGTTGACCGGCCCAACCTCCAGGACTTCGAAAAAACCGTCACTCAACAGCACCGCTGCGGTTTCCGCAATCGCCCCCTCCCCGCCCATCATCTCGGGGTAAACCATGAAGTGCACGATGCCCAACTGCACGTACGGAATCCAAGGGCGACTCATGTGTTCTAAACTATAACCGAAGTGCATATTCTGGGGATCGAGACCTCCTGCGATGAAACGGCCGCGGCGGTGGTGTCCACGAGCCCTTCGGCCTTAAGGCGCCCCCGCCTGCGCTCAAGCGTCGTGGCCAGCCAGATGGCGCTGCACCGGCCTTTCGGCGGGGTGGTCCCGGAAATCGCCTCCCGCAGCCACATCCGGTTCATCACCGAGGTGATCGGGCAGGCTCTAGCCAAGGCACGGCTGCCCCTGAAACGGATCGATGTGGTCGCGGCCACCGCAGGACCAGGACTGCCTGGCTCGCTGCTGGTAGGGTTGACCGCCGCTAAAGCGCTCTCCTACCTGCTGCACAAACCCTTTTTAGCCGTCAATCACATCGAGGCTCACATTTACGCCGCCTTTCTGGAAAAGCCTTCGCTCAAACCGCCGCTCCTGGCGCTGGTGGTCTCCGGCGGGCACACCGAGCTGATCGCCATGCAACGGCACGGGCAGTTCCGAATTCTTGGACGCACCCGGGACGATGCCGCCGGCGAAGCGTACGACAAGGTGGCCAAGCTGATGAAGCTGGGCTACCCCGGTGGGCCCAGACTCGAGCGCCTCGCCCGGCGGGCCCGCAGGGCGGTTAAGCTGCCGGTGGCCCGCATGAAAGACGGCAGCCTGGATTTCTCCTTCAGCGGGCTCAAAACTGCAGTGGCGCTCGCGCAGGTGAATGACCGAGCCGCGCTGGCCGCAGGATTTCAGCAGGCGGTGATCGCCGCGCTCGTGCACCGTACCCGGGCCGCCCTGGCGGCCAATCACGCCAAGACCCTCGTGCTGGCCGGAGGGGTCGCAGCCAATTTGGCGCTGCGGCGGAGTTTCGAACGGTTGGCCAAAGATGTCCGCGTGTCGCTCGTAGTGCCGCCGGCCAGCCTATGCACCGATAACGCGGCGATGATTGCCTGTGCCGGCTGGTACCAAGCGCGCCGGGGGCATCGGTCTCGCCTCTCGACGCCCGCCCGCGCTGACTGGGCGGCCGGCGAGCCAGCCAGGGGGTGAAAGCCGTTTGACCGGAGAGGTCGGTATGGTATCCTTGTGGCTGTCGATTTGAGAAACAGAACGCATCATGAGTCCGCAGCCCGTTACCGCTGAAGCTGTCCAACAAGCGGTCGCCGCAGTCCGGCGGCAGACCAAGCTGGAACCTCAAGTGGCCATTATTCTTGGCACCGGGTTGGGAGGGCTCTCCAAGGAGATCAAGGTCGAAACCACCATTCCTTATGAGCAGATCCCAGGGTTTGTCCGCTCCACCGTGGAAACCCACACCGGCAAGCTGCTGCTGGGCTCGCTGGAAGGCCGAAACGTGGTGGCCATGTCTGGACGCTTTCACCGGTACGAAGGCTACACGCTCCAGGAGATCACCTTTCCGGTGCGCGCGATGCACGCGCTGGGCGCAAAAATCCTGCTGGTGTCCAACGCGGCCGGGGCCATCAACCGGCGGCTTGACCCAGGCGACCTCATGCTGATCGAGGATCACATCAACCTGATGGGCGACAACCCGCTCATCGGGCCCAACGTTGACTCGCTGGGGCCCCGTTATCCCGACCTGTACAACTGTTACGACAAGGAATTACGCAAGCTGGCACTCGGTATCGCGCGCGAGGAGAAGCTGCGATGCCACGCGGGGGTCTACGCCGCCATGACCGGACCGTGTCTGGAAACCGCGGCGGAGTACCGTATGCTCGCCACGATCGGCGCTGACGCCATCGGTATGTCCACGGTACCGGAAGTCATCGTGGCGAGGCACGCAGGCTTAAAAGTTCTAGGGGTCTCGGTGATCACGGATCGGTGCGTGGCGGACGCGCTGAAGCCCGCCAATATCCAGGAAATCATCCGGATCGCCCAGGAGGCGGAACCCAAGCTGACCCTGCTCATGCGCAAGGCCGTAGGACGCCTGCCCCTTTAATTGAAGAAGTACCCGGTCAGTATGAAGAAACGGGAGATCACCCCGCTGCGTTGGACTGGAAAAACCCTGCGCCTGCTGGACCAGCTTGCCCTCCCTGCCCGCGAACGGTGGTTCACCTGTACGACCGCAGACCAGGTAGGCCAGGCTATTCAGGCCATGAGAATCCGGGGAGCTCCCGCCATTGGCGTGGCCGCGGCCTACGGCATGGCGCTGGCGGGGCAGGCCTCTCAAGGCCGCACCGGCCAGGCCCTGCTGGCGGATCTCAAGCGTGCCGCGGGCAAGCTGGTGCGCACGCGCCCCACCGCGGTGAATTTAGCCTGGGCTGTTAAACGGATTCTGAACGCAGCCTGCGGTATCCTCACCGCCCCGCCCTCACGGATCCGCGACCGCGTGGAGCAGGAGGCACGCGCAATCGAGGCGGAAGATCTGGCCGCCAACAGGGCCATGGGCCAGTTGGGCGCCAGGCTCTTGAAGCCGCAGGCCAATGTGCTCACCCACTGCAACACCGGCGGGCTC
Organism: uncultured bacterium; assembly: GCA_964587525.1. Taxonomy (GTDB): domain Bacteria; phylum Oederibacteriota; class CAKKQC01; order CAKKQC01; family CAKKQC01; genus CAZPLZ01. The sequence continues at coordinate 6,391 of CAZPLZ010000001.1, read as the reverse complement.
GCGACCGCGGGGTACGGGACAGCGCTGGGTGTGATCCGGGCCGCCCACGCGCAGGGGAAAATCAAGCTCGTGTTCGTTGACGAGACACGGCCATACCTGCAAGGAGCGCGACTCACCGCCTGGGAACTCAAGCAGGAACGTATCCCGTTCGTGTTGATCGCCGATAACATGGCTGGGCACTTCATGCAGCGCGGCCAGGTGAGCGAGGTCGTGGTCGGTGCGGACCGCATCACGGCACGTGGTGATACCGCCAACAAGATCGGCACATACCCCCTGGCCGAACTGGCGCGCATACACCGGATCCCCTTTTATGTGGCCGCTCCCATCTCGACGATCGACTTGGCCACAAAACGTGGAGAGGACATTCCTATCGAGGAGCGCTCAACCCAGGAAATGGTCCAGGTGGGCACGACGCGGATCGCGCCGAACGGCATCAAGGCTGCCCACCCGGCGTTTGATGTCACGCCAGGATCACTGATCACCGCTATCATCACCGACCGCGGGGTGGCCCGGCCGCCATACGCGACGTCGCTGCCCAAGCTGGTGAACCGTCGAGGTACGCCCACGCATGTGGCGAAGTTTAAAGATGGTGTATCATCCACTAGGCGCAAGGCCGTCCGCGGCCTTACAATACGTTCCAGATGAACGTGACAGCAGCTTCTCCCGCCGTAGACACCTGGCGGCTCGGCAGCGTGGAGCTCCATTCACGCCTGATCCTCGGAACAGGCAAGTACTCCTCGTTCGAGATCATGCAGCAGGCTCACGAGCTTTCGGGAACCGAGGTCGTCACGGTGGCGGTCCGCCGGGTCAACCTCAAGGACAAGAGCCAGCCGTCTCTGCTGGACTTAATCGACCGGAGGAAGATCACCCTGCTCCCCAACACCGCGGGGTGCTACACGGCTAAGGATGCGATCCTGACCGCCCACCTGGCGCGAGAAGCGCTGGGAACCTCGCTGCTCAAACTCGAGGTGATCGGCGACGAGCGGACTCTCATGCCAGACTCAGCCGGCACCCTGGAGGCGGCACGCGAGCTGGTGCGCGAAGGCTTCACGGTGCTGCCGTATACCATGGACGACCCGGTGTTGTGCAAACAGCTCGAGGACCTCGGATGCCCGGCCGTCATGCCGCTGGCGGCGCCGATCGGGTCAGGTCTAGGCATCCGCAATCCGTACAACCTCAAGATTATTCTGGAACATGTGAAGGTCCCGGTCATCGTGGACGCGGGCGTCGGGACCGCCTCCGACGTCGCGGTCGTGCTGGAGCTGGGCTGCACGGCGGTGCTGCTCAACACCGCGGTGGCCGGGGCGAAGGACCCCCTCAAGATGGCCCTGGCCATGAAGCTGGCGGTGGAAGCCGGCCGGCTCGCCTACCAAGCCGGCCGCATCCCGAAAAAACTCTACGCGACGGCTTCCAGCCCGCTGGAAGGAGTGATCGGAACCTAACCTTCCCCCCTCACCCTCTCCTGCCTTTGGCGCCTCGGTCGCTTCGCGACCACTCACCCCCCCTTGGGGGGAGAGGGAGAAAGGAGAGGGGGATCGACCGTGCTCAGGCAATCCGCCACAAACCGGTCGAACGCCGCGGCGCCTTCCGGAAACTCCAGGCCGAGGGTATTGTGCGCCGCGCCCGGCACAGCGCAGAACGTCTTCGGCGGTGAAGCAGCCGCGAACACAGCCTGTCCGAACTTGAAGGGTGCCACCTCGTCGTCCTCGCCATGCACAACCAGCACCGGACAGCGCGCCCGCGCCACATGCCGTGCGGTCGGAAATTTGTCCTGGATGACCGCCTCCGGCGCATACATCCACCAGTAATGGTGTCGCGCCATCGCGTGGATGCTGGGAAACGAGCCTTCCAGCACCGTGCCGGCTGTGGCCTGCTCCGCCGCCAGCCACGCCGCCACCGCGGCACCGAGGGAGTGCCCGTAGAGCATGAGGCGCTGCGGCGATACGCCGCGTGACATCAGCCAGTGGTATGCGGCTGAGGCATCGCGATATACACCTTCCTCCGTAGGGTAGCCTGAGCTACGCCCGTACCCCCGGTACTCTGCCAGAAGGCACGCGAACCCTCGGGCCTTAAACACTGCGGCATGGCCGATCATCCCCGAGATGTTCGTGGCATTGCCGTGAAAGCAGAGGACCACTGGAGCCACAGCCGATTCTGCCGGGACCCACCAGGCAGCCAGCCTGACCCCATCGGCGGCCGTGAGCACGTGCTCCTCGTAGGGCAGGCCGAAATCAGCCGGCGTCACAGGATACTCATGAGACGGAAAATAAATGAGCCGTCGCTGCGCCAGCGCCACGATCGCCACCAGCGCCGCGTACACGAGCAGGCCGGAACCGGCAAACTTGAGGAGACTTACGCCCATGCCACCAGCCGTCTAAAGGCTTTGTCGCCCCACCCCAGCCAGGGCGGTCCCAGCCTTGAGCAGCCGGCGGGTCCTGGCGGAGCTACTGGATTCAGCGTAGATGCGCAAGAGCGGCTCCGTGCCTGAGGCACGGAAGAGCAGCCACGCATCGTCCGGCAGGATGAGCTTGAGCCCATCCAGGGTGTTCACCCTCGCCACCCGTTCCCCCCCCACGCGGGAGGGCGGATCCGCTTGAAGGCGCTTGAGCGCGCCTGCTGCATGCGCGTGATGCGCATCGAGGCGTAGGTAGTGCGAGGAGCCAAATTCCCTCCTCAGGTCCGCGATGAGCTGCCGGCAGCTCTTCCCCGACTTCGCGAGCAGCTCCAAGAACAGCAGCCCCGCCAGCAGGCCGTCGCGCTCCGGGATGTACCCCTGAAACCCCACACCGCCGCTCTCCTCGCCACCCATGACAATCTGTTCTTTCAGCATCAGCTTGCAGATGTGCTTAAACCCCACCGGGGTTTCATGAACTTTAAGTCCGTGGGCCCGTGCGATGCGGTCAAGGAGATAACTCCCTGAGACAGTTTTCACCACACCGCCGGACAGCTTGCGGAAGCGCACCATGAACAGCAACAGCAGGGCAAACACCAGGTGGGGTGTCACGAACCGCCCCCCATCATCCACGATGCCCACCCGGTCGCCATCCCCGTCGGTCGCAATCCCCAGCCGGGCCCGGCTGCGGCGCACCGCCTCCTTGAGATCTTTAAGGTTCTTCTCCACAGGCTCAGGCGCCTCAAGCCCGCAGAAGAGCGGGTCGAGGCGATCATGGATCGCCGCCACCTTGAGCGGGGTTCCCTTCAGCACCCGGGCTAGCAGCCCAGCCTGCGCGCCACCCATGGGGTCCGACACCACGACACCCCTCAAGCGTTTCAGCGCCTTGAAGTCCACGAATTGCCGCAGTTGACGGAGGTACGCTTTCAGAAAGGTGACCCGCTGGATCGCCCCAGCATCGCCAACCTTCGGTGTCCGCGCGCCGAGCCGGGCCACAATGGGACCGATGACTGTTTCATCGGGCAACCCGCCGAAGTGCGGCTTGATCTTCACCCCGCTGTACGCCGGCGGGTTATAGCTCGCGGTGACCATGAGGCCCGCCGCGTAACGTTTCTGAATAATCCACCATGACACCGCCGGCGTGGGGGTCGGACCGGACACCACGTCCGCACGAAACCCGTTGCCAACCAGAACCTGTGCCGCAGCCATGGCAAACCTCTCCCCGCCGAATCTCCCGTCGTATCCAACCAGGACTTTGGAGCGGGGCCGGCGACGTACATTCAGCCAGTCAGCGAACGCCTGCGCGACGATCGAAAGCCGGTCCACGGTGAACCCTCCAGCGATGAGGTCACGCCAGCCATCCGTCCCGAATACGATCCCGTGTCCTCTCATATCCTTGAAGCCGCTAGGGATCAGTTGGTTGGAGACAGCGGAGGAGCTTGCTCGGTCATCCGCTGAAAGAGATCGGGGAGCTGCGGCTTGAGATCCTTCAGCCGGGTGGCGCTGATCGCTTCGGACGAAGACACGGTGCCGTCGTTAACGTTGATCAACTGGACCGTCAGTGCGAACCCCCCGGAGCCCGGGGTTTGGGGATCACCCACCCGGTAAAGCCGGCTCACCACCATCGCCTGCAGATTGAGCGCCCGGCCGAAGTTGGTGCCGCAGTTCACATCCCCGCAGGGGCGAGACGCCAGTTGCGCCATCTCCTTCTCGGACATCAGGTCGTATCCGCGCAGCCTCCTCATCTCACGCCGGAGCCGGCGGACAACCCAGTCAAGCTCTTCCTGGCTGATCCCCACCCCGAACGCGGGGAGGGTCACCCCGATGCGAATCCTTCCGGTGGGCGGCGGCGGCGCGGCGAGCACCGGCGAGAACTCTACTTCCTTTACCCGTATGTCGCCTGGCTCCACACTCTCATCCTCCGGTTTTTCCACGAACAGGCTCATGAACACGATCTTGAACTCGATGGCCGGCCCGAAGGAGTTTGTGATATAGGACACCCCAAACTTGATCAGATCGCTCGTCCCGATCCGGGCCGTCCCCACCAGCCCGATCCCCATCTCTGTGTTGTCTTTGAGCGCGAGGTCGCCGATCGCCCAGGCCGCATAGCGCAGGAACTCCGGGGTGTGGGTGGGATACTGGGAAGCGGGGAACGGCTGCGGCGGCGCCGTGCCATCCACACCGTTTTCCTTCCATGAGGCTTTCTGGATTTTTCTGAAGTTGACCTCGATCCCGGGCGTCACCCCAAAGTAATTCAATGTGGTCTTCAGGCCCAGCGTGCCCTGAATCGTCCCGCCCAGCTTGATCTCCTCGTCGAACTTCTTGTTTGAATCCGTATATTCCGTGTACGAGCCATCCTCCCCTCCAGGGGGGGAGGGACGGGATGGGTTAAAGAACGAGAACGTTTCCGTGCCCAGCGGTAAGGCGTATTCAAGGTTTAAGTACACGCGCTGGCCCGCTACCTTCTTGATGGCGGACAGGGCCGGGATCAGCCGCGGCACCCCTGCACCCCCGCCAAGGCTGGTCTCCTCACCGTGCAGGATCTTCACGAAGCTCTCGTGCGCGGACGGCGAGGATGGGAGCGAGATCTTGAGGGCGCCGCTCACCGAGGACCCGGCTCCGGGATCTCCGAAGAGCAGGGCCATCGCGCCGAGCGTCACATCACCGATGCCCTTGCCGCCCGCTCCTTTTTTCAAACTGGGGTGGAGGGTGGCCACTGACCATGCGGCTCCAAAGTCCGGCGGCGAATCGCTGGTCACCAGATAGCGGATCCACGTGTAGTCACGAAAGTAGAACGGGAGATAGAGCGAGAGGTCCATGGAACGCAGAAACCACAGCGAACCGACCCCGTAACCGGCCATGGTCCCGATCTCGAGCGTGTTCGCCCCCCAGGTGCTTCCCAGCGTACCCGGCCTGGGCTTGCCAGCGTCGAGAGGGTGAATGTCCGCCGTCTCCGAAGACTTGAACTCGGAGAAACCAAACTTGCGAACAAAGGGCCTGAAGACAATGTTCAACATGAAATAGGGTTTACCCGCCGGGGCGGGAATGTACCGCTGTGGGGGCGCCGCCAGGGCCAGGGATGGAGTCAGGATAACAATTGCACACACCAGTGCTGAGAAACTTGTCAAAAACATCGTGCCATTGTAGCAAGACCTGCAACTACTTCCTCGTGAGCTTGACGAGCACTTCCACGTGAGGGGTCTGCGGGAAAAAGTCGTACGGGGTGATTTCCTCCAACTGGTAGGACCGGGACAACACTCCCAGATCTTCAGCCAGTTTCTTTGGACTGCAGGAGACGTAGAGGATAGCCGGTGGCGCCACGCGCAACACCTGTGCCGCCATCTTGGGATGCATGCCGGCTCGAGGCGGATCCAGCACCACAGCCCAGCGATCACCTAAGAACGAGTAGTCGGAAAAGCGGCGGAGAAACGTCAAGGCGTCCTCCGCCACGAACTGACAATGGGTCAAGCCGTTCAGGGCCGCGTTCCTCTTCGCGTCCTCCACGGCGGCCGGTTCCAGCTCAACGCCAATGACACGCTTCGCATGGGAGGCGAGCGTGAAGGTCAGGCCCCCCGCCCCGCAGTACAGGTCCACAAGCATCTCCCAGCCACTCCCCAGCAGCTCCCGGGCGCGCTCGATCAACTTGTCCGCCATCTCCACATGAGGCTGGAAGAACGCATAGGGCGAGAGATTGAAGGTCATCCCCCCCAGCCGCTCCGTAAAGTGCGGTTCACCAAAGAGCACGCTCCGGATCTCTCCGACGGCGAGGTCAGCCTGACGCTCCGTCACGCTCCACAGAAACGAGGTCACGCCCAGCGGCTTCAACCGGCCAGCCAGTTCAGCGAGCAAGGCCTCGAACGCCCCCGGATCAGGCGGCGGGGCAGTCACCAGGATCACCAGCAACTGCCCGGTGCGCTTGCCTTCGCGCATGACGAGATACCGGAGCAGCCCCTGATGCCGGCGAAGGTGGTAGGGGGGAAGGGTGTAGGCGCTTGCCCA